>DMYQ01000141.1:6964-28143 GCA_003482555.1 Janthinobacterium sp. | reverse complement strand
GCCGAGATTGGCCGACCTCGGCCAATCGGGGGACTACTTCGAGGCGGCCGCCTCGGCCGCGTACGGCAGCACGCGCGACGCCAGGCGGGTGTCGGTCTTGAGCAGGCCAACTTCGTCCGACAGGATGCGCACCGTCTCGTTGAGCAGCACGTCCTTGGCGTTCTTGGCGGCCTTCTCGGCGTCGATGTCGGCGCTCAGGGCCCGCTCATCGCCCTGCAAACCGTCGTCGGCGCGCAGCGCGCCCTTCATGGCCGCCACTTGCTGCGCCTTGCTCGGGCTCTTCGCGCCCAGCGCCTTGAGGGCATCCTTCGGATCGGGCAACAGGGTCAGATCGTCATTGCCGCTGGCGACCAGGGCCAGCACGCGCTTTTCACGCAGCTTGGTGCGCGCATCCTGGGCGTCGCGCTCCTTGCGCCGCACCGTCTCGTTGAGCGAGATCAGGTTGTCCTTGCGCTGCTTGGCGACCAGGGCGATGTCTTCCTCCAGATACTGGAAATCCTTGTCCTTGGCCACGCGCGCCACGTGCCTGCGGTCGAGCAAGGGTACGATATCCTTCAAGTCGCCGGCCGGCACGTACAGCGCCGGCTTGATCGACGTCCACGGCAAGGCGTTGTCGTAGCTGGACTCGCCGAAGTTCTCGGTGTCCGACATGGCCGGCAGCTTGATGTCGGGCGTCACGCCGCGCAACTGCGTGGTGCCGCCGTTGATGCGGAAAAACTGCGCGATCGTCATCTTCAACTCGCCCAGCTTGGCCTTGTCGTTGCCGCCGAAACGGTCCAGATTGATCAGGGTTTGCACGGTGCCCTTGCCGAAGCTGCCCTCGCCGACGATCAGGCCGCGGCCGTAATCCTGCATGGCGGCGGCGAAGATTTCCGACGCCGACGCCGAACCGCGGTTGATCAGGACGCCAACCGGGCCGTCCCAGGCGACGCCCGCGTTGGTGTCGCTCTCGATCTCGATCTTGCCTTCGGCGTTACGCTGCTGCACCACCGGGCCCTTGTCGATGAACAGGCCGGTCAGCTCGACGGCCTCGTTGAGCGAACCGCCGCCATTGTTGCGCAAGTCGATCAGGACGCTGTCCACCTTGTCTTTTTTCAGCTCGCCGAGCAGGCGCGCGACGTCCCGCGTGGCGCTCTTGTAATCCTTGTCGCCCTTGCGGCGCGCCTCGAAATCCTGGTAAAAGGTCGGCAAGGCGATGACGCCGACACGGCGCTTGACGCCGCCATCCTTGACCTCGATCACGGATTTCTTGGCGGCCTGCTCTTCCATGCTGATCTTCTTGCGCACCAGGGACAGCATGGCGTGCTTGGCGTCCGGGCCGGCATCGGCCGGCAGGATGTCGAGCCGCACCACGGAATCCTTGGCGCCGCGGATTTGCGTGACAACGTCGTCGATGCGCCAGCCCAGCACCTCCGTCAGCGGCCCGCTCTCGCCCTGGCCGACGCCGACGATCCGGTCGCCCACCTTCAGCTTGCCCGACAGGCCGGCCGGACTGCCCGGCACCACTTCGCGCACCACCGTGTATTCGTCGCGCGTCTGCAGCACCGCGCCTATGCCTTCGAGCGACAGGCGCATGGAGATGTCGAAGTTTTCCGAGGCGCGCGGCCCCAGGTAATTGGTGTGCGGCTCGATCGCCATCGCATAGGCGTTCATGAAGATGTCGAACACGTCTACGCTATTGAGCTTGCGGGCGCGGTTCTGGTAATTGTCGTAACGCTTTTCGAGCGTTTCGCGGATCGCCTTGTCTTCCTTGCCGGCCAGCTTCAAGCGCAGCCAGTCGTTCTTGACCCGCTTGCGCCACAGTTCGCGCGCCTCGGCCTCGGTTTTCGGCCAGGCCGCTTTTTCGCGGTCGTACTGATAGCTTTCGTCGGCGCTGAAATCGAATTTGGTCTTCAGCAGTTCGCGCGCGAAATTGATGCGTTCATCGAAACGCTGCTGATACAGATTGTAGATGGCGAACGGCGCGCTCAGGTTTTCACCGGTGATGGCGTCGTCCAGCTTGGAGCGCATGGGCGCGAACTGCTCCAGGTCGGACTGCAAGAAAAACAACTTTTCGGCGTCCAGCGACTTGAAATAGTGGTCGAAAATCTTTTCCGACATGGCGTCGTCGAGCGGCACCGCCTTGTAGTGGTAACGCGACAGCACCCGCGAGGCCCACAGGGCGGCCTGGGTTTGCTGCGCCAGGGGTTTCAAGGGCGTGGCGATCTTTTCCGGCTGGGCCGCGCCGGCTTGCGCTGACATGGCAAGCGTCAGGACGACCAGCAGTATTTGCTTCTTCATCGGCTACTCCGAAAAGGTAAAAAATTCGATGGACAAAAACAGACGCGGCATTGCCGCGCCCGCCATGTCGATATGGCTACCTGGGTGGGCTGCGTCAGCCCCCCCGGTTTTCATATTCTACAGGATAGCGGAATCCGAAAACTCCGTATGAATCAGAGTTTGCGCCGTCTGCCTTAAGCGCGGATTAAGGTGCGCTCAGTTGCGCTCAGTTGCGCTCGGGTGCAACGCCGGGGCCGGCGTCCAGCTCACTGTTCGCCCAGCGCCGCGCGCACGGCTTGCTCCAGCTTTTCCAGACCGAACGAGACGTCGACCGGCGTGTCATTGAGGAAAAAGCTGGGCGTGCCGCGCAAGCCGAGCCGCACGCCGGCCGCGTGGTGTTCGCGCACGCGCTGCACATAGACGTGGTCGCGCATGTCGCCCACGAAGCGCAGCGTGTCCAGTTCCAGCTCTTCGGCGTAACGGGTCAGCGCGTCCTGCTCCAGGTGCTGCGGCAAACGGAACAGCTTGGCGTGCATGGGCCAGAACTTGCCCTGGGCGGCGGCCGCCTCGGCCGCTTCGGCCGCCAATTCCGCGTGCGGATGGGCGGCGCTGTCGGGAAAGTGGCGAAACACGAAGCGCAGGCGGTCGCCGTAGGTGTCCAGCAGGTGGCGCGTCAGCGGTTCGGCCTGGGCGCAGCGCGGGCATTCGAAGTCGCCGTATTCGACCAGGGTCAGCTTCGCTTCCAGGTTGCCGGTTTCGTGCTCGCGGGCCGACAGGCCGGTGGCGATCGATGCAAGTATGCTCATTGTATTCTCCAGTGGCCGCGCGGGGCGGCCGGTTAGTGGGTGCCTGCTTGGCGGTTCGGATCGGATGGCGGCGCCCCAGGCGCCGCCGCGGGGGAAATCCAGAAAAAGCGCACATTCCGGCAGCCAGGGCGGCGCCTGCGGCCACCAGGGCGGCGCCGTGGAAGGCGGCCGTCAGGGCCGGGCCGCGCGCGGCCAGCACCCCGCCCAGCAACGCGTTGGCGATCAAGCCGCCGCAGCGGGCGACGGCGCTGTTGAAGTCTGGCGCCACGCCCGTGTGGCCGGCGGCCAACGCCAGCGAGGCGCGCCAGTCTGTGCCGGCGCCGGCGCCCGCCACCGTCAAGCCCCAGGTCAGGACGGCCAGGCCGACGCTGGCCAGGGCCGCCCCCGGCCAGTCGAGCGCAATGCCGGCGCCGCCGGCGTTACCGGCCTCGTCGGGCAGGTAGCGCCCGGCCAGGCTGGAGGCGAGGATGGTGGTGGCGATGAGCAGGCGCGGATGGGCGCTGGCGGCGCAAGTCGGCGACAGCGGCGTCGTTTGCGCAATGGTCCGGTCGCGGCCCGGCGTCAGGGCGGCGCTCACGGCGCCCCCGGCGCGACGCCGCCCGCGCGCCCGCCGGCGCGGGGGCGCGGGCGGGACGGAAACGGGGATGCCGGGGCGGCCAATTGTGTGCACATAAGGCAATCATGCCGCCCCGGCCACGGCCGGTCTGTGCGCTAACGGACAAAGCGGCGCAATCGGGATGCGCGCCCCGGCGGGCGCGGGTATCGGCCTAGCCGGTGTAAAAGCAGCGCCCGCAAGCCTGGCGGTAGCGCTCATTGCCGCCGATACTGATCTGCTCGCCGGCCTTGATGCGCCTGCCCTGCTCGTCGACGCGGATATTCATGGTCGCCTTCTTGCCGCAGGCGCAGATATTCTTGAGTTCCTCGATATCGTCGGCCAGCGCCAGCAGATAGGCCGAGCCGGGAAAGGGCTGGCCCATGAAATCGCTGCGCAAACCGTAGCAAATGACCGGTACGCCCTTCACCTGCGCCAGTTGATGCAATTGCCGCACCTGGGCCGTGGAGAGAAACTGCGCCTCGTCGACCAGCACGCAAGCCACCCGCGGGATCTCGGCCAGGAAATCGGTGGCCGCGTCGAACACCTCGACCTGGCGTTGCGGACCCAGGCGCGACGTGACCAGGCCGACACCGTAGCGGCTGTCGATGGCCGCCGTGTACAGGCGCACGGCCTGACCCTGCTCCTCATAGTTGTGGGCGACTTGCAAGAGCGCCGTCGACTTGCCGGCGTTCATCGCCGAATACCTGAAATAAAGTTTTGCCACCGCCGCGTCCACCCATGAAATGCCAGAGCGCGATTATAAACGCGCGCCCTCCCGCGCCGCCGAAAACCTGGGCTGTCCCCTGCCGCCACCGGCTCGGCGGTGCGCGGCGCGCAACGCCGCGCGCGAAGCGCCAGATGGATGGCTTCGGCGGCATCGTCCCGGTCGAACTGAAGGCCGACCTGGCCGGCGCGCGCCGCTTCCTGGAACGCTGCGAAGTATTCGCGCTGGGCATAGGCGAGGCTCTGGTGCGCCTGTCGGTCGGCATCGAAAACGTCGAGGATCTGCGCCACGACCTGGCACGCGCGCCGGCCGCGATCCGAACCCCGCGCCGGGCCGGCGCCCCCCCAACGGGCGGTTGACACGGCCCCGGAATCGGCGGACAGTAGATGACATCTTGCAAGTTTTTGCGAACACTCATCGTCTGACAAGCCGAACCGGGGAGCGCCATGAACAAGTCCAGCATCGTGTTGGCCGCCCTGCTGCTGGCGGCGGCGCCGTCGGCAAGGGCGGCGACCGCGGCGCCGCCCTTGGTGCTGAACACGGCCTTCTTCGCCCCCCTCACCTCGCCCGAGCGGGACGGCGTGCTCGACCTGATATACGCGAAACTGTTCCAGCGCCTGGGACTGCGCGTCGAGATCCAGGCCGCCTCGGCCGAGCGCGGCCTGCTCAACGCCAACAGCGGCATCGACGACGGCGACGTCGCGCGCGTGCTCGGCATCGACGCCAGCTACCCCAACCTGCTGCGGGTGCCGGAAGCGGTGCTGTCTTATCAGATGGTGGCGTTCACCCGCCACGGCCCGGCCACGGTGAGCGCCGACGGCTTGCGGCCCTACGACGTCGGCATCCTGACCGGCTGGAAGATCCTCGAGCGCACCATCGTCGGCAGCCGCTCCCTGGTGACGCTGGAAACCGGGCGCCAGTTGTTCGCCATGCTGGACAAGGACCGCATCGACGTCGCCGTGATCGAAAAACTGGAAGGCTTGCACTTCATCCGCAGCATGGGACTGAAAGACATCCACCTCATGCAACCGCCCATCGTCGCCGGCGAGTGGTTTCTCTACCTGAACAAGAAGCACGCGGCCCTGGTGCCGCGCCTGGCCGAGGAATTGCGCCGCATGAAACGGGACGGCACGCACCAGCGCATCGTCGACGCCGTGATGACCCGCTACCAACACTAGACCGATGCGCGCCCCGCTCCGCCATCTGTTCGTACTGGGCCGCCACAACATGGGGCGCCGCTTCGCCATCTGGATCCTGCTGTTCAGCTCCGTGGTGACCCTGTTCTCGACCGCCTTCCAGTTGCGCCTCGAATACCAGCGCGACGTCGGCGAGGTCGAATCCCAGTTGGCCCAGGTGCAAGCCAGTTATGCGGACAGCCTGGCGTCCAGCCTGTGGATCACCAGCGCCAAGGATGTGCGGTTGCAGCTGCAAGGCATGCTGCGCCTGCCCGACCTGGAATACGTCGAAGTGCGCGCTGAACAGGGGCAAGTGGTGGCCAAGCTGGGGCGGGCCGGCGCGCAAGACACCATCAGCCGCGAATTTCCCCTGTATTTCACGCACCGCCAGCGCCCGATCTACATCGGCCGGGTGCGCGCGGTCGCCAGCCTGGACGGCGTGCAGCGCCGCCTGCGCGACAAAGTGGTGGCGGTTCTGGTGGCGCAAACCATCAAGACCTTCCTCGTCTCGCTGTTCATCCTGATGCTGTTCCAGTACATGTTCGGGCGCCACCTGAAGAAAATCGCCGGCTATTCGGATCGCCTCTTCCGCGGCGGCGGCGGCGACGACGAGCAGGAGCAACTCGCGCCGCTGACCCTGGAGCGCCGCCCCGGCGCCGGCGGCGACGAACTGGAACAGATGGTGGGCGCCCTGAACGCCATGCGCGTGCGCCTGGAAACATCCTTCCGCGGCCTGCGGGAGAGCGAATACCGCTGGAAGTTCGCCCTCGAGGGCTCCGGCGACGGCCTCTGGGATTATCACATCGACAGCGGCGACGTGCTGTATTCACAGCGCTGGGGCGAGATGCTCGGCTATGCGGAAGGCGAGCTGTCGAGCCATATCGACACCTATACCCGGCTGGCGCACCCGGACGACCTGGTGCGCGCCCACGCCCTGCTGAAGGAGAATTTTTCCGGCGCCGCCGACCGCTACAGTATCGAGCAGCGCATGCTGTGTCGCGACGGCAGCTGGAAGTGGGTGTTGGCGCGCGGCATGGTGGTGGCCAAGGACGCGCGCGGCCGCGCCACCCGCATGATAGGCAGCCACACCGACATCAGCGCGCGCCGCGGCGCGGAAGAGGCGGTGCAAGCCCTGCTGGCGCAGACCGAGCGGGCCCGCGCCGACCTGCGCGCCGCCAACGCCGGCATGGAAGAACAGGTGCGCGAGCGCACCGCCCAGCTGGAGCTGGCAAACAAGGAGCTGGAAGCGTTTTCCTATTCCGTCTCGCACGACTTGCGCGGCCCGCTGCGCGGCATCGACGGCTGGAGCCTGGCCCTGCAAGAGGACTACGGCGCCCTGCTCGACGCGACCGGGCGCCAATACCTGGAGCGGGTGCGCGCCGAATCGCAGCGCATGGGCCACCTGATCGACGACATGCTGCAATTCTCGCGCCTGGGACGGACCGCGCTGACCCGGCAGCGGGTTGACCTGACGGCCATCGCTGGCGCCATCGCCGCGCGCGTGCGCGAAGCGGAGCCGGGACGCGCCATCGACTTCATCCTGGCCGAGGGCTTGACGGCGCACGGCGACCCGCGCCTGCTGGAAGTGATGCTCACCAACTTGCTGGAAAACGCCGCCAAGTTCAGCGCCGCACGGTCTCCGGCGCGCGTCGAACTGGGTCGCGCCCACGTCGTCGCGCCCGACTCCGGGCGCGCGGTGGAAGCCTTCTTCGTGCGCGACAACGGTGCCGGCTTCGACATGCGCTACGCCCAAAAGCTGTTCGGCGTGTTCCAGCGCCTGCACAAGAGCAGCGAGTTTCCCGGCACCGGCATCGGCCTGGCCACGGTGCAGCGCATCGTCTTGCGCCACGGCGGCAGCGTCTGGGGCGAGGCCGGCGTCGATACCGGCGCCACCTTTTACTTCACTTTGAAGGAGCAGCCATGCATTCCCGCGCCATCCTGCTGATCGAGGACAATCCGAGCGATATCGGCCTGACCGAGCGCGCCCTCAAGAAAAGCAATATCACCAATCCTCTGGTGCTGGCCAGCGACGGCCAGGAAGGCCTCGACTACCTGTTTTGCGAGGGCGTCCACGCCGGGCGCGCCGACGCCGACCCGCCGGTGCTGGTGCTGCTGGACTTGAAGCTGCCCAGGCTGGACGGCCTGGAAGTGCTGCGCCGCATACGCGCCGACCCGCGCAGTCACCGCATCCCGGTGGTGATTCTCACTTCCTCGCGCGAAGAGCAGGACGTCGCCGCCGGCTACGACCTGGGCGTGAACAGCTATATCCGCAAGCCGGTCGACTTCCACCAGTTCGCCGAAGTGATCCGCCAGCTCGGCCTGTACTGGCTGGTCATCAACGAGAGCCCGGTCGGCTTGACATGCTGACCCCGCTGGCCGTGCTGCTGGTGGAAGACTGCGTCAGCGACGCCGAATTGATACTGCGCTGCCTGCGGCGCGCCGATTGCGAAGTCGAGTCGCTGCGCGTCGACAGCGAGGAGCAGATGCGCGCCGCCCTGGCCGCGCGCGCCTGGGACATCGTGCTGTCCGACTTCAACCTGCCCGGCTTCAGCGCCGGCGCGGCCCTGGCCCTGATGCGCGGCGCCGGTTTCGACCTGCCCTTCATCGTGGTGTCGGCGACCATCGGCGAAGAGACGGCGGTGGCCCTGATGAAGGCCGGCGCCCACGATTACGTGATGAAGGCCGACCTGGCGCGCCTGGCGCCAGCGGTCCGGCGCGAGATCACCGAGGCGGCCCAGCGGCGCGAACTGCGGCGCGCCGCCGAAGCCCTGCGCGACAGTGAAGAGCGCTGGAACTTCGCGCTCGAGGGCGCCGGCTACGGCGTCTGGGACTGGGACATCGAGAGCGGCCGGGTCCTCTATTCGGAATGCTGGACGGCGATGCACGGCTTCGGCGTCGACGAAGTCGAGCAGAGCATCGCCGGGCGCGAGCGCCTGATCCATCCGGACGACCTGGCGCCGGTGCGGGCCGCGCTGGCCGACTATCTTGCCGGCGCCATGGCGCGCTACAAGAACGAGCACCGCGCCCGCTGCAAGGACGGCAGCTGGAAATGGGTGCTCGACAACGGCAAGATCGTCAGCCGCGCGGCCGACGGCCGGCCGCTACGCATGATCTGCACCCACGTCGATCTGTCCGAGCGCAAGCGCGCCGAGAATGCGCTGCGCGAGCTCAACGACGAGCTCGAGACCCGCGTCGACGAGCGCACGCGCGAGCTGCGCCAGGCCATGGCGCAAATCATCGAATCGGAGAAGCTGGCCTCGCTGGGCGCGCTGGTGGCGGGCGTGTCGCACGAGTTGAACACGCCGATCGGCAATATGGTGCTGGCCGCCTCGGCCCTGGTCGACCAGCTGGGCGAGATCGGCGCCGCCGTCGAGGGCGCCAAGCTGACCCGTTCCGGCCTGGCCCAGGCGTTGGCCGAATGCCGCGAGGCCGGCGCCATCATCGTGCGCAACGGCAACCGGGCGAGCGACCTGATCGACAGCTTCAAACGCGTCTCGGTGGATCAGACCAGCCAGCGCCGGCGCCGCTTCGACTTGCGCGGCACGGTGCAGGACAGCCTGAACGCGCTGGGCGCCGTGACGCGGCGGGCCAGGGCCACGGTCGAGCTGGACATCCCGCCGGGCATCGAGATGGACAGTTTTCCCGGCCACCTGGAGCAAATCGTCAACAACATCATCATGAATTCGATCACCCACGGCTTCGAAGGACGCGGCGGCGGGCGCATCCTGCTGCAAGCGGCCCTGGAGGATGGCATGATCGAACTGCACTACAGCGACGACGGCCGCGGCATCGCGCGCGCGCTGCAGCACAAGGTATTCGAACCTTTTTACACGACCAAGCTGGGACAGGGCGGCTCCGGCCTGGGCCTGGCCATCGTGCACAACCTGGTGCAGGCGATCTTCAAAGGCCGGCTGCGCCTGGAGAGCGAGCCCGGGCAAGGCGTCCACCTGTATTTTTCCTTCCCCGCGCAAACGCCCTATGCCTGAAGCGCCCCGCCCCGGGGTTGGCTCAGGAAGCGTCGATCAGGGCGGCAATGCGTAGATTGAGTTCGGCGTTTTCCGCCTTCAGGGCGGCGTTGCGCTCCTTGAACAGGGCCAGTTCAGCCTTCAATTGGGCCAGTTCGCCGCCTTCGTCGGCGCCCTCCTTCGGCTCCTTCGCTGGACGCGCCGAGGCGCGCTGTTCGCGGATTTCCTTGGCCGCCTGCTGCATCTGCTTCTTGCCGCCGGCCACGGCCGCGACTTGCTCGGCTTCCGGCAGCGAGGCCACGGTGGCGGCCGCGTTGATCGAAATGGTGCCGGCGCGCACAGCCTGCACCAGTTCCGGCGTGGCCGCCTTTTGAATTTTTTCAATCTGGCTGATCTGGTTGCTGCTCAGGCGCGCCGCCTTGGCGATGTCTTCGCGCGAGCTCAGCGGCGCCGTCGGCGCCAGGCTGGCGGCGCCGGCGTCGGCCGGTTTGCTCACCGTTTGCACGCTCTGGGCGGCCACGATATCCTTCTTGCGCAGCGCCAGCACGCCGCGCTGGAAGTCGGACACGTTGCGGCGCGCCAGATGGTTATCGATCATCCACAGCATGACGTCGTCGATCGAGCCGAAGCTGGTGTTTTGCACGGTCTTGAAGGCGATGTCGTGCTGGCGGCAAATCGCGTAGCGGTTATGGCCGTCGATCAGCACGTCGTTCCACAGCACCAGGGCGTCGCGGCAGCCTTCGGCCAGCAGGCTGCGTTCGAGCGCGGCGAATTCGTTGGCGGTGAGCGGGTCTATCAACGCGCGCAACACTTCATTGATGGTGATATTCATGATTGTCCTTGGATGAGTCCCGCGGGCCGGCGCCGCCATGCTACACCATACATTGTCCACGGAAATGAAAAACGGCGATAAGCCATTGATTAATATGGATATATCGCCGTTTATGTGCATCGGTAAAACTATTCGTTGGTGCCCGGGACCGGAATCGAACCGGTACGCCCTTACGGACACGAGATTTTAAGTCTCGGGTGTCTACCAGTTTCACCACCCGGGCAACGAGGCGAGATTTTAGCACAGCTTGTTGCCGGCGACACCATGGCGCCGGTTGTTTTTTCCCCGCGCCAAGATGCGCCTCTGGCGCGGCCGCGCCATTGTGGCCGGGGGCGCGCGGATGGTGCGCCACGACGCGATTAAAAAAGCCACGTATGCCCAGGAAGGGGAAGCCGTGACATTCACTGACGCCCGACGAAGCCGCGCGTCTTGCGCGCACGGCGATGCCCGATACAGGCATGTTCGAATGGCATCCGGCCCAATATCGTCACGTCGGGGGCCATAAAATCAGGCTATGATGCCTCATCTATATAGTAGTATCGATCCACGTGTGGCATAAAAAGCGTCACGATGGCGTGCCACGCCCGGGTGTACCCATACCGTACAAGCGGTCTGTCGGCAACGCCCGCTCTCCGCATCTTTCACTTCAGATCGCCAGGAATGAACATGACTCGACCGTTTTTATCTCAAAAAAATCGCACCACGATGTTGATCGCGATCGTGATAACTTTACTCAACGTCTCGGCTTACGCCGCCGAAGAACACGGCAATGAAGGTTCAAGCAAAGTACATCCAGTCGACGACACCAAGAAGGCTGCCAAGGCAGTCGGCCACGGGATTAAAAAGACGACAACAGTGATCGGGCATGTCTTTCGCGATGGTGCGCGTGCCGTCGGGCATGGAGCAAGGAAAGTTACCCGGGATATTGGTCATGCGTTTCGCGACGGCGCACATAAAATCACGCCGAAAAAAGATTGAAATTGGATAATCCCGTACGGATTAACGCGCCGCGGTCGGCGTGAATGGCTGGATGTTCTTCCTGCAACCAAGGTCGTTCAACACGCATCCAGATTTGTAATTTTCGCAAAAAAAATGCATCACCTTTCTCAAAATTTCATGTCCGCTTGCTCGAATTGAACGGGTGCGTGCCGGCAAACCATCTCGGATAATTGCATGGCGAAGTTGCCCATCCAAATATTTGCGGCTCAAAAAAATGACCTCAAAGACCGGATGAAGAAAACGCGCCATGCGGTTCGGCAGGCGCACCCCGTCGCGCCACAAAGTGTTGCATGGATGACAAAGTAAATGCATCAAAGATACGTTTTTTACGCCTATTTAACGCTCACATCTTGCGATAATGCAATGGTGACATTACAATATACACATGAACATTTCTTATACACCAACATTTTCCTCGCCGTCCGACCGCTCCGACCTGGCAACCGCAAAGACGGTAGACCGCGCCATTGTCATTGCATCGGAAAAAGGCCGAGCCGCCGCCGCCGACTATCTGGCCCGTGCTGGTGTGAACTTCGCCGTGATCGTTCGCGTACTGTCCGAGCCCAGTCGACGCCGCATCGCAGCGCCGCGCTAGCCTGAAAGTTTCACGAACCGCCCCTGCGCATCCGTTCGGCGATGCGCATCCCGCCGTAAGTCTTTCCGCGAACGCCAGCCGCCATCAACGTCGAAGTCGCCCGCCAGCGCGCGCTCTCCGCTCAGCCAGCGCAGATGCCGACAAACTCCACCTTCATACGCGAAAAAACATCGTTCAAGTAGTTGGCAATTCAGCCCTATTCGACCAGCGCCGGCGCCGCATCCCGCGCCTCGCCGACACGGACGGCGGCGCCCTCCCCGGCCTGCGCCGGCGCGCGCGCCCGCAAGGCATACCGGTTCAAGCCCGCCATGTGCACGCGGCACAGATAGTCTTCCCAGTCGATCAGGCGCGCATCGACCGGAAACAGCGCGCGCTCGGCCACGCCGAAACGCCGCGCCAGGGCCAGCAATTGCGTATTGTGGAAGCGATAGCGCGGCTCGGTATAAAAGGAAAAAGTCAGCGCCAGGGTGTGCGTGGTGCGCAGGGCTTCGATCGCCTTCGACTGCCCGCGCACGCCCAGCAGGCGGCGCACGCCGCTCCACAGCGCCACCCCGGCCCGCAAGACGCGCAAGGTCAGCAGGAAGGTGGCGCGACTGACCATGCGGAAGTCGTGTCTGGGCGCGCGGTAAAACAGGCGCTCGTACGCTTGCCAGTTGCGCTTGGCCTCGCTTTGCAGCAATGCGATCACCCGCCCCAGCAGCACGGGATTGCCCTGGCCCGTACAGGCTTGGTAGATGCGCTGGCGCAAGGGATCGGCCAGCGCTTCGGCGCAGGCCAGCACGATGCCGTTCGCCACCAGGTCGGCCGGCACGATGTCGATGATGCCGTCCGCCTTGGCTGGAAAGAAGCGGGTCTTGCCGCGCGCATAGGCAAGGATGATGGCGTCGGCCACCTTGACCCCCTCGATCCAGCCGGGGCAAGGCTCTTGCAGGGTGCTTTCGATGATGGCGGGACGCACGATGCTCAGGGTCTGCCCCTGCATGCCGCGCATGGCCAGCTGCTCGCCCATCCACTTGGTAAAGGTATAGGTGTCGTTCCAGCCGTAGTGGTTGGCTTCGCGGATGCCCAGCTCCGTCAGGCGCCGCGCGCGCTGGGCCGGCACCGTGGCGGCTTCGATGGCGGCGATTTTTTGCCGCAGAGTGGCGATCAAGCCGTCGACCTCATAGTAACCGTCGCGGTGCCGCGGCAGCGCCGCCCGCGCCGGATGGACCATCTCTTCGCGCATCTCGCCCCGGTTGTAACCGTTGACGTAACAGGTCGACACCTGGATCAGGGCCGCGTTCCCGGCCCGCGCCAGGGCGCAGATATTGTCGATGCTGAGGGCGTTGATGCGCAGCGCCTCGTCCAGCGGCTCGCGGAAATTCACGCTGGCGGCGGCGTTGATGATCACGTCGACGCGCCCGGCCAACGCCAGGAAGCGCGCGGCCGGCAGAGCGAAGCGCTCTTGCGTGACTTCGCCACTGACGCATTCCACCTTTTCAGCGAAAAAGCGGGCCAGGAACGCCGGTCGTTGGGCCCGCAGGGTGTCGAACACCGACGAGGTGGCGATGTCGCGCTCGAAGCGCTGGCGCGCGTCGGCGCCGTCGGCGTCCCGTATCAGCAAGATCAAGCCGCCGACATCGGGCACGGCCCGTATCAGCTTTTCCAGCACCACCTTGGCCAGAAAGCCCGTGCTGCCCGTCAACAGGATGCGCTTGCCCGCCAGGCTCGCCTGCACGCTCAGGTGCCCCATACCGTGTGTCATCTCGCTCTCCGCGCCAAATAATAAGTGAAGGTGCCGGCGGCGCCCGCGAAGCGCCCGCTTTCATTGCAATTATTCCAACTGCATTGATCTTAATTCAAAATTCGGGCCACCAAGGGGCCTTCAAGATGGCGCCAGAAGCCAATGACATTGCCGCGCAAGTCATCCGGCCCAAGTGGCCCCCGCCGCCGTTCACAAGCGCCTTGACAGCAAGTAATATAGAAAAATCATGCATTCCAGACAAGGCTTGCTGGAGTGCTTGCCCGCCCGGCGGCAAGCGCGGCGCCCCGGCGTCGCGGGAACCGGATTCGGCCATATCAAGACGCAGCATCAGGGGTATATCGTATGGAAAATGATTTCACGCTATCGAGTCCAACCCTGCCACGCCACACCGGGGCCGGCAACGCCGGCGCGGAAAGAGCGGCGAAATCGACGATGACGAGCCGGGATTTCGCCTGGCACCGCATGGATTCCGACAAGAACCTGATGGTCATCAACAGCATCTTGCTCTTCGAGGGCCCGGTTGACATGGACAAGTTGATCTCGACCGTCGAACATCGCCTGCCCAACTATCCTCGTTTCACGCAAAAGGTGGCCACCCGCCTGGGCCGTCCGCGCTGGGTCGAAGACGCCCGCTTCAATATCGCCGCCCACTTCCACCTGGAAACCATGGAGCGCGAAGTGAGCCGCCATGAACTGCAAGACACTCTGGCGGCGATGGCGCCGCGGCCGCTGGACCCGGCCCGCCCCTTGTGGCATATCACGGTGATCGACAAGGTGGCTGGCGGCCACGCCATCGTCTTTCGCCTGCACCACTGCATCACCGACGGACTCGGCCTGGTGCATGTGCTCAATCATTTGACCGACGACAACGACAGCCACGGCAAGGTGCCGTCCCCCTCCGGCCATCCGCACCGGGGCCAGCCGACTTGCCGCTCCAAGCTGTCCTTCCTGTGCGTGGCCCTGTCCTGGCTGAAGATCGGCCTGCACGTGACGCGCCTGGCGCTGCTGCCGCCCGACGCCAAGACCGCGCTCAAGACGCCCCTGACGGGCGCCAAGAAGCTGGTCTGGCTGCCGCCGCTGCAGCTCGAACGCGTCAAGGCCATGGCCAAGCGCAGCCAGGCCACCATCAACGACGTCTGGGTGGCCGCCGTCGCCGGCGCGCTGCGCGCCTACCTGAGCGAACAGGGCGAACAACTGGACGGGCGCGCGCTGCGGGCGGCCGTGACCTTCAATTTGCGGGAAAAGGCCGACGCCTTCCGCCTCGGCAACGAGTTCGGCCTGGTCGCCGTCGACTTGCCGACGAATATAGACGATCCCCTGCAACGCCTGCGCCAGACCAGCGCGCGCATGACAGCCATCAAACGCTCCCACCAGCCGCACGCGACGATGGCCTTCCTGTCCATCGCCGGCAGCCTGCCGCGCCCACTGCAGCGCTTCGCCCTGAACTTGTTCACCTCCAAGGGCTCGGTGGTGCTGACCAATATAGAAGGGCCCGTCAAGCACCGCTACCTGGCCGGCGCCAAGATGACGGAATTGATTTGCTGGGTGCCGCAGGCGGGCGTGATCGGCACCGGCTTCGCCTTCATTTCCTACGCCGGACAGATTCAGCTGGGCCTGTACGTTGATACCCGCATGGTGGCCAGGCCGGAGCGGCTCATGGCGCTCACCTATGAAGCCTTCGCCAACCTGGAACGGGCCACCGGTGGCGCGGGCGCGGCGAGCGCCGACGCGCCCGCGCTGGTCCGCGCCGGCGCCGCCTGAACCTGACGTGCGGCGGCGCGCCGTGAATTGCGATATGGTGACCGGTAAAGATGTTCTTTCGACCAGTCTCGCAGGGGCATTCCCTTGCCTCTCGGCCCCCGCCATCCTTTTACATTTTGATACGATAGCGCACGAATCGATGCCGATGAGGATGCTAGACTTTTGCAGCGATCAACAGTCTGCGCTCCCATCAATGAAGTCGAATCAAGGATAAACCCATGAAAATTTCTCAACTTTTACTCTCCCTGCCTTTCCTGGCCGCCCTCAGCCTGTCGGCCCACGCCGACGAACCGGGCCGTCATCCAGCCTATGTGCACGCCATGAACGATTTGCGCGAAGCGAACTGGATGGTCGAACATCGCCATCCCGAAAACGGCAACATCAACGCCGCCGAACAAAGGGTCAGCGATGAAATCCACGCCGCTTACCGGGAATTGAAGCAAGCGGCTTCCTACGACGGCAAGGATTTCCGCAACAAGCCGGACATCGACACCAGCATGCCGCGCGAAGGCATGATGCACCGGGCCCTGGAAGCGTTGCGACTGGCCCACACTGCCGTCGCGCAACCCGAGGATGACAGCCGCAGCCGCGATATGCAACACCGCGCGCTGCAACATATCGATAGCGCCATCGATGCTGCCAAGCACGCGATCGCCGAAGTCAACGGCAAGCCGCGCCGATAGAGTTCACCCGGGAAGGGCCGGCGCCGCTTAGGCCGCCAACCCTTGCCGGCATTCCCGCGCAGGCCCTCCCCTTCGCCGCCCATCCGCCCCTTCCGCCCCACCGGCCACGCGGACTCCGTCCGCGCCCCGGCCAGCCCCCCAATACATCGCCGCGCAAGGGCCCGCGCGGCAACGGCCTTGCGCCAGATCCCCTTTCCCCAATAAATTCCACATGGCAAATAGTTATTGGTATAGCATATCTCACCATTGCAATTCGCAATTGTTATGACTGTGGAGAGAGGGAGAAAGATGTTAGTCAATACGAAGAAAAGAATACGCGACCGTATCCTGTCGGCCCATTGGGACCGCCGCGACGATGCAGATTTCCACCGCTTCCAGATGACGCGCGAGCAAGTCAAGGCGACCCAGTCGCAATTGCGCGGTTATATCGTCATGCCGGGCGACCCGGAATACGACACCGATCGTCAACTGTTCAACCCGGTGTTCGACGCCTACCCCTCCATGATCGTCTATTGCGCCGTCGAGAGCGACGTGGCGCAAGCGCTGAAATTGGCCAGCGACGCCACCCAGCCCTTCGCGCTGCGCTCCAGCGGCCACTGCACGGCCGGCTTTTCGGCCGGTAGCGGCATCCTCATCGATGTCAGCATGCTCAACGACGTCTACGTCGACGCCGCCAATCTGGTCGCCTCGGCCGCCTGCGCCTGCCCCTTCAGCAAACTGACCGAGGCGCTGCAAGCCCAGGGCATGCACGTGCCCGTCGGCGAATGCGAAGACGTCTGCGTGGCCGGCTTCATGCAGGGCGGCGGCTACGGCTTCACCTCGGTCGCCTTCGGCATGAATTGCGATAACGTGATCGACATGCGCGTCATGCTGGCCGACGGCAGCATCGTCACGGCCAGCCGCGAGCTCAACTACGACCTGTGGTGGGCCATGCGCGGCGGCACCGGCGGCACCTTCGGCGTGCTGCTGAGCGTGCGCTACCGCCTACGCGCCCTGGGCGACGTCTTCGGCTGGGCCGTGATCTGGCCGCTGGAGACGGAACAGGACATGCAAAACGCCACCGGCGCGCTGCTGGAATTGCAAGCCAACTTCATGCTGCGCAACGCCGCGCCGCTGATGACGACCCAGGTCTCGCTGTGCTACCAGCCCGGCATACAGGGCGGCAGCCCGCCCGGCGTCGACATGCGCCCCTTTTTGATGGCGCGCGGCCTGTACGCGGGCGACGGCGACGCCGGCCAGGCCATCATCGCGCCCCTGTGCGCCCTGCCCGGCGCCATGACGCAGTGGACGGCGACGAGCGATTTCAACGACCTCAACGTGCGCCTGCTCAATGAGCCCTACGGCATGCCCTCCTTCCCGGCCGGCACCAGTTGGCCCTGCGAAGACAAGACCGCCCGCTACGTGGCGCGCGACCTGGCGCCCGAGGAATGGCGCGCCATGCTGGAGCTGTTCAAGCGCACGCCCAACCAGTATTCCTACGCCTACCTGGAATTTTACGGCGGCGCCATCAACGCCTATCCGCGCCAAGACAGCGCCTTCATCCATCGCGACGCCGCCTTCGACATCGTGCTCGACGTGTTCTGGCTGGTGGAAGCGGAGAAGCCGGCCGCCGTCGCCTTTCTCGAAGAGTGGATCGCGCTGATCGAACCCATGTCGAACGGCCACATTTACCAGAACTATCCGCGCCTGGATCAGGACGAGTACGCCTGGCGCTACTGGGACGACGCACATGCCGGCCTGTATGCCGTCAAACTCAAGTATGATCCCGGACAGGCTTTCCGTTTTGCGCAATGCGTGCCGCCGTTGATGGGGCCGGACGGCGGCCTGGGACCGGTCATCATTTTGCCCCCGGCGTTGCAGAAGGCACTGGATCAGCCCATCGAATACGGCTACGCCAAGTAAAGGCAGGGCCGGTCCGGCGATTCATATTACAAGGCCGACACGAGCGGCCGGTTTTCAGGGGAAACAATCGCGATGAGGTTTCAACACGGCGCCGCCGCTCGACCGACCTGGCAACACTGGCTGAAGCGCTCGTCCGGCTACTTATTCGGCTGTTGCCTGGCCCTCCTGTGCGCCACCGGCGGCGCCTCGCCCCTGAAAAACCTGCGCTTCGAACAGTTCGGCATCGAACAGGGCTTGCCGCACGAACTCGTGCAAACCATGCTGCAAGACCGCCAGGGTTTCATGTGGATAGGCACGCAGAGCGGCCTGGTGCGCTACGATGGCGCGCGCGTCACCTTTTATCGCCACAACGCGGACAAGCCCGGCAGCCTGACCAACCCCTGGGTCACCGCCCTGTACGAGGACGGCCAGGGCCGCCTGTGGGTGGGCACCCGCGGCGGCGGCTTGCAGCGCTACGACCCGGTCGGCGAGAACTTCATTCCCTACCGGCGCGCCGCCAGGGACAGCCGCGGCCCCGGTGGCGAGCAAATCGCCGCCATCAAGGGCGACGGCGGGCGCGGCATGTGGCTGGCAACGGGCGATGGCTTGAGTCATTTCGATCCCGACACGGGCGCCTTCAGCGTGCTGCGCCACGACGCCAAGCGTCCCGACAGCCTGGTCAACGACCAGGTGACGGCGCTCGCGCCCGATGCGCACGGCAATCTCTGGGTCGGCACGGCGGCCGGCCTGGAACGCCTGGCCAAGGGCGGCGGCGCCTTCGAACACCAGCGCGGCGCGCCCGACGCGAAGCGCAACGACATCCATTCCCTGCTGCTGGACCGCGACGGCGCCCTCTGGGTCGGCAGCGCGGCCGGCCTCGACCTGCTGCCCGCGACGGCGCCGCCGCGCCGCTTCGGCATCCTGGAACACTTGCAGCCGGGCCCCGTCGAAGCCCTGTGCCAGGACCGCGACGGCACGCTCTGGCTCGGCACCCAGGACGACGGCTTGAAGCGCTGGGACCCGGCGGCGGGCCGCTTCCTGAGCTACCGCAACCAGTCCAGCGACCCGCACAGCCTGGCCGACAACCGCATCGTCACCCTGCTGCAAGACCGCTCCGGCACCTTGTGGATAGGCACCTGGAACCGCGGCACCAGCCGCGTCGACCTCGGCAGCGGCGGCTTCGAGCGCTATGTCCACCTGTCCGACAATCCGCGCAGCCTGGGCGCCGGCCGGGTGCAAGGCTTCGCCGCCGACGCCGACGGCAAGATCTGGCTGGGCACCTCGGTGGGCGGCTTGAACCGGCTCGACAAGGCCAGCGGCCAGGTCGAGCAATTCCGCCACGACCCGCGCGAACCGCGCAGCCTGAGCCACGACACCGTGCGCGCCGTGCAAATCAACGCCGAGGGGGTCTGGGTCGGCACGGCCGGCGGCCTCGACCTGCTCGACCGCGCCAGCGGCCACTTCACCCATTTCCGCCACGACCCGGCCGATCCCCATAGCGTCAGCTCGAACCAGATCTACAGCCTGGCCTTCGACCGCGCCGGCGTGCTGTGGGTGGGTACCATGGACGGCGGCTTGAACCGCTTCGACGCGGCCAGCCGCACGTTCCGGCGCTACCCCGCCACGCCGCAAGACCCGGATAGCCTGAGCAATCCCTGG
Organism: Janthinobacterium sp.; assembly: GCA_003482555.1. GTDB lineage: Bacteria > Pseudomonadota > Gammaproteobacteria > Burkholderiales > Burkholderiaceae_D > Janthinobacterium. The sequence continues at coordinate 8,465 of DMYQ01000141.1, read as the reverse complement.
GTGGCGCAAATCCTCGACGACAGCCACGGCGACCTGTGGGTGGGCACCTTCGGCGGCGGCCTCGACCGCTTGGACCGGAACAGCGGCCACTTCCAGCATTTCCGCCACAGCGACAAGGATGGCGCCTCCCTCAGCCACAACACCGTCACCGCCCTGATGGAAGACCGCGCGGGCACCCTGTGGGTCGGCACGACGAGCGGCTTCAACCGGATGGAGCGGCGCCCCGACGGCAGCATCCGCTTCCGCCGCTACTCCCTGCGCGACGGCATGGAAAACGACGTCGTGCTCGACATCGAGCAAGCCCGCGACGGCCGCCTGTGGCTGGGCACCAACGCCGGCCTGTCGCGCTTCGACGGGCGCAACGGCAGCTTCCGCAACTTCACCGCGGTCGACGGCCTCATCGACGGCACTTATATGGTCGGCGGCAGCTTCAAGGATGCCGACGGCAGCCTGTATTTCGGCGGCACGCGCGGCGTCACCACCTTCCAGCCGGCCGCCATCCGCGACAACGCCACGGCGCCCCAGGTGGCCATCACCGACTTCCTGATCTTCAACCAGTCCGTGCGCGGCGGCAATTACCCGTCCGGCTTTTCCATGAACGGCGCCATCAACGAGACCCGCGCGCTGACCCTCAGTTATCTGCAATCGGTGTTTTCGCTGGAATTCGCGGCCCTGCACTTCGCCGACCCGCAGCACAACCGCTACGCTTATAAACTGGAAGGCTTCGACCGCAACTGGGTCTACGCCGACGCCAGCCACCGGGTTGCCACCTACACCAACCTGGAAGCGGGCCAGTACCTGTTCCGCGTCAAGGCCGCCACCAAGGACGGCGCCTGGAATGAAACCGGGGCCAGCCTGGCGATCACCATCTTGCCGCCGTTCTGGAAAACCTGGTGGTTCCGCCTGGCCCTCGCCGTCCTGCTGTCGGGCACCGCCTACCTCGCCTACCGGGTGCGCATCGGCCACTTCGCGCGCCAGCGCGAAGTGCTCGAGCGGCAAGTCTTGAAGCGCACGGCCGAGGCCGACGCGGCCCGCCAGCGCCTGCTCAACATGACCGACGGCTTGCCGCTGACGGTGCTGCAATACCGCGAAGCGCCGGACGGCAGCCGCGGCTATGTCTTCGTCGGCAAGGGCGTGCGCGAAGTGCTGGGCGTGACGGCCAGCGAGATGCTGGCCGACCATACGGCGCGCTGGCGCCACGTGGTCGAGGAAGACCGCGCCAGCGGCCGCGCCATCGCCGCCCGCGGCCTGTCGCAGCGCCTGCCGATCGAGTTGCACCAGCGCGTGCGCGTGGGCGGGCGGGTGCGCTGGATCTACACCCACACCGTGCCCTCGCAACTGGCGGACGGTTCCTGGGTCTGGAACGGCTTTTGGATGGATGTCACGGAAACGCGCGAGCAGGCCGAGCAACTGCGCCTGGCGCGCGACGCGGCCGAGGCGGCAACCCAGTCGAAGTCCCTGTTCCTGGCCAATGTCAGCCATGAAATCCGCACCCCGATGA
>DMYQ01000141.1:0-6882 GCA_003482555.1 Janthinobacterium sp. | reverse complement strand
TTCCTGGCCACCATGAGCCATGAAATCCGCACCCCGATGAACGCCATCATCGGCCTCAGCCATCTGGCCCTGAAGACCGAGCTGAGCGTCAAGCAGCACGACTACCTGGCCAAGATCCACAACGCCGGCACCTCGCTGCTCGGCATCATCAACGACATCCTCGACTTTTCCAAGATCGAGGCCGGTCGCCTCGACGTCGAGGCGGCCGCCTTCCAGCTCGAACAAGTCAAGCACAACCTGGTCAGCGTGCTCGGCCACAAGGTCGGCGCCAAGGGGCTCGGCCTGCGTTTCGAGATTTCGCCGGCCCTGCCGCAATCCCTGATCGGCGACCCGCTGCGCCTGGGGCAGATTTTCATCAACCTGGTCAGCAACGCCGTCAAGTTCACCGAGCGCGGCGACATCGTGGTGCGCGGCGAACTGCTGGAAGGCGTGGGCAACCAGGTCAAGCTGAAGTTTTCCGTCAGCGACGAGGGCATCGGCATGACCCCGGCCCAGCGCGACCGCCTGTTCCAAGCCTTCACCCAGGGCGACGAAACGATCAGCCGCAAATACGGGGGCACCGGCCTGGGCCTGAGCATATGCAAGACCCTGGTCGAACTGATGGGCGGCAGCATCTGGGCCGAGAGCACGCCCGAACTGGGCAGCACTTTCCACTTCACGGCCTGGTTCGGGCTGGGCGCCGGCCAGACCAGCCGGGTGCCGCCGACTAGCCGGCACTACCACTTTGACGGCTTGCGCGTGCTGCTGGCGGAAGACAATGTCGTCAACCAGCAAATCGCCGTGGAACTGATGAGCATTGCCGGCATCGCGGTCGATGTCGCCGGCGACGGCGGGCGCGCCATCGAGATGTTGCGCGGCGCCACGCGCTACGACGTGGTGCTGATGGACTTGCAAATGCCCGAGGTGGACGGTTATGCGGCCACGGCCGTCATCCGCGCCGACCCGGCCCACGCCGCCCTGCCCATCATCGCCATGACGGCCTACGCCATGAACGAAGAGCGCCAGCGCTGCCTGGACGCCGGTATGAACGACCATATCGCCAAGCCGATCGACCCCGACTTGCTGTTCGAGATGCTGGCGCGCTGGGGCGGGCGCCAGGAAGCGACGCCGAGCGTGGCGGCCGCCGCGCCGCAACTGGAAACAATAGCGCAGGTGGATTCCATCGACACGGTCGCCGCGCTGCGCCGCGTGGGCGGCAACATCGCCTTTTACCGCAAGGTGCTGGCGCGCTTCGCGTCCGACCACGCCGACGCGGCGCGGCGCATAGGCGCGCTGCTGGCGGCCGGCCAGCGTTTGGTGGCCGAACGCGCCGCCCACGGCACGCGCGGCGCGGCCGCCAATATCGGCGCCATGGCGCTGGCCGAGGCGGCGCGCGAACTGGAGGACGCCATCCACGCCGGCGTCCAGGTCATGGACACCCTGGCCGCCTTCGAGCTGAGCGGCGACGCCGTCCTGGCCGACGTGCGGCGCTTGCTGGCCGACTAGCCGACGGGCGGCCGGCGCAGGTCCAGGCGCCGCTGCCGCTCCGGGAAGAAGCCGACTATCGTCCCGCCGGCGCGGGCGTCCACGTCATTGCCGCGCGGCGCGCAAGCCATCGCTTCGGCGCGCGGCCGTGCCAGCGCCGCTGAAAACGCGGCCATCGATGGCCGCTCGGTATCCCTTGATACGCATCAAGGAAGTTTCGCGCCAAACCGCCCACACTGGGACTGCTTTGCTCCCGCCGGCGGCCGGCTCGCCGCTGAACAACATCAACAAGGAAACGCCCATGCAAACGATTAATTGGTGCGCCGACATGGCACTGGGGGTGCCCGCGATGGATGCGGCGCACCAGGAAATGCTGGGTGAACTGGCGCGTCTGACCGAGGTGCCGGACGAGCGCTTCGGCGCCGGCTTCGGCGCCCTGACCGCCGCCGTCGAGCGCGATTTCAGCGAGGAAGAGGCACAGATGGAAAGCATAGCTTTTCCCGGCTTGCGCAGCCACCGCGAGCAGCACGCGCGCGTCTTGAGCGCCCTGCATCACGCCGACTCGCAGGTGCAGGAAGGCGATTTCGCGTCGGCCCGGAAAGCCATCGCCCTGCTGCCGCAATGGTTCATCCAGCATCAAGCGACCATGGATCTGGCCCTGGCCCTGGCGCTGAAGGCGGCTTGATCGGCGCCAGCCCCGCGGGAGGCTGCCGTTCCAGCCGCAATGGCTCAATCAAGCTCATTTGAATATAAGCGTTCACTGTACCAAGCCCACGATGCTGAAGAGATCAGTTCGCATCGCTCTTTTTCATCGGATTTCCGATGAGCAGTCCTTCTTGATCAGATAGCATCGCGCCCACTTGAATGCCGTTGCCGTCAATGCTGAACTGACGTAGTTCATTCGAATGGTCGCTTCCCCGCACCTTCACTACTGCGATTACGCGCTGCAATCGGCTGCCGAGCTCGACGTAGCGTTGAACGATGATTGCGTCGGTCAGAAACGCCGTGCCATAAGGACTGAAGCGCAGGTCGGTGTAACGATCCTCGAGTTCCGACGTCATCAACACAGTGACGCCTACAGTTGTCAGGGAAACGACCAAACGCAACATCGATTCGCGGAAATCCTCGCGGAACGTGGGCGCCAAGGTAAGCTCGAATCCCGAAAGCGAATCGATCACGACACGGGTCGCCTTGAGCCGACGAATTTCATTCAACAGCAACAGCAAAATCTCGTCAATCGAAAGATCGAGCGCGCTCGTGTCCACCAGGGCAATCCGTCCACTTTCTATCAGATCGGCGATGGCGCGTTTGCGCGATCGCTTGGGGTGCTGCTCAAACGCGGCGATGACACCGGTTTCGCCGCAGCGCGCACCCTCTGCCAGAAAAGCCGCGGCCAGAATGCTCTTGCCCGAACCGGAAGGGCCGGCAACCAGCAACGAATATCCAGTCGGTAACCCGCCGCCCAGCATCTCATCCAGTAGCGGCACGCCCATCCGCAGTCGTGTATCGGGCAATTCGTCCACCCCGGATGACGCTTGCCCTATGGTAGCGAAAGCAGGCGCGAATACCTTGATGCCAGACGCACCGATACGGAAGGAATGCAGGCCCGGTAGCGACGGTTTGGCGCGCATTTTCAGAATTTCCATTTTGCGAACCACTGAGTTACGCTGGACGCTCTGACGCAAACAGATTAAGCCATCGGCCACGGCAAACACCGGATTGGTGCCGGCATCCGTTTCGTTCAAATACTCGCCGATCAAGAAGGTGGTCGCTTGCCAGCTCGTCATCAGCGCGGCAAGATGCTGGAGGAATTTCTGCATCTTGTTATCCGCCGTGCTGGCGAGCATCATGGAACGGAAAGAATCAATGAAAATGAAGGCCGGAGCGTGCGTCTGCACCTCGGCGGCAAGTCTGCTTAATAACTTGTCGAGGTCATCCGCCAAGGCTTCTTCCGTCAAATTGACGAATCGAACCGAGCGGTTGATCATGTCAACGTCAAAAAACTCGAACTGTTGCTGATTGCGCAGCATTTTTAAAGGCGGCTCCGCCAGTACCGTAATATATAGTGCAGAGCGCTCTGGCGTCGCTACTGAAAACATTATTTGGTGCGCCAGTATGGTCTTGCCGCAACCTGGCTGACCAAAAATCAGGTTGAATGAGAGTTCCGGCAGTCCACCTCCGAGCACATCGTCCAGGCCAGGCACACCGGTGGCGATAGAATTAATTGTCATTTGGCTTGTCATGGCGAGAATCCTGCGCGGAAGAACCGCGTAAATTATTTTCCAACACGGAACGAAGAAAGGTTTCCGTCAATGCAAAGCCGATCAGGCTGCTTAGCATCTCGTAAAACATTTGCAGAAATGTGCCGCCAGCAGCGGCGGCGCCAGCTTCGCCTTGCTGTATGAGCATGTTTTTTAATGCATCAAAATCCATCGACGATTCAATGCCGCCAGATGTATTCGTCAGCCATGGACAAACCCGGTTGGTGAGGAAAATGCTGCGCTGGTAGAGCGAGGCCAGGCTTTTTTGTCCGATAACGGGATTGAGAACGATTTCAACTGAAATCCATGTTGAAACAACGATGTCTGCGATCTGCGCAGCATCGGCTCCTTGTTCAATTCGGCCCTCCAGATTTGTTAGTATCCAATGGCTTTCTCGGTTTTTCATTTCTTGTCGGCCCCCGTGAGTTATCCAATGAATTGCCAGGAAAAATGCACAGCGACAGATTGTCGATTTGCAAGCTGGCTTGCTCATGCAAAAAATGCTGCCCTCTGAAGCAATCATATGATCAGGCAACCGGACCAATACAATTCCATCACCCGTTCTGTATGTGACGTCAAAGTTGGCGAGTAGTTCAGCAATTGAGGCGGCACCGGCGGCGCATGCGGTCCTGGATCGTGGCGCGTGTGATGAAGGCGACCGGATCGCGCGAAGTGCCAGACGATGGCGCCTTCCTTCGTCCAAGCGCGGTGGCAGCCGCTGATTTTCAGCGTCGAGGGGGACGCTGTTGCTTTCGGCGATCCTGGCCGACGCGATCAAGCTCGGCCCGACCAAGATACAGGGCGGCTCGCCGCGGCAGTACGTGTCATCGCAGGGCTGGAAGCACATCGACCTGACTGGCCGCGACTACGTTTGGCGTCAACACCGATAACATGAAAGAGTTGGCTACGAAGGCGTGAACATCCTTAACGTACTATTATTTCCGTTTCTCCTGTTCTCCCCTACAATAGGGTCAGACGACTTTCACCGACAAGGAGCCCACATTGCATACGCCAGCCTTCATTGCATCGATCCGCTTCGACGACCCGCGCCTGGCGCTGGAACAGGTACAAGCCATCTATCGCACCAGCATCGACCACCTGCGCGACGCGCTGCAGCGCTTCGTCGCCGGTGAAGACATGAGCGGACGCGTGCGCGCCTGCTATCCCTTCGTGCGTATCCAGACCGACACCGTGGCGCGCGCCGATTCGCCGCTGGCTTTCGGCTTCGTAGCCGGCCCGGGCGTGTTTGAAACCACGCTGACCCGCCCCGACCTGTTCGCCGACTACTATCTGCAGCAATTCACCCTGCTGCTGAAAAACCACAGCCGCGACCAGAACGTGCAACTGGAAGTGGGCGTCAGCGCGCAAGCCATTCCCGTACACTTTTCGTTCGCCGAGCACGACCACATCGAGGGCAATATGTCGGCCGAGCGTCGCATGGCGATGCGCGACATGTTCGACTTGCCCGACCTGGCCGCAATGGACGACGGCATCGCCAACGGCACCATGGAAATCGCGCCCGGCGAAGCGCAGCCGCTGTCGCTGTTCACGGCGCCGCGGGTGGACTATTCGCTGCAGCGCTTGCGCCACTACAGCGGCACGGCGCCGCAGCACTTCCAGAACTACATCCTGTTCACGAATTACCAGTTCTACATCGATGAATTCGTACGCCTGGGCCACGAGATGATGAACCGCAGCCTTGATCCCCTGGCCGCCTGCGAAGAGGACGACTACATCGCCTTCATCGAGCCGGGCAATGTCGTCATGCGCCGCGCCGGTCAGGCCGCCACGGCCGCCGACGCGCTTGGGGCGGCGCCGCCGCGCCTGCCGCAAATGCCGGCCTACCACCTGGTGCGGGCCGACGGCAGCGGCATCACCATGGTCAACATCGGCGTCGGCCCGGCCAACGCCAAGACCATCACCGACCACATCGCCGTGCTGCGCCCGCACGCCTGGCTGATGCTGGGCCACTGCGCCGGCTTGCGCAACACGCAAAACCTGGGCGACTACGTGCTGGCCCACGCCTACGTGCGCGAAGACCATGTGCTGGACGAGGATTTGCCGCTGTGGGTGCCGATTCCGCCGTTGGCCGAGGTGCAACTGGCGCTGGAAGCGGCAGTGGCCGAGGTGACCCAGCTGACCGGTTACGATTTGAAGCGCATCATGCGCACCGGCACCGTGGCCAGCACCGACAACCGCAACTGGGAATTGCTGCCGCACCGCACGCCGGAGCGGCGCTTCAGCCAGAGCCGGGCCATCGCGCTCGACATGGAAAGCGCCACCATCGCCGCCAACGGCTTCCGCTTCCGGGTGCCGTACGGTACCTTGCTGTGCGTCAGCGACAAGCCCCTGCATGGCGAAATCAAGCTGCCCGGCATGGCCAACCACTTTTACCGCGAGCGGGTCGACCAGCACCTGCGCATCGGCATCCGCGCCGTCGAACTGCTGCGCCGCCAGGGCGTCGACCGCCTGCACAGCCGCAAGCTGCGCAGCTTCGCCGAAGTCGCGTTTCAATAAAAAATGCGCCGTATCGGGTGGCGCTTGCCCCCGATACGACGCGCTTGCCGACGCCTCGGCGCCGGCTTTTTCATCTGCTTACTTCCAGTTCCAGTTCCCGTTACTTCCAGTTGAAGGCGTCGCGTCCCGCGTAGGAAGTCGCCGTGCCCAGCTCTTCCTCGATGCGCAGCAACTGGTTGTACTTGGCCATGCGATCGGAACGCGACATCGAGCCGGTCTTGATCTGCAGCGCGTTGGTGCCGACGGCGATATCGGCGATGGTCGAGTCTTCCGTCTCGCCAGAGCGGTGCGAAATGACGGCCGTGTAACCGGCGCGCTTGGCCATTTCGATGGCGGCGAAAGTCTCGGTCAGGGTGCCGATCTGATTGATCTTGATCAGGATCGAATTGGCGATGCCCTTCTGGATGCCTTCCTTCAGGATGGCCGTGTTGGTGACGTACAGATCGTCGCCCACCAGTTGCACCCGCTTGCCCAGCGCCTCGGTCAGGATCGCCCAGCCGTCCCAGTCGCCTTCGGCCATCGCGTCTTCGATCGAGATGATCGGATACTTGTCGCACCAGGTCGACAGCAGCGCCGTGAACTCGGTGGCCGTCAGGCTCAAGCCCTCGCCTTCCAACTCGTACTTGCCGTTCTTGTAGAA
>DMYQ01000295.1:6179-8566 GCA_003482555.1 Janthinobacterium sp. | reverse complement strand
CAACGCCCAGGCGTCGAGCCAGCCGCTGGTCTGCATCAGGGCCAGCCTGGTCCCCCAGGTAAAGGCCATTGTTCAGCTGCGCCAGCGCTTCCGCGCAAGCCGGGTCGGATGGTGCGCCGGCGCAAGAGGCAAACGGCGAAGCCGGTGTCAGCAGGCGGCCACCCACGCTTTCCTTCAGAGCGCCCCAGCTCGCCGCCGATGGCCAGCCGGGATCGCCGGGCCGCACCCGCGCGCCGTTCGCCACCTTACTCGCTGCCGCGCCCGCTTTCTCCGCCGCGCCAGCGTCGCCTGGCAGTATCCATTGCGGCAGGGAGATGGCCGCTGCGGCCTTGAGCAAGTTTCTTCTTTTCACCGAGCCATCTCCATCAATTATTTATTGCATAATTATAAATTGATTGAATTGAAAAAGAAACAACTCGCCGGGCCCTGGCTCAGTCTTGGAAATACCAGTAGCCGCAGTTGATCCACTGAGTCAGCGCGCTCACGAAAGCCGGTTGACGCAAGCCCGTCTCCAACGCGGCGCGGCTCAGGCATTCCTGGTCGCACAGGACCAGGATCGCCTCGCGGCAGGCGGCGCCGAAGGCGAAGCGCTCGCCTTCGATGTAGCAAACGCCCTCGGCAACGGTGGCGTCGACGTAGAAACAGCGCAAACCGCCGATACGCACCAAATTGTTTTGCTCCAATTCTTCCAGCATCCCCAATGGGTCGAACGGCTCGTCGAGCTCTTGCAGGTCGAGCTGGCACTTGGTCTTGGACAGGTAGCCGCCGGCGAAGTCGGCCAGCACGGAATCGTCCTCGAGCACCGAGCGCAGTAGCGCCTTGATGGCCTTGAAATCGCGGCCGTCGATGCGGCCCTGCTGGTGGTGCACGGGCCGCTTCGGATCGCAAAACAGCGCGCCACCCAGATCCTTGTCGATCAGGTGATCGGCCAGGCCGCTGAGCAGGTCGCGCGCCGATTTGGCCCGGAAGCCGACCGAGAAACTCATCGAATGCTCGAGCGTCACGCCGTCGTGGGGGAAACCGGGCGGGATGTACAGTATGTCGCCCGGCAAGAGTTCGACGGCTATCATCGCCTCGAAGGGCTCGGTGTGCAGCAAGGCCGCGTGGGCCGCGAACTGGCGGTGTTCGCCGCGCTCGCCAACGCGCCAGCGGCGCCGCCCCGAACCCTGGCAGATGAACACGTCGTACAGGTCGATATGCGGCCCCACCCCGCCGCCCGGCGTGGCGTAGCTGACCATCACGTCGTCCAGGCGCCATTTCGGCAGGAAGGCAAACGCTTCCACCAGGGTCGCCACTTCCGGCCACCAGTGATTCACGGCCTGCACGATCAGCGTCCAGCCGCGCTCGCCCAGATGCTCATACGATTCGAACGGCCCCCCTTCGGCTTGCCACTGCTCATCCTTTTTGTAGATCAGACGCGATTCGATCTGTTCCTCGCATGCCAGGCCGGCCAGTTGATCGGGGCTGATCGGGTCGGAAAAAAGGGGGAAGCCCTGGCGTATCACCACCGGTTTTTGCTGCCAATAATGTTCGAGGAAGTATTCGATGGAAAAATCGGTCAAATGAAGTTTAAACATGGTGCGCAATGTGAATAAATGAACTGGAACTTTTATCACCGTTGCGCTGGCGTGAATATCGCCTGGATCAAGAAAATCAAGTTGCGCGCGGAATACCACACCCACCCCGCTCATTGCGCCTGAAGCTGACGGATGCCGCGCCCGGGGCATTCCTTGCGCTACGTGCGTTCGCGCACCGATGCCTCGCTTAATACGGTCGATAATCTTTTCGCATCATTCCCCCAACTCGTCGAAAGAGCAATTCATGGATTCCCCCACCCGCCTGCCCCCGCTGCCCTATCAAACCGTCTATGAAGTCGCCGAAGCGGACGAACAGGAAACCGTCGCCGCCTTGCTGGAGAATCTGCACAAGATTTCCGATATCACCTTCAAGGATTCCGGCCACGCGCTGCGCAGCGTGCACGCCAAGAGCCATGGCCTGTTGACGGGCCACTTGCGGGTGCTGGACGACTTGCCGCCGGAACTGGCGCAAGGCATCTTTGCCTATCCGGCCAGCCATGCGGTCGTGATGCGCCTGTCGACGACGCCGGGCGACTTGCTTGACGACCATATTTCCACGCCGCGCGGCCTGGCCGTCAAGGTCATCGGTGTCGAGGGCGAACGCCTGGCTGGCAGCGAGGGCGATGTCACGCAAGACTTTGTCACCGTCAACGGGCCAGTCTTTCCCAGCCCGAACGCGCAGAAATTCCTCGCCGGCTTGAAACTGCTGGCCGCGACGACGGACAAGGCGCCCGGCTTGAAAAAGGCGCTCTCGGCCGTGCTGCGCGGCACGGAAAAGGCCCTGGAAGCGGTCGGCGGCGAAAGTGCCAC
>DMYQ01000295.1:4924-6001 GCA_003482555.1 Janthinobacterium sp. | reverse complement strand
CCGGCGCTGACCGCCCTCACCGGCCAGCCCGTCGACTTGCACGACAAGCCCGATGGCATGCGCGCGGCCGTCGTCGAGCACTTCGCCACCCAGGGCGGCGAATGGGAAGTCCGGGTGCAATTGTGCACCGACCTGGGCACCATGCCGATCGAAGATTCCTCGGTGCGCTGGCCGGAACAGGATAGCCCCTTCATCGCCGTGGCGCGCATCACGGCGCCGCCCCAGGCGGCCTGGAACGCGGCCCTGTCGAAGGCGGTCGACGACGGCATGGCCTTCAGCCCGTGGCACGGCATCGCCGCGCACCGGCCGCTCGGTTCCATCATGCGCGTGCGCAAGGCGGCCTACCAGATGTCCTCGCACTTCCGCGCCGAGCGCAACGGCGTGACCATGGTCGAGCCACAAAATCTCGACGACTTCCCGGGATAGGCGCTCCGCGCACATAAGCCGCGGCATGCGGGTTTTCTTAGCCAACTTGGCCTCACGCGTTTCTGCCGCCGAAAAATAGGCCGACTGTACGTCTGCTTCGTTTTTTTACATCGCATACCGGGGTGAACGATGAAATCATATGGGGACGCCGAGTCGGGGACGCCTGGTCGGGGACGCCGACAGGCGTTCCCGACCGTTCCGATACCACTTCATCAAGGGGTTGGTGCGATCACCGGGATGCCCAATTGGGTCAGCAAGGCGTTGGCCGCCGTCAGGTTCAGGCGCAGTGTGCTCTTGCTGGCGCCCGACTGATCCTGATAACCATAATAAACAATGCCCGCGCGTTCGACCAGGAGGCGCTTGTAGCCGAGTTGCTGAGCGAGCAAGGGCGGGTTGCTCATGCTGAGCACGCGCGCGTCGCCGAGCGTCGCGATGCTGTAGTTACCGCTGCCGATCGCCGTGCAATTGCGCGCCGAACTGCTGGACTTGCGCTCCAGGCAGCTATAAAAAGTGACGACTTTACCGCCCGCCGCGAAGCTCGCCCTCAGGCTGACGTTGTTCGTGTAATAGGCCGTCGGCGCCACCGTCGCGTTGGCCAGCAAACCCAGGGAAATGGTGCTGTTGTCCCACCATGCATTGCTGTCGAGGGAG
>DMYQ01000295.1:4126-4738 GCA_003482555.1 Janthinobacterium sp. | reverse complement strand
CGCCGCCGAGTAGACCCCGACCTTGCTGGTGACATCGTAGGTGGCGGCCGTGGCCAGCACCTGATTGGTTTGATAGTGCAGCAAGGAGCCGGACGGGAAGCTTGCTTTGCCCAGGGCCAGCAGATTGGTCGGGCCCCAGTCGGCGTAATTCACGCCACTGTCGGCGCCCGGAAACTTGCGGATCAGAACCACGCCGGCAAGCAGTAGCTGGCCGCCGACGTCGGCGCTGGTGCGCTGGCTGACGCCCAGTTCCCAGCCGTCGCAATCATTGTAGGCCGTCACGCCTTTTGCGTCGCGCGCCGTCTGCTCGCTGCGAAAACCCAGCGGACAGGCGGCCCAGGCGCTGCCATTCCAGTGCAAATCGCCCTGGCGCGCCGGCTTGTTGCTGAAGCCCCAGGTGGCGAGCGTGCCGGCCACGTCCCGCACATGCGCGTCGTAGTAGTGGACATGCCCTTGCCGTCGGGCCTGTTGTCGGCAACCGTCCCTTCCATCGCCCGGTACGACCAGTCGCCCGCGTCCGTGAACGCGAGCGCGCGCAGCGCGGCCGTGGCGGTTGGCGCGGGGGCGCCTACATCCCGCGGCATCTTCGCGGCGCCGGCCAGCACTTCGAGG
>DMYQ01000295.1:3680-4046 GCA_003482555.1 Janthinobacterium sp. | reverse complement strand
TGCTGCGTCGTCACCACGATCAGCCGCGCCAGGGCCGCCGCCAGGCCCGCGTCCGGGGCGCTCTTATCGGCCGTATAGTCGGCGAACAGCGAAGCCGTGGCGCTCAGCCCGGCCTGCGCCTGGACGAAGGCGGCCGCGTCGGCCGTGCTGGCGCCGCTGGCATCGATTTGCGCCTGCACCAGCGTCGTCAGCGGGCTGACCACGTCGACCTGGTCGGACGGCGCCTTCATCACGTAGGGCGTGGCCACGGCGCCCGTGTCGGCGTCGATGGCGCCGGCGCCGACCACGGCGAGCACCGGAAACTTGCCGGCGTCGGCCTTCTCCACCGTCAGCGTGACCTTGCCGCTGGCGTCGCTGCTGCCTTGC
>DMYQ01000295.1:2581-3519 GCA_003482555.1 Janthinobacterium sp. | reverse complement strand
TGGCCACCACGGGGGCGACCGGCGTGACGGCCGGCGCGGAACCACCGCCGCCGCAAGCCGCCAGGGCCACTGAACAGAGGGCGAAGACCAGCGAAGGCCGGGCGTTGCCGCGGATCTTGAGTGTCATGATGGAGGCCTTGTTCGAATCAGCGGGCATGGCTGGTCGCGGCGCGGCGCGCAAGCGGCGCACGAGCTGGGGACAAACGGTAGGGTACAGTTCGGCACCAACAAATACGACGCTTGCCAAAAATACCTGTCAGTTTTTTATCCGTATCAGGCCGGGTCTGTCGCCTCGACGCCACGCGCCGCCGCCTGCTCCAGCCGAATCCGCAGGTTGGCAAGGTAATCGGCGCGCACGCGGCGCAGCACGAAGTCGCGGAAGCCGCCCTTTTCCAGCTCGCCCCATGCCGTGCGCCGGCCGGCGTCCGAGCGCAGGCGCGCGGCCGCGTCGCAGCCCGCCACGGCGCTGGCCGCCGTCATCGGCGCGTAACCGTAGTGCGCCATCAGATCGCGCGCCAGGGTTTCGATGATTTCAATCTCATCCAGGCTCAATTGCTCCTTGAACTTGTCGACGTTGGCGGCGATGGGCGCGTAACAGTTCGAGGCCCACAGCGCCGACAGGGTGGAAATCTGGCGCGCCTCGGCAGAATGGCCGACGTCGAGCATCTGCGGCAGGAAGGCGATGCCGAAAAAGCCGCATACCCGGCGCAGGATTTCCTCCGGCCGGGCCAGGAAATCCTCGTAGCGGATGGTCAGCACGCGCGCCGGGTAGCGCTCCAGCAGCGCCTGCGCGACCCGGTGCGCGTCGACCCAGGTGCGCGCGTTAAGAAAGGTATCGAAATCGTGGATGATGGCGCGGTTCATCGACGCCACCTGCGCGCGCGGATCGCGCACCACGTTCAGGAACAGCATATCGGGGAACAGTTCCATCAGCTCGG
>DMYQ01000295.1:1657-2439 GCA_003482555.1 Janthinobacterium sp. | reverse complement strand
GCGCGCAGCAGCAATTCCCACACCACCCGGTGCACGCTGCGCGGCTGCGCGCGGATGGCGTCGAAAATTTCGCCCGGCTCGAACACCATGCCCTTCCATTTCACCATGCTGGCCGCCTGCAGGCCGATCACGTCGACGACCAGGCGAAAATAGGCGCGGTCGTCGGCCAGGTCGCCATACAGGGGCAGCAAGGGCATGAAGTCGACGATGTGCAGCGGGTACGGCGAATAAAACTGCGGATTGAAATTCAGGCGCAGGCGCAGCGCGTGGCTGCCGCAGCGGCGCAGCGGTATCATGAGCACCGGACGGGGCCGGACGGGCGCGGCGCCGGCGCCGGCGATGGTGGGACTGGGGTTCATGCGCATGCTCCTGGTGGGTAAGACGGCGCCGTTACGCTAGGCGCGGACGGAAGCGCCGAAATAGTCGGCGAACACGGTGATGAATTGCTCCAACTGGGATGCCGGCAAGCGGTTGATGCCGGCCGCCGCGCGCCGGCCGCCGCCGCCGGGAAAACCTTCGCACAGGACGCTGGCGGGCCGCGTTTGCGGCGCCGCCGAGCGCACGCTGACGACGTAACTGCCGTCGCCGTTTTCGCTCAGCACGGCGCACGAACGCGCCTGGCCCGGCGCGCACAGGCGGTTGGCGAACAGGCCGGAAACGCGCCGCGCCCACGGTTGCGCCGGCAGCAGGTAAATGGCGCCGCAGTCCGCGCGCCACAGCGGCGCCAGGCCTTCCATGTGCGCCACGTCGCAGCGGTAGCCATCGAGCAGGCGCCGGTACTC
>DMYQ01000295.1:796-1508 GCA_003482555.1 Janthinobacterium sp. | reverse complement strand
TAGAGCGCGTCCGGGGCCATATGCAGGTCGGCCACCGTTTCGCCGTAGGCGTTGTAGTTAAGCACCAGTCCCAGTTCTTCCAGGCGCGCCGCGCCGGCGCCGTCCAGGCCCGCCTGCGCGGCCAGTGCGCGCCCGACCTCGGCCAGGTTATCGCCGAAGGCCGCCACCGCCGCCCACGCCCGGTGGCGTCCGTTCAACTGGCGGTCGACCAGGATGGCGCTGCACACCTGCGGCGCGTCATCCCAGAACAGGTGCAGGCGCGGGTGGCGGAAGGCTTGCGCCGCCGAATGGTGGTCGAAGTAAAACACGCGCCCGCCGGCGGCCAGGACGCGCTTGAGCGGCGCCGCGTTGCTGTCGAGCGAGACGTCGAGCACGCTAACCTCGAACGCGCCCGTCTCCGGCAGCCGGCGCAGCAGCGCGACGTCGCGCTTGACGCCGGTGATCAGCTCGGCCTGTTTCGGAAAGGCCAGCCTGAGCTGGTGCAGCGCGCAGATGCCGTCGGCGTCGCCGTTGAAGACGTCGTAGGCGGCGCGCCGGGGCATCGATGAAAATGCGGCCGCGACGCTGGCGCTGGCGCTGGTCGGTCCCATCGCGTTCAGAAAAAACGCCGCGCCAGATAACGGTACAGGGTCTCGGTCGCCTGATCGAGCGGCATGGCGCCGGTGTCGAGGTCGAGGGCCGGGTACAGCGGCGCCTCGTAAGGCGAGGAAAT
>DMYQ01000295.1:0-702 GCA_003482555.1 Janthinobacterium sp. | reverse complement strand
TCGCACACGGCGGTCGAGGTGCTGACGTGGACTTCGATGAAATCGTCGACCCCGACGATGGCGGCGGCCATGGCCCGGTCTTCGCGGTAGGGCGAGATGAAGGCGGCGATGACGATCAGGCCGGCCTCGTTCATCATGCGCGCCACCTCGGCCGTGCGGCGCATGTTTTCCTTGCGGTCGGCCGGCGAAAAGCCCAGGTCGCGGTTCAGGCTGTGGCGCAGATTGTCGCCGTCCAGCACATAGCTGGAGCGCCCCGCCTCGTGCAGCATGGCTTCCAGCGCGTAGGCGATGGTGGATTTACCGGCCCCGCTCAAGCCGGTCAGCCAGACCGTCGCCGGGGCGAGTCCGGCACGTTCCTGGCGCCGCTCCGGCGACACCTGGCCGGCGTGCCAAAAGGTATTCGCCGGCACCGGGCCGGGGCGATACACCGGCTCCGGCGGCGCGCGTCGGCGCTCCGGTTCGACGACTTTTTCAACCATGCCTGACGCCGTATTCATATGCTCTCCCCTTGCCGCGCCGTGGGCGGGCTGTCATGACTCATACATTGATTTAAAACTGTTCCCAGTCGTCGTTGGAGGCCGCCGTCGCCACCGCCTTGCGCGCGGGCTTGGGCGCCAGCTTCGGGCGCGGCGCCAGCGCGCGCGCGGGTGCCGCCGGCCTGACCAGGGTGGCCACGGGCGCCGCCGCGGGGCGCCGCGCCGG
>DMYQ01000069.1:9558-10419 GCA_003482555.1 Janthinobacterium sp. | reverse complement strand
TCAGTCCCCGTGTCCCGGGTCGCGCGCGAGCGCGCTGGCCGCCAGCGTCACCTCGCCATCGAGCAGGGCCCGGTCGAGTTGCTGGATCAGGCGCGGGAACAGGCCGTGCGGCCGCGCCGCTTCGGTGGCGTACAGCGCGGCCCAGGCGTTGCGGCCGGCTTTTTTTGCGATATACAAACCCTGGTCGGCCAGTTCCACCACTTGCGACCAGGACAGCAGGCGCGGGTGCGCCGGCAAGAAGGGGAAGCAGGCGTAGCCGATCGAGCATGTCTTGTGCAGACGCTGGCCGTCCGGCAGCGCGAACGGGCGCTCGGCCACGGCAGCGCGGATGCGGTCGGCCACCGCGCCGGCGTCGGCGCGGTGGGTGGCGCGCGCCAGCACGAGGAATTCTTCGCCGCCCCAGCGGATCAGGTAATCCGATTCGCGGAACACTTCTCGCAGTCGCTCTCGCATCTGCACCAGCACCAGGTCGCCGGCCGCGTGGCCGTGGCTGTCGTTGACGGCCTTGAAGTGATCCAGGTCGACCATGAAGAAGACCAGATCCTTGCCCGCTTCGACCGCGCCCGCGTCGTCCCTTTGCCGCGCCCCGTCGTAGCGCCGCAGGCTCATGGCGACGTCGGCGTCGATGTGCTGCAGGAAGAAGCGGCGGTTGTGCAAACCGGTCAGCTGATCGGTCAGGCTGACCTCTTCCAGCGCCTTGTAGGCGCGCTCCAGTTCCACATTCTTTTCCAGGAGCTGGGCCTGGGTCGCGTTCAGCGCTTTCAGGGTGGCGGCCACCTGGCGGTAGGCGTCGGCGTTGTCGAGCGCGATCGCGCCGTAGGCGCACAGGGTGCGGAAGATCAGCCGTTCGCGCTCGCCGTA
>DMYQ01000069.1:0-9392 GCA_003482555.1 Janthinobacterium sp. | reverse complement strand
TCGCGCACGCAGCGCGCCGAATTCATGTGCGGGTCGGTCAGGGCGAAGCGCGTCGCCGGCAGCGCCCGGCCAGCCTCGGTGCCGAAGGCGCAGTGCAGGTGCAAGCCGTCCGGCTCCAGCAGGAAGATGGAAAAATACGCCGTCTCGAGCAAACCGTGGACGTGCCGGTCGAGCGCGCCGAAGACGGCTTGCGCATCCAGGTGGGCCGTGATTTCCTGGCCGATCGCGCTCAGATGTTCCAGGGTCAGGCTGGTCTGCTGCAGCACTTCGGCGCGGCGCGCCTCGGCCTCGGCCAACTGGCGGTGGTGCGCGACTTCGGTGCGGGCGCGCTCGGTCTGGTACTGGATCTGCATCGCGACGGCGCGCTTGGTGGCGTCCTGGTTGTGGATCTTGTCGCGCGCGGCGCCGGCGCGCAGGGCGATGCGGTAGGCGCTGGCGTGATCGCCGGCCTGCGCGTATTCGCGCGCGGCGGCGTCCAGCAGGCTGCCCGGCACCGTGTAGCCGTCTATCGTGCTCGCCAGGCTGAGCGCCAGTTGCAGATAATGCAGCGCGGCGCAGGCGGCCGCCAGCGGCGCAGGCCCGGGGAGCGCGTGGCGGGCGTGGATTTCGGCCAGCACGGTCAGGGCGGCGATCTGGTTGTAGGCGTCACCCTGTTCGCGCGCCAGCGCCAGCGCGGCGGCCGCCGCCGCCAGCGCTTCGTCGGGCCGCCCCAGGTGCGACAGGGCGTGCGCCCGGCCGCGCCGCGCCCCGCTCTGGAAGTCGCTCTGGCGCAGCGCGTCGCCCCGTTCTTCCAGGCGCGCGAAGCTGTCCAGGGCGGCGCCGTAATCGCCGCGGTCGAGCGCCAGGTCGCCCTGGTATTCGAGGGCGATGGCGTAGGCGCGCGAGCCGGACAGCGGCGCCAGGGTCGCCAGCGCTTCGCGCAGCAAGTCGCGGGCCGCCTCGCGCTGGCCCAGCAGGCGCAGGGTTTCCGCCGTCTGCATCAGGCACAGGCCGACGCTCATGGGCCAGCCGGTCGGGCGCGCCAGGTCTAGGCCGCGCTGCATCCATTCCAGCGCCGCCTCGTGCGCGTTCAGGCTGGTGAAGGCATTGCCGATATTGGTGGCGACGTTGATCGCGCGCCGCAGCTGGCCGCTGGCGCGGGCCCGCTCGTAGGTCAGCACCAGGTGGCCGATGGCGCGCCCGAAGTCGCTGGTCTGGAAGGCGCTGGTGCCGAAAAAGTCGCTGATCCAGCCGGCCACCACCGGATGCGCCCGCGTCAGGTCGGGGTCGAAGTGGGCACCCCAGTGGGCGGCGGCCGTCTGCGCGTCGCGGAACACGGAAAAGATGGCGGCGGCGGCGTCGAAGACATCGCCACGCACGGCATCGCCGGCGGCCGCCGCGTCCAGCGCGGCCAGATCCAGTTCGGCGTCGCAAACGCCGGCGTGGCCGCCGTCGACGGCGATCCAGGCCAGCAGCCAGTGGGCGTCGGCGCTGCCGATGTCGGCCCCCTCGGAGCCGAATCCGGCCAGGGCTTGCTCGGCCAGCGCCTGCGCCGCGTCCAGTTGGCCCAGCAGCCAGGCCGCTTCCGCCTCGATCAGGGTGAAGCGGGCTTGCAGCGCCGCCCGTCCGTCCGGCGGCAGCAGCGCCAGCAGGGCTTGCGCGTCTTGCGCCAGTTGGCGCGCGCGCGCACCGTCGCGCTGGCGCAAATGCCAGGCCAGCTTGGTCAGCAAGTTCAGGCGCGCGAGGCCGCTATGGGAAGCGAGTTCGGCCTCCCATAGCGCCAACTCGTCGTCGAACACGAACATGTCCAGCAAATCGATTTCCTTCATCCAGGCAGGCGCCAGCCTTCCGGGAGACGGCCCCGGCACCACCGATCCGGCGGCGCCGCAATGACCGCGCCGCACGAAATTCGTGCAGCGTCATTATTTCACAGAACGGGGCCGCATCCGCTCCCGCCGGCGCCTGATCGGAAAGAAATCGTTTCTCCACATCGGACCGGACGACGGTCCGCCACTATGCTTCACGCTGCTTCACGCTGCTTCACTTCAATGAGCGCGCGGGGGGCGTTCGCCGCCGCCGCTGGCGCCGGCCGTGCCCGAAGTGCCGCTGGTAGTCCCGTGCGCGATAGTCGCGCTCAGTTGCTCGATCGCGTGCAGGTGCTGGTCGACCACGGGCAGCATCTTCGCCGCCAGCGCCTTGACGTCGGCGTCCTCGGCCTGCGTCTGCACCCGCAACAACAGGGCATGGGCCCGCTTGTGGTCGTCCACCCCGCTTTGCGCCACGTAGCGGCGGTCGAAGGCGGCCCCCGACAGCGCGTTCAGACTTTGCCCGAGCTTGCGGTGCTGGCTGTCGGCCGTGGCCGGCAAGCTCACGCCCTTGCTCTGCGCCAATTGCCGCATGTCTTCCAGCGCCTTGCCGTGCTCGGCTATCATCCGCTGCGCGAATTGCTTCACCTGGGGATTCTTCGTCTTTACCTGCGCCATGCGGGCGGCCTCGATTTCTCCCAGGTTGGCGCGCGCCATGTCGACCACCAGATTGCGGTCGGCTTCGCTGAGCGGCGCCGTCCCCTGCGCCGCGTGGAGCGGGGCCGCCGCGGCCCCGCTCAGCAATACCACACCCATGCTTCGCCTCCATCCGCCGCGCATCCATCTGCCTGTCCGTGACATTTTTTTCACCCGAAAAGTGAATGCTGGCCGCGCCTGCCCTTGCCGCCGCGCCCGCCGCAAGTTGGATCGCCCGCGCCCCCGCAAGTTCAGCGCCCGGCCCGTGAAATATATTTTTCGTCCCCTGGAATAATTGGCCCGGCCCCGCCGTATACGCCATGCAAGCCCACCCACCTTGAAGGATATTGATATGAAACCATTTATCTCCCGCCTGCCCATTCTGCTCGCCGCGCTGGCGCTGGCCGGCGCCGCCCTGGCCGACGACGGCGTCGTCAAAAGCGGCGACGGCGTGCTGCAAAACAGCGCCGGCATGACGCTCTACACCTTCGACAAGGATGTCGCCGGCAGCGGCAAGAGCGCCTGCACCGGCCCCTGCGCCGTGGCCTGGCCACCGCTGGCCGCGCCGGCCCGGGTGACGGCGCCGTATTCGATCGTCACGCGCGATGACGGCGCCAGGCAACTGGCCTACAATGGCAAGCCGCTGTACCTGTTCGCCGCCGACAAGGCGCCGGGGCAGCGCGGCGGCGACAACGTCAAGCAAATCTGGCACGTCGCCAAGGAATGAAGCGCCCCCGCTGAAAGCATCCATGCACGATGAAAGCGACCGCCTGCTGGCCTGCATCCCGCGCCTGCGCCGCTACGCGCGCGCGCTGACGGGCGAGCCGGCGGGCGCCGACGACCTGGTGCAAGACACCATGGAGCGCGGCTGGCTGAAGCTCGCTTCCTGGCGCCCCGGCGGCGACATGCGGGCCTGGTTGTTCGGCATCATGCACAACCTGCATGTCGACCGCGTGCGCCGGCCCGGCCTGGCCACCGTGCCGCTGGGCGAGGAGATGGATCCGCCCGCCCCCGCGGCCACCGACACCCTGGTCTTGCGCGACCTGGACGCGGCCCTGCGCCTGCTGCCGGCCGAGCAGCGCGCCGTCCTGCTGCTGGTGGCGCTGGAAGAAATGACTTACGAAGAAGTGGCGGCCGCGCTGGCCATTCCGCTCGGCACGGTGATGTCGCGCCTGTCGCGCGGGCGCGAACGCCTGCGCCTGACGATGCTGGGGCAGGCCGTGGCCGCGCCCCTGAAAGTGGTGAAATGAATTCCATGCCCCCCGTGACGGAAGCGGATTTGCACGCCTGGGTCGACGGCCTGCTGGCACCGGCCAGACGGGCCGAGATCGACGCCCACCTGCGCGAGCGGCCCGAGGAAGCGCGCCGCCTGCGCGCTTACCAACAGCAAAACGCGGATTTGCGCGCCCTCTTCGATCCCGTGCTCGACGCCGCCGTGCCGGCCCGCCTGGCGACCCCGCCGGCGCGGGCCTGGCCGTGGCGGCGCTTTGCCGCCGGCCTGCTGATCGCCTGCGCCAGCGGCGCCGCCGGCTGGCAGTTGCGCGGCGCCGGCGAAGCGCCCCTGCTCGCCGCGCGCGCGCCGGCCGGGCTGGCGCACCGCGCCGCCATCGCGCACGCGGTGTACAGCCCGGAAGTCCGTCATCCGGTCGAAGTGGGCGCCGAACAGGAAGCGCACCTGGTGGCCTGGTTGTCGAAACGCCTGGGCGCGCCGCTGCGGCCGCCCCGCCTGGGCACGCTCGGCTATGCCTTGATGGGCGGACGCCTGTTACCCGGCAATAGCGGCCCGGTGGCCCAGTTCATGTACCAGGACGGCGCAGGACGGCGCCTGACCCTGTACGTGACGACGGAGACGGGCGAGGCGGCGCAGCGGCGCGACAGCGCCTTCCGCTACGCGCGGGAAGGTCGGCTGGCCGTGTTTTACTGGATCGATGGCACCTACGGCTATGCCCTCTCGGCCGCCATCGACAAGGATGAGCTGGCGGGCGTGGCGGCCGCCGTGTATGCGCAACTGGAGCCGCGCTGAGGCCGCGATCAGGCCGAATAATCAGCCAAAACGATCAGTCAAAACTATCAGGCGAAGTCGGGTGGCGGAAACAGCGGCGCGGCGGCCCGGCGGCGCGGCGGCGGCGCCCGCGGCGCGTCCGACTCGAGCGCCAGTATCATCGCGCGCATGTCTTCGCTGGCCGCCGGGCCGGGCGCGAAACCATAGTATTCATCGTTGATCGGCAGGCCGGTGATGGCGTCGACCAGCACGGGATCGGCGGCCACGCCGGTGTCGCGGCTGGCGATCACCAGGCTGGCGCCCTCGGGCGCGAAATGCTCGTTGCCCCAGGCGATGAAAGCCAGCAGCACCGGCTTGAACGCCAGCCCGGTCTTGGTCAGCACATAGTCGTAACGGGGCGGCTTGGCGCAGTACTGGCGGCGCACCAGCATGCCACCCGCCACCAGGTCGGCCAGGCGCCGCGTCAAGATGGTGGGCGCGATCTTCAAGCTCTTTTCAAATTCGTCGAAGCGGCTCTTGCCGTAGAAGGCTTCGCGCAAGATCAAGATGCTCCACCACTCGCCGACCTTGCCCAGGCTGCGGGCGATCGGACACGGCATGCTGCCGAAATCGGTGTGTTTCATGAGCGCACTCCGGGCCAGGCGGCATACGAGGCGGGGCAAAGCAATCTGGCGTGTGGCATGAATCCTCCTGGCGCGGCAAAAACGTTGCGGATCAGCGGGGCGCGCCGTGTGCCGTCGCCACGGCAACGCGGGTCTGCGGCGTGCGGGTGTGGCAAGCGGGTGCGGCGTGCGCTTGTGTCGTGACAATTATTCATGATTCCATCAAAGTCCGCTTTTGAAGAGAGTGAAACGAATTTTGAAAGAAGAGAAAAACGCAAAAAAAAGAGAAATAACGGCATAATGAATTCTTCAGCCGCCTTTTCAGCCGCGCCATGCCTACGATTTCCGACGCGACCGAACACTCCATCCTGATCATCGACGATTCGCCGTTCGAGCAGCGCCTGCTGATGGAATTGTTCAGCGAATTGCCCTACCGGGTCAGCGTCGCCTTCAACGGTTCGCAGGGTTATCAACTGGCCCTGGCTGGCCAGCCCGACCTGATCCTGCTCGACGTGCGCATGCCGGTGATGGACGGTTACGCCGCCTGCCGCCTGCTCAAGGCCAACCCGCTCACGCGCGATATCCCGGTGATTTTCCTGAGCGGCGCCGACGCCGCCGAAGAGCGCGTGATGGGCCTGTCGATCGGCGCCGTCGACTATGTCGTCAAGCCGTTCGCGCCGGCCGAACTGGCCGCGCGCGTGCATATCCACCTGCACTTGACGCGCCGCGCCGGCGCGCCGACGCCGCCAGCGCCGCCGCCGCCGAGCGGGGAGGCGCAGCCGGACGCCGTCTTCGTGAGCGCCGTCAAGCGCCTGATCCTGGACAATCTGGCGACCCTGCCGGGCCTGAGCGAAATCGCCCGCAGCGTCGGCACTTACCGCGAAAAACTCAGCCTGATGTTCCGCGCCCAGACCGGCGCCACCGTGTTCGCCTTCATCCGCGAGGCGCGCATGGCGCGCGGCATGGAGCTGCTTGAGCGTACCGATATCGAAGTGCAGGATATCGCGCTGCTGATCGGTTTCAATAACGCCGGCAATTTCGCCACCGCCTTCCGCGCCCGCACCGGCGCCACGCCGGGCGCCTACCGCCGCGCCGCCCGCGCCCACCGGTCTTGAACCATCTTGCGCGAATGCGCGCTTGAAGCCGATGCCGACGCGGTCCTGGAGCAAGCCACGCGTCTGAAGATGGATCGGGTGCTGGCTTTCCTGGAAATGCTGAGCGCGACTGACGACGATTACAAGCACTTGCCGCCCGCCACCCTGCAACGCTTCCTGAAAATGGGCGGCAAGGTCGCTCGCATGCTGGGCGGCGAAGACAAGGATGCGGCGTCGTGAGCGCCCTGACCCTGTTTTACGATGGCCAATGCGCGCTATGCACATCCGAAATGGCGCGTTTGCGGCGCTGGGATGGCAAGGGGCGACTGGCCTTCGTCGACATCGCCGCGCCCGGTTTCAGCGCCGTCCCGGGCGTCGAACGCGGTCTGCTGGGTGTCGAAATGCACAGCCTGAGGGCCGGCTGCGTCGTCCTGGTCGGCAGCGCGACGCTGGTTGTGGCCGGCGCAACCGCTGCTGGTGGCCGGCCATATCGCCATCATGAGCCTGTGCCTGCCCGAATTCTGGCTGCATCCCTTCGGCTCCTTGACGAAAAACCTGCCCATCGCCGCCATCATGCTGCTGATGTGGCGCATCACCCCGAACAGGAATTGAGATGGATTATCTGACGCTGAAATGGCTGCACATCCTGTCCGCCACGCTGATGTTCGGCACCGGCTTCGGCACCGCCTTCTCTATGTTTTTCACTAACCGCAGCGGCAACGTGCAAGCCATCGCCGTCGTCACGCGCCAGGTTGCGCGGGCCGACTGGTGGTTCACCACGCCGTCCGTCATCATCCAGCCGCTGTCGGGATTCTGGATGATACGCCTGGCCGGCTTTCCGCTCGATTCGCCCTGGATCGTCTGGTCGCTGGCGCTGTACGCGCTGGCCGGGATTTGCTGGCTGCCGGTGGTGTGGCTGCAATTGCGCATGCGCAACATGGCCGCCGCCGCGGCGGCCGGCGGCGCGGCGCTGCCGGCCCCTTACTGGCGTTTCGAAAAGTGCTGGACGGCGCTCGGCTTTCCAGCCTTCGGCGGCGTGCTGGTGGTGTACTGGCTGATGGTGCACAAACCGGGCGCTTGAGTGTTACCGTTCGCGGCCGACCCGGCCCTCAGGGTTTGACATCCATTTCCGCCACGCGGTCGGTATAGGGCAGCGGCAGCCAGGCATAGCCGGCGCCCGTCTTGCGCACGTGTCCGAATCCGGGGAAGGAAATGTGCGGCGAAGCGACCAGGTGCGCATGCGTATTGATGAGATATGCGTTGATGGACAGCGACACCGGCTGCGCCAGGTGGTCGGCGCGCAGTTCGCTGCGCGTGGTGGCCGGATCGCTGAGGATGGCGTCGATATGCCGCGCCGCCGTGCCGTCCGACAGGGCGACGACTTCAAAGGCGCCCAGCCTGGCCCGGTAAAATCCGGCCGCCTGCCCGCTTTGCTGGGGAATCGGCGCCGCGCCGAAGGCCATGGAATGGGCCAGCAGGCAAGCGCCGGCCAGTAGCAGGGTTCGTTTCATGTTCGCGTTCTCCGTCGATGGCGGCCCTTGCGGCCGCGATCCCCGTACTATCCGGCAAAGCGCGCGCGCCGGCCAATGCCGATGAAGGGCGGAGGCGATGCCGCCCGCGCATCGGCCACCGCTCTTCAGGTGAGGAAGCGGTAGCTGTCGCCGTCGCGCACCACGCGCCCGGCCGTCGGGCCGGCGAAATGGGTGCCGATCACCAACGTGGGCGAATCGGAAAAGCGCGCCAGAAAATCGGCCCGCGTGCGGCGCGAATGATCCTTGTCGCTGTCGAAGTCGGACGACCAGTGCGGCCTGGCGATCTGCGCCGGATGGTGCATCAAGTCGCCCGTGATGACGGCGCGCTCGCCCTTCGATTCGATCAGCACGCTGACATGGCCGGGCGTGTGGCCCGGCGTCGGGATCAGCCGCACCTCCGGCAGCAGGATCGCGTCCATGGCGACGAAGGTGGCCAGCCCGGCGTCCAGGATGGGTTGCACCGAGTCGGCGAACAGGGCCGCCTTCGCCGGCCCGCCGGCCGCGCTTTGCCAGTGCGCGTATTCGACTTCGCCCATGTAGTAGCGCGCATTGGGAAAAGTGGGCACCCAGCGTTCGCCTTCGCGCATGGTGTTCCAGCCGACGTGGTCGACGTGCAGGTGGGTGCACAGCACGCCGTCCACCGACGCGCGCGACCAGCCGGCCCGCTCCAGCTGAAGCAGGAAGTCGGTGTCGAGCATATTGAACATGGGCGACTTGCGCGCCTTGTGGTTGCCGACGCAGGTGTCGACGATCAGGCGGAAGGTGGGCGTCTGCAGCAGCAGCGCGTGCACGCTCATCTTCAGGTCGCCGGCTTCGGTGGCGAAGTGCGGGCAGAGCCAGTCGATGCCCTTCACTTCGGCGGGAGTCGCGTCGGGCAGCATGCCGCCGGCGACGCCGCCGGGAAAGCTGGTTTCAAATTCGACGAGTTTGGTGATGGTGACGTCACCAACGATCCATTTCAGCATGTGTTTTCTCCTATGGCAGAATTGGCGCCACGGCGCCGTACCGGCATCTTCGCGCAAAACGGGCGCGCGCGCCAATACCGCCCGCTGACGGCGCCGATGCCGGGCCGACATCGGCGCCTTGGCGAAGCTCGGGGGAGGCGAGGTTCAGGCGGCGCCGGCGACTTCCGCCAGGCAGCCCAGAAAGCGGTTCAGCGCCGCATTCCGATTGGCGTCGGAATAGGCGAAGGCGAGCGGCAAGGTCAGCAAGATATCCTCCAGTTCGAGGAAGCGCACCTGTGCGGGCGGGCGCGACAAATTGGCCGAATTGACCAGCGCCGCGCCCACGCCGGCCGACACCAGCGACAGGATGGCCGCCTCGGTCGACACTTCCTGCACCACGTTCAGGGTCAGGCCGGCGCCCGCGCAGGCGCCCATCAATTGATCGTGATAACCGGGATAGGTGGCGCGCGGAAAAGTCACGAAGGGACGTCCGCTCAAGCTGGCCGCCGTGAGCGTGGCATGGGCCGGCAAGTCCCACTTGCGCGGCACCGCCAGCACGACACGGTGGGCGGCCACCGGCAGCACGCGGACAGTCTCCGGCAGCGCTTCGAACAGATAGACAAAACCGCCGTCGAGCGCGCCCGAGGCGATGTCGGCGATCTGGATCGGGCTGTTATTCGGGAACAGTTCGAGCTTCACCCCGGGCGCGTTTGACTGAAAGCGCTCGAAGATGTCCGG
>DMYQ01000070.1 GCA_003482555.1 Janthinobacterium sp. | reverse complement strand
CCGCGGCCCTGCTCGCCGGCCCGGGCCGCTTCCACGGCCGCAGTTCAAGGCCAGGATATTGGTCTGGAAGGCGATGCCGTCGATGACGCCGATGATATCGACGATTTTCTTGGCCGAGGCGTTGATCGAGCCCATCGTCTGCACCACCTGGTTCACCACTTCACCGCCCTTGACGGCGACGCTGGAAGCCGACAGCGCCAAGCCGTTGGCCTGGCGGGCGCTGTCGACGTTTTGCTTGACGGTGGAAGTGAGTTCTTCCATCGAGGATGCCGTTTCCTCGAGGGCGCCGGCCTGCTGCTCGGTGCGCGCGGACAGGTCCATATTGCCGGCCGCGATTTCCCGCGAGGCGGTGGCGATGCTGGCCGTGCCGAGATGCACCTGGCCGACGATGGAAGCCAGGCTGTCGCGCATGCCGCACATGGCGAACAGCAGGCTCGATTGGTCGCCGGCGCGGGTATCGATGGCGACGGCGAGGTCGCCGCCGGCGATGCGGGCGACGATGTCGGCCGTGTAATCGGGTTCGCCGCCCAGCTGGCGCAGCAGGCTACGGCTGATCCACAGCGCGGCGCCGACGCTGATCAGGAGGGTTAGCGCGCCGCAGGCCAGCATCAGCGTGCGGGCGTTGCGGAAGGCCTGCTCGGCGGCGACGGCCGCTTCCTCGTTTTGCTTCGTTTCGAGGGCGCTCAACTGACGCAGCGCGTCCCACCAGCTTTTTTGCACGGGGCGGAATTCAGCGCGCAGCAACTGGTAGGCTTGCTCGCCTTTTTGCTCCAGGCCCAGCTCGCTCGCCCTGGCCTGCATGGGCGCCGCCAGCGCCGCTTGCCGCTTGACCGTGTCGAGCAAGACCGTTTCTTCGGACGTCGTGCCGCCGGTCTCGTTGAACATGCGACCCAGGCGCTCTTGCGCATCCTGGTATTTTTTCGATTGCTCATCCATGCGCGCCACTTCGGCGCGGATTTCCCCTGCATCCCTGAGCAAGATCAGGTTGCGCATGGCCAGCGCGCGCTCGGTGATGGTGGCGTCCATGGTTTCGGCCAGCTTTGCCTCGACACTGTTGACCTTGATGATTTCATCGACCCGGCCTTGCATCGCGGCCATGCGATTGATACCCAGCGCGGTCACCGTGACCAGCAGGGCCGACACCAGGCCAAAGCCGATGCCCAGGCGGGTCGCGACTCTCATCTTTGCAATGCTCATAGCGTGTTCTCCAATGACGGGGCGGCGCGGGTGCGCGGCGCGCCCCGTCGGCATGCCGAACAGCATATATTTCCAAGAAGATTTTTGAGAGTCGCATCCGGGGCGGCCGCTGTCAACAAAGCCGGCGCCATCGTCAGATCTGGCTCAAACTTTGGCGCGTTTTACCGGCCGGAAAAAAGGGAGGGGCGGCGCCGTCGCGGCGGACGGCGCGCGTGGAGCGGAAAGTCAGGTCGGGCTGACGGGGCTGGCGGCCAGGGCGCGCGTGGCCACGCCGGAGGCGATCGCGGCCAGGGAGACGGCCGGCGCCACGCGGCCCAGCAGGCGCGGGTCGAAGGGCGAGGGGATCAGTTGTTCGCGGTTCAAGGCGCTCCGGGTCTGGCCCGGCAGCGGTTCCTTGGCCAGTTGCGCGATGGCGCGCACGCAGGCCAGCTTCATTTCTTCATTGATGGTGGTGGCGCCGACGTCGAGGGCGCCGCGGAAGATGTAGGGGAAGCACAGCACATTGTTGATCTGGTTCGGATAGTCGGAGCGGCCGGTGGCGACGATGGCGTCGGCGCGGGTAGCGTGGATCAGCTCGGGCGCGATTTCCGGGTGCGGATTGGCCAGCGCGAAAATGAGCGGATGGCCGGCCATCGATTCGACCATGGCGGCGCTGACCACGCCGCCCTTGGAGACGCCGATGAAGATGTCGGCGCCGACCATGGCGTCGGCCAGGGTGCGGTCGGCGGTGGCGTTGGCGTAGCGCGCCTTGTTCGCTTCCATGTCGGCGTCGCGGCCCGGGTGGATCACGCCCTGGCTGTCGCATACCTTGAGCAAGTCCTTGTTCAGGCCGAGCGAGACCAGCAAGTCGAGGCAGGCGATGGCGGCCGCGCCGGCGCCCGAAACGGCCACCCGCACTTCGCCGATGTTCTTGCCGACCAGTTCCAGGCCGTTCAGGATGCCGGCCGCGACGATGATGGCGGTGCCGTGCTGGTCGTCGTGGAAGACCGGGATCTTCATGCGCAGGCGCAGTTGCTGCTCGATGTAAAAGCAGTCCGGCGCCTTGATGTCTTCCAGGTTGATGCCGCCAAAGGTGGGTTCCATGCGCACCACGGTGTCGATGAAGAGGTCGGGGTCGTTTTCGGCCAGCTCGATGTCGAACACGTCGACGTCGGCGAATTGCTTGAACAGGCAGGCCTTGCCTTCCATCACGGGTTTGCTGGCCAGGGGGCCGATGTCGCCCAGGCCCAGCACGGCGGTGCCATTGGTGATCACGGCCACCAGATTGCTGCGCGAAGTGTACAGGCCGGCCGCGCGCGGGTCGGCGACGATGGCTTCGCAGGCGTAGGCGACGCCGGGCGAATAAGCCAGGGTCAGGGCGCCGGCGTCGCCCAGGGGCTTGGTCGGCACGACCGAAATCTTGCCGGGACGGGGAGAGGCGTGGTAAGCCAGCGCGGCTTCCTTGAGGGAGGGGGCGGCGGCGTCCGGGACGGCTTTCAGGTGCGATTGGGTATTCGGCATAGGGGGCTCGTAGGCGTGAAATGAATGAATTTGAATGAGTTTGCAGTATTTTATGCAAGCGTTTGCATTGCGTGAAATCGATAAAGTGATAGATAATAGCCGAAATGGCAGCCACTTTCCCGTGAAACATTCTGCAAGCGCTTGCGATGGCCCGCCCGCGCCGCCGCCGGGCTTCTTCTTTAGCGCAATTTGAAAGCGATATGACAAACAAAGCCGCCACTTTAAGCGACATAGCGCGCGCCACCGGCGTGCACCTGTCGACCGTGTCGCGGGTCATGAATCCGGACACCCGGCACATGGTCGGCGCCGAGGCCGGCAAGCGCATCCTGGCCGAGGCGCGCCGGCTCGGCTACCGCGCCAACCGCGCCGCCTCCACCCTGGCCACGCGCAAATCGAACATCATCGGCGTGGTCTTGCCCGATATCACCAACCCGGTCTTCCCGCCGATCTTGACCGGCATCGAGGAAGGCTTGCGCAAGCACGGCTACCAGGCCATCGTCGCCAACGTCGGCGCCGACGAGGAAGAGCAGCGCTTCGTCATCAACCTCTTGCTGGGCCAGCAGGTCGACGGCCTGATACTGGCGACGGCGCGGCGCCACGACGCCGTCGTCAAGATGTGCGTGGATCAGCGGGTGCCCCTGGTGACCGTGAACCGGCGCGAAGAGAGCGGCATCGCTTCCTGCGTGATCAGCGACGACGGCCACGGCATGGCCCTTGCGGTGGGCCATCTGCTGGCGCTGGGGCACCGCCACATCGCCCACATCGCCGGCCTGGACGCGCTCTCGACCGGGCACTTGCGCCGGCTCGGCTTTGCCGCCGCGATGGCGCAGGCCGGCGCGCCCGCCTTCGTCTTCGAGGCCGGCGGCCACACGCGCGCCTGCGGCAAGGCGGCGCTGCTGGAATTGCTGCGCCGCGCGCCGCACACCACGGCCGTGGTGACCGGAAATGACCTGGTGGCGATCGGCTGCTACGACGCGCTCGCCGAACTGGGATTGCGCTGCCCGCAAGACGTCTCCATCGTCGGCCACAACGACGTGCCCTTCATGGATATCGTGCGTCCGCCCTTGACGACGGTGCGCCTCCGCCACCACGGCATGGGCGCGGAGGCGGCGCGCTTGATCCTGCAAATGATAGAGACGCCGGGCGCGCCCGTGCTCGACATCCGTCTCAAGCCGGAGCTGGTGGCCAGGGAGTCGAGCGCGCCGCCGCGCGCCTGAGGCGCTGCGCTTCAGACGCAGCCCGCACGCAAGCGCGATGGTATGCTTGCCCTTCAATTCACTCTTCAAGCGGAGTCGTGGCATGACCGGAAAACTCATCCTCATTACGGGCGGCGGGCGCGGCATCGGCGCCGCCTGCGCCCTGCTGGCCGGCGAACGCGGCTACACGGTGTGCGTCAACTTTCGCTCCGACGAAGGCGCGGCCCAGGCGGTTGTCGCCGCCATCGAGGCGGCGGGCGGCGCCGCCCTGGCCATCCAGGCCGATGTCGCCAATGAAGCCGAGGTGACGCGGATGTTCGCGCACATCGACGCGCGCCTGGGCCGGCTCGAGGCCCTGGTCAACAACGCCGGCATCCTGGCGCCGCAGATGCGGGTCGAGCAGATGGACGCGGCGCGCCTGAACCGGATCTTTGCCACCAATGTGACGGGCAGCTTCCTGTGCGCGCGCGAGGCCGTGCGGCGCATGTCGACCAGGCATGGCGGCGCCGGCGGCGCCATCGTCAACATCTCTTCGCGCGCGGCCGTGCTGGGTTCGCCGGGCGAATATGTCGATTACGCGGCATCGAAGGCGGCGCTGGACGCCTTGACGACGGGGCTGTCGAAGGAAGTGGCGCAAGAGGGAATACGCGTCAACGGCGTGCGGCCCGGGCTGATTTACACGGACATGCACGCCAGCGGCGGCGAGCCGGACCGGGTCAGCCGCCTGCAGGCATCCGTGCCGCTGGGCCGGGGCGGCGAAGCGTCGGAAGTGGCGCAAGCCGTCCTGTGGCTGCTTTCGCCGCAAGCGTCCTACAGCACCGGCGGTTTCATCGATGTGGCCGGCGGCCGCTGACGGTATTTTCGCCGGGATAAGCCCAACGGCGCGTTCCCGGGCCACCGGCAGCTATGCGGACACTAGGTCTCGGACCATTGCCGCAGCAGATTGTGATAGCAGCCGATCAGCTTGCGGCGCGCGCCCTCGTCGGCGCCGCCCTGGTTCAGGGTCTGGATGGCGTTGTCCATGTCGAACAGCAGGGCGCGCTGGCCGTCGTCGCGGATCAGGCTTTGTATCCAGAAAAAGCAGGCCAGGCGCACGCCGCGCGTGACCGGTGTCACCTGGTGCAGACTGGTGGCCGGGTAAATCACCATGTCGCCGGCCGCCAGTTTCACC
The DNA here is from genome assembly GCA_003482555.1 of Janthinobacterium sp. GTDB lineage: Bacteria > Pseudomonadota > Gammaproteobacteria > Burkholderiales > Burkholderiaceae_D > Janthinobacterium. Next base: position 1,877 of record DMYQ01000070.1, on the reverse strand, counting down.
GCGTGCATGCCGTAGCTGTCTTCGACCTGCAATTGGCCGCCGTCGTAATCGTCCTCGTCGGCCAGGAATAGCGTGGCCGAGACATCGGTGCGCAGCTTGCTGCCATTGTGCGGATGCAGGCGCACGCTGCCATCGACGTGGGCGCCGAAGCCCATGCCCTCGGCGTAGCGGTTGAACATGGGCGGATAGACGATGTTCGGCAGGGTCGCGCTGATGAACAGGGGGTTGCGCTCCAGCGCCGTGAGCACGATGCGCTGGCACTGCTGGGCCACGGCCGAGCGTTCGTCGATCTGTTGATTGAACTTGACGGGGGCGCCCTGGTAGCCGGCCGTCGCGCGACCGTCGACCCAGGCGCCGCCGCCCTGGGCCAGCAGGGCGCGCACGGCGGCCAGCTGTTGTGCGTTGAGTACCTGGGGAATGCGAACCAGCATGGTGTTCCTGACGAGTCGAGTTGGCGGCGATTACATGCGATAGTTAAACGACAGCATCAGCGAGCGGCCGGTGCCGGGTACCGCGCGTCCGCCGTCGGACGGGATCAGCGCATCGTAATACATTTTATCGGCCAGGTTGAACAGGTTCAGGCGCAAGTCATATTTGGGCTGCTTGTAGGCCAGGGTGGCGTCCCAGCGCGTGTAGCCGCCGACCCGCACCACATTGGTCGCGCTGGTGTAGCGCTCGGACATATAGACCGGGCCGCCGCCCACTTCCCAGTGCGGCGCGACTTCATAGGTGGCCCAGGCGGTGAGCGTGTGCTTCGGCGCGTTGCCCAGGGTCTTGCCGAGGGTGCCGTCGAGCGGGGATGCGTCGACCACCTTGGCGTCCAGGTAGGTATAGTTCAGCGCCATTTGCAAACGCTTGTCGACGCGGCCGGTGGCGCCGGCGCGCAAGCCGTTTACGCGCACGCTGCCGTCCAGTTCATACACGCCCGGGCTGATCAGGGTGTGCGCGTTTTCCTTCTGCACCTGGAACAGGGCCGCGTTGGTGGCCAGGTTGCCGTCGGCCAGATCCCACTTCCCGCCCAGTTCGTAGGAGCGGTTTTTCTCGGGCGGCAGATCTTGCTGGCCCAGGGTGCCGGTCAATTGCTCCAGCGACGGGTTGAAGGAAGTACCGTAGGAGAGGTAATACGATTGCGCCGCGTTCGGTTGCCAGATGCCGCCCAGGCGCACGCTGGTGAAGCCCAGCGCCTGGCGGGCGTCGGCCAGGGCCGTGCTGCCCGCCGTGTTGCCGACGTTGATGGAATTGCTGACGCTGGCCGTGTAGCGGTCGTAGCGCAGGCCGCCGGTCACTTTGAACATGGAGTTCAGGGCCATGGTGTCGTTGATGTAGGTGGCCGCCGTGTTGGCCGAGCCGCCCGCGTGGTTGCCGGTGCTGCGGGCGACCGCCGTCGGCGAGTCGCCCGTGCCGCCGCCCAGCAAAGGCACGCAGGCGACATAGCCGCTGGTGGTGCCGGCCGCGTTCAAGGCCTTGCCGTTGCAAGTGCCGTTGCGGTAGTAAGCCTGGTTGTCGTAGCCGTCATGGCCCAGTTCCAGGCCAACCACCAGTTCGTGCTGGATGCCGCCGGTGCTCAGCTTGGCGGCCAGTTCGGTCTGGTTGTAGATCGAATAATCGCTGATGTCGCGATCGTGGCTTTGCAGGCGTTCCGCCAGGCTGGCCAGGGGAAGATTGCTGAAGCCGGCCGGCGTCAGCGGCGTGAAGCCCTTGGCGGAGATGGTGCCGATGGTGTTGGGCGCCGTTTCCACCGCATCCGTCTTGACGGAGTTGAATTGGGTCTGGTTGCGCAGGCTCAGTTCCGGCGTCAGCTTGTGCACCACATTGCCGGACAGGGAGACGATGCGCGAATCGGTGTGGTCGTCGTTGTAGCCGAAGGCGGTCTTGCG
>DMYQ01000228.1 GCA_003482555.1 Janthinobacterium sp. | reverse complement strand
CCCCCGCGCCGGTGGTGCCAAAGACCGCGCCGCTGGCCGAGCAGATGACGCTCGCCTCGCAAGCGGCCACGGTCGGCCAGAATGAAAAGGCCATGGGCATGTGGAAACAGGCGTCCAAGGATTATCCTGCCGACAAGTCCCCGTGGGTACAGATGGCGCAAACAAAATACGCGGCCGGCCAATATGGCGAAGCCATCATCAACGCCCAGGAAATCCTGGTGCGCGACCCGAGCGACAAGCTGGGCAACAGCATCATCGCCATCAGCGGCTTGCGCCTGTCGACCCGGGCGCTGTCGGACTTGAGCCGGCAAAACAATTTGTCGGGCAATTTGCGCACCGAGTCGCAAGACTTGGCCAAGCTCTTGCGCGAAAGCCTGGGCGAGACCGTGCTGGTGCCGGTCAAGGCGGCGCCGACCCGCGTGTGGGGCAAGAAAGCGGTGTCGCCGAAACCGGCGGCCGAGAGTGAATCGAGCGCCAATCCTTTCGACGGCTTGAAGTAAGCGCCGCAAACCAAGGGCATCGGAGCGATGCCGGCCATTATTGTTGAATAACCGGGGAATGTGATGTCTAGAGAGAGTGTCCAGAAAAAGCTGCAAAAAGTGCGTCCACCGCGTATCCAGATGACCTATGACGTGGAAATCGGCGACGCCATCGAAAACAAGGAATTGCCCTTCGTGATGGGTGTCGTGGGTGACTTTGGCGGCAACTCCGAACTGGAACAAAAGAAATTGAAGGATCGTTCCTTCGTCGGCATCGACCGCGACAATTTCGATGAAGTGATGAAGGGCATCGAGCCGCGCGCCGCCTACCGCGTCGCCAATGAGTTGAGCGGCGAGGGCGGCCAGTTCGGCGTCGACCTGAAATTCAAGTCGATGGCCGATTTCCGTCCCGAATCCGTGGTCGAGCAAGTCGAGCCGCTGCGCAAACTGCTGGAAGCGCGCACCAAGCTGGCCGACTTGCGCAACAAGCTGGCCGGCAACGACAAGCTGGAAGACATCCTCAACGAAGTCTTGAACAGCACCGAAAAACTGGCCGAGCTGGGCCAAAACACCAAGAAAGACTGATATGTCCGCTCATTTAAGCCCGGCCTCCGGCGCCGCGGCGCACACCGAAATGGCTTTGCTCGATCAGATCGTGGAACAGAGCAAGGTCGCCAAGTCGACCGTCGAGCACGCCCGCGCCAAGGACATCATTTCCGAACTGGTGAGCCAGGTCATGCAGGGCACCGTGGTGGTGTCGGACAATCTGGGCGCCACCATCGACGCCCGCGTGGCCGAACTGGACCGCATGATTTCGACGCAGTTGAGCGCCATCATGCACGCGCCCGAATTCCAGAAGCTGGAAAGCAGTTGGACCGGCCTCGACTATCTGGTCAAGAACACGGCCACCGGTCAGCGCTTGAAGATCAAGATGCTCAACGCCACCAAGCGCGAATTGGTGCGCGATTTCCAGAGCGCGCTGGAATTCGACCAGAGCACGATGTTCAAGAAAGTCTACGAAGAGGAATTCGGCACCTTCGGTGGCGCTCCCTTCGGCGCCTTGCTGGGCGACTATGAAATCACGCGTCAGCCGGAAGACATGTATTTCATCGAGCAAATGTCGCACGTGGCGGCCGCTTCGCACGCGCCCTTCATCTCGGCCGCTTCGCCGGAGCTGTTCGGTCTGGAAACGTATAGCGACCTGGGCAAGCCGCGCGACTTGACCAAGGTCTTCGACACGGTCGAATACGCCAAATGGAAATCCTTCCGCGAATCCGAGGATTCCCGCTACGTGGGCTTGACCTTGCCCCGTTTCCTGGGTCGCCTGCCGTTTCACCCGGCCGACGGCGCCACCGTGGAAGGCTTCAATTTCGTCGAGGACGTGGATGGCACCGACCACCAGAAGTATCTGTGGTGTAACGCCGCGTATGCCTTCGGCACCAAGCTGACCAAGGCCTTCGACGATTTCGGCTGGTGCGCGGCGATCCGCGGCGTGGAGGGCGGCGGCCTGGTCGAAGACTTGCCGACCCACACCTTCAAGACCGATGAAGGCGAAGTGGCGCTCAAGTGCCCGACCGAAATCGCCATCACCGACCGCCGCGAAAAAGAATTGAGCGATCTGGGTTTCATTTCCCTCGTGCATTGCAAGAATACGGATTACGCCGCCTTCTTCGGCGCCCAGTCGACCCAGAAGGCGAAGAAATATGCCTCCGAGTCGGCCAACGCGAATGCGGTCCTGTCGGCCCAATTGCAATACATCTTCGCCGTCTCGCGCATCGCCCATTACATGAAGGCGATGATGCGCGACAAGATCGGCAGCTTTGCCGCCGCATCGAATGTCGAAGATTTCCTGAACCGCTGGCTGACGCAATACGTGCTGCTCGACGATAACGCCAGCCAGGAACAAAAAGCGCAATTCCCATTGCGTGAAGCGTCGGTGCAAGTGTCGGAAGTGCCGGGTCGGCCGGGCGTGTACCGCGCCGTGTCCTTCCTGCGTCCGCACTTTCAACTCGACGAGCTCTCAGTTTCACTCCGTTTGGTCGCGGAGTTGCCGCAGTCGACCAAGTCTTAAATTTTTCATATCACTTAAAGGAACAGTATGGCAATCGACGTCTATTTGCAAATTGATGGTATTAAAGGTGAATCCAGCGACAGCAGCCATAAGGATTGGATTGAATGCAAGTCGGTCCAGTGGGAAGTGTTGCAGCCTAAATCGGCTACTTCTTCCACCGGCGGCGGGCATACCGCGGAGCGTTGCGAGCACAAGGATATCGTCATCGCCAAGCTGGCGGATCTGGCCACCCCTTTGCTGCTGCAAAACTGCTCTTCGGGTAAAACCATCCCGAAAGCAAAAATCGAATTCTTGCGCGCCGACGGTCAAGGCGAGCGCATCAAGTATTTCGAAATTGAACTGGAAAACGTTCTGATCAGCGGCGTCGCACCGCTGGTCGAAGCCGGCGATATCCTGAGCGAAACCCTGTCCTTGAAGTATTCCAAGGTCAAATGGAAGTACACCCAGCAAAAAGTGGGCGGCGGTTCGGGTGGTAACACCTCCGGCGGCTGGGATCTGTCGGCCAATAAAACGGCTTAAGATTTCCTCCACAGTGCCTTCCGGCTCGCCGCGCCCCGCGCCGGCTGCCGGAAGGTGATATCGGGCGCTGTCGGCCCGATCCACCGCAACGCTCACCCGTTGCGGCATTTTTTTGGGATATCGATGAAGGGTTTTACGCCAGGATTGTTCGACCGCTTGATGGACACGCATATCAAACCCGGCAGCAGCGGTGTCGTCTCGCGCCTGAACATCGAAGACTTGAAAGATACCGTCGCGCGCGATCTGGAAGCGCTGCTCAATACGCGCACCGTGATCC
>DMYQ01000219.1:705-2788 GCA_003482555.1 Janthinobacterium sp. | reverse complement strand
CATGCCGGCCTGGCCGGTGCCGAACGCCGACGTCAGCCTGTATCCGGTGCTGCAACAGCACGCCGAACAACTGCTGTCGCGGCGCGCCCTGGCCGGCGGCGGCCTCGGGGCGCAGGTGCGGGCGGCCATCATCCGCAACCTGAGCCGGGGCCAGGTGCGCCTGCCCGCCATCGCCGACGAATTGAAGCTGTCGCCGCGCACCCTGCAGCGCAAGCTCAGCGAGTCCGGCGCCAGCTTCCAGCAAGTGCTCGATGAAGCCCGCTTCGCGCTGGCCAAGGATTATCTGCGCCAGCCCGGCCTGAGTCTGGTCGACATCGCCTTCCTGCTCGGCTATCAAGAGCAAAGCGCTTTTACGCACGCGTTCAAGGAATGGGCCGGCGCCAACCCGGGCGCTTACCGCGAGCAGTGGCGCGCGCAAACCTAGGCGTGACTGTGGCGCCAGCCCATGCGCCGCGGCGCCCTGTTGTGCGCCCTGTTGTGCTCCCTGTTGCGTAAACGCGACTGTGACGGATTACGCCGCCCGCCACCCCAACGCTAATCTATAATCGATTCAGCAAAACGCCGCTCTTCGCGCAAGCGCGGATTCGCGTGACGCTTGCGCTCGCCGGCCATGCCCGCCAACAAAGCTACCGACGCCCCCGCTTCGGCCCATTTCGCCCCGCATCGCCATTTCCGTCTTCGACAGACGCCCATGAAAAGGTCACGAGAATATGTTTTCATCGCTGCGCACCAGACTCATCGTCACCTGCCTGTCCATCGTCGTCTTCGCCATGCTGGCCATGACGCTGGCCAATTTCGCCGCCACCCGGGGGCGCACCATGGAGGCGCTGGATGCCCAGATGCTGCAACTGTCGCAAGTGCATTCGGCCGGCATCGCAGAATGGGTGCATGGCAAAAGCCTGGTGGTGGCCTCGCTCAAGCTGGCCGCCGACATGCCCGACCCGCAGGCGCCGATCGCGGCGGCCAAGGCGGCCGGCGCCTTCGACGACGCCTACATCGGTTATCCCGACAAGAAGATGCAAGCCTTGCATCCGATGCCGCCCAATTACGACCCGACCGCCCGTCCCTGGTATGCGAAGGCGACCCAGAACGGCGGCCCCATCCTGACCGCGCCCTACGTCGACGCCACCACCGGCAAGCTGGTGGTGACTTTCGCCGAAGCCTTCGGCAGCAAGGGCGCTTACACTGCGGTGGGCGGCGCCGACGTCATCATCGACACGGTGGTGCACAATGTGCTGGCGATCAAGCCGACGCCCAACAGTTTTTCCTTCCTGGTCGACAGCACCGGCGTCATCATCGCCCATCCCGACGCCAAGCTGACGCTCAAGCAAGTCACCGATTTCGACGCCAGCCTGACGGTGGCCCGCTTGCAGCAGGTCGAGGCCGACAAGCACGCCGCCGAGGTGAGCCTGCAGGGCCGCGACGGCTTGCTGCACGTGACGAAGATCGCCGGCACCGACTGGCTGCTGGTGATCGTGCTGGACCGCAATGAAGCGACGGCCGCCCTGTCGGCCATGCTGGTCAGTTCAAGCATCGCGGCCATCGTCTTGACGGCGCTGGCCGGCCTGCTCTTGACGGTGCTGGTGGCCAAGGCCCTGCAACGCCTGGCCCTGATCCGCGACGCGCTGGAAGACATCGCTTCCGGCGAAGGCGACTTGACCAAACGCCTCGACGCCGACGGCGGCGACGAACTGGCGCAGATCGCCAAAGCCTTCAACCGCTTCGTCGACAAGATCGCCTCGGTGCTGCAAGACATCCGCGGCACCAGCGACGCCGTCAGGGTGTCGTCGACCGAGATCGCCGCCGGCAACGCCGACCTGTCGGCCCGCACCGAGTCGCAGGCGAGTTCGCTGGAAGAAACCTCCAGTTCGATGGAAGAATTGACTTCGACCGTGCGCCAAAACGCCGACAACGCCAAACAAGCCAACCAGTTGGCCCTGTCCGCCTCCAGCGTGGCCAGCAAGGGTGGCGCCGTGGTCTCGCAAGTGGTGGAAACCATGGGCTCGATCAAGGAAAGCTCGAACCGCATCGCCGACATCATCGGCGTCATCGACGGCATCGCCTTCCAGACCAATATCCTGGC
>DMYQ01000219.1:0-610 GCA_003482555.1 Janthinobacterium sp. | reverse complement strand
GGCTTCGCCGTCGTCGCCTCCGAAGTGCGCAATCTGGCGCAGCGCTCGGCCGCCGCCGCCAGGGAAATCAAGACCCTGATCGTCGATTCCGGCGAGAAGGTCGACGCCGGCGGCCGCCTGGTCGACGACGCCGGCCACACCATGGGCGAGATCGTGCAATCGGTCCAGCGCCTGGCCACCATCATGGCCGACATCACGGCCGCCAGCCAGGAACAGAGCAGCGGTATCGAGGAAGTGAACCGGGCCATCACCCACATGGACGAGATGACGCAGCAAAACTCGGCCCTGGTCGAGGAATCGGCGGCCGCCGCCGAAAGCCTGAAAGAAATGGCGCTGCGCCTGACCGAGGCCGTGGGTGGCTTCAAGCTCGACCACAGGGATGCCGGCGCGGCCCCGCGCGCGCACGCGCATGCCGCCGTGCCGGGCGGCGCCGCGCCGGTCGCCATCGCGCGGCCGCCGGTCGCCGTCAAGGCCGCGCCCGCCGCGCGTACGGCCGCCCCGCGAGCCGTCGCCCCGCGAGCCGTCGCCCCGCGCACGGCCACCCCGCCGAAAGTCGCCCCGAACACCGCCAAGGACGAGTGGGAAGAGTTTTAAGCCCGGTTTTAAGCCC
>DMYQ01000039.1 GCA_003482555.1 Janthinobacterium sp. | reverse complement strand
CAGCATGATGCTGCCCAAGACCTTCCTTGGCAGCACATCCATGGTGGTCAACTACAAGGGCGTCGATTCGGTGACGGGCCTGCCTTTGCCGGCGCAAATGATGCCCGGCTATATCGCGACCCAGATCGACATCATCAAGAGTAAAAGCGTCGCGCTGAGGGTGGTGGATGACTTGAAGCTGGCCGCCAGTCCGGCCGTGCAGGAACAGTTCCAGGCCGCCACCGGCGGCGAAGGCACGGTGCGCGACTGGCTGGCCGATCTGCTGCTGCTCAAGGTCGATGTCGTGCCGGCCCGTGAAAGTAGCGTTCTGAGCATTACCTTCAAGGGTAGCGATCCCCAGTTTGTCGCCGCCATCGCGAACGGTTTCGCCAATGCTTACCTGCAACTGAGCGTGCAACTGAAAACCGAGCCGGCGCAACTGGCGTCCGGTTTCATCACGACGCAAATCAAATTGCTGCGCGAACAGTACGAATTGGCGCAAAGTCGGCTTTCCAAGTATCAAAAAGAAAACAATATCTATAGCGCCGACAACCGTGTCGACGTCGAGACGGGGCGCTTGAACGACCTGTCCAGCCAGTTGGTTCAGGTGCAGGGCTTGGCGATGGAAGCGACGTCCCGCCAGCGCCAGGCGCAAAGCAATCCGGATGCCTCGCCTGACGTGCAAAACAATGGCTTGATCCAGGGCTTGAAGTCGAGCCTGGCGCTGGCGGAAGGCAAGCTGGCCGACATGTCGACGCGCCTGGCGCCCAACCATCCGCAGTATATTTCCGCCAAATCGGAAGTCGACAAGCTGCGCGCCTCGCTCAGCGAGCAAGTGAGCTTGGCCACGAATGGCGTTGCCAGCAATGCCCGCGTGTTCCAGCAACGCGAAGCGGATCTGCATGCCGCGCTCGCCGCGCAAAAAGCCAAGGTCCAGGCCTTGAACGGCGCGCGCGACGAATTCAGCGTGCTGACCAACGAAATGGAAAACGCCCGCAAAGCTTACGAAACGGCGGCGCAGCGCTTCAATCAGACCAGCCTGGAAGGCCAGTCCAAGCAAGCCGACATCGCCATTCTGGCCGCTGCCACGGCGCCCTTGCATCCGTCCGGCCCGCGTTTGATGCTCAACGTGGCCCTGGCCGTCGTTGTCGGGATGATGCTGGGCATGGGCGCGGCCCTGGTGCTGGAGTTGCTCGATCCGCGCGTGCGTTCGGCGGCGCAACTGAGCGAAGCGTTTGGCTTGCCAGTGCTGGGGGTGATCGAAAAATCGAAACTGGCTTCGCGCAAGTCGGTCCGCGCGCTACCGCGTCCGGGCAACGGCGCGGTCAGGGCGGCCTGACATGAACAGCATCATCGGCACACTGCATATCACGGAGCATCAAGCATGAATTCGACTACCCCCGCACTGCCATTCGCGGTTCCCGATGTCCGCGAAAAAGCGGCCGAGCCGGAACGTTCCATCGGCGCCATCCTGGTCAAGACTGGCCGCCTGTCGGCCCTCGACGCCGACAAGATCATGCGTTTCCAGCTCGAGCGCAACCTGCGCTTCGGCGACGCCGCCATCGAATTGGGCCTGTTGACCCCGGCCGATATCGAACTGGCCCTGTCGCGCCAGTTCGACTATCCGTATCTGCTGCGCGGCGAAAGCGCCATCAGCGAAGACGTCGTGGCCGCCTACGAACCCTTCACCAACCGCGTCGAATCGCTGCGCGCCTTGCGCAATCAATTGATGTGGCGCTGGTTTGACACGGGCGCCGAGCGGCGTACCCTGGCCATTGCCAGCGGCGAACGGGGCGATGGACGCAGCTTCCTGGCGGCGAATCTGGCCGTGGTGTTTTCACAGCAAGGTCAACGCACCCTGCTGATCGACGCCGACATGCGCAACCCGCGTCAGCATCTGTTGTTCAGCCTGGAAAACCGCGGCGGCCTGTCGTCCATCCTGTCGGGCCGCAACGGCGTCGACGCGGTGCAACGCGTGCCCGCGCTGCTGGACTTGACGGTGCTCACGGCCGGGGCGACCCCGCCCAATCCGCTCGAGTTGCTGGGCCGCCCCGTGTTCGGCGAACTGCTGGCGGAATTCTCGCGCCAGTTCGACGTGATCTTGATCGACACGGCGGCCGCAACCGAAGGCGCGGATGCGCAAACGGTGGCGGCGCGCGCCGGCGCGGCCTTGATCGTCACGCGGCAAAATGTCAGCCATGTCGCCAAGGCGCGCGAACTGGTTGGATTGCTGGCGGATGCGCGCGCGCATGTGCTGGGCACCGTGCTGAATAATTTCTGACCCATGTTCCATATGCTTAAGCAGCCGCTGGCGCTGACCCGCCGCCCGTTCTCGCCATGGATCGTGATCCTGGCCGGGCTGGCCGTCATTTATATTCCCAGCTTCATCGACTTGTTCCAGGGCGCCTGGAGTTCCGAAAGGAACGCCCATGGCCCCATGGTGCTGGGGGTGGCGTCTTTCTTCCTCTTTTACCGGGTGCGGCAATTGCTGGCGCAGGGTTTGATCGTCAGGGCACCGGCGCCGCTGGCTGGCGGCGCCATGCTCGCCCTCGGTCTGCTGTGCTACGCGGTGGGCCGCTCGCAAAGCGTGCTGCTGCTGGAAGTCGGCTCCCTGGTCGTGGTGCTGTCGTCCCTGGTGGTGAGTTTCTTCGGGCTGCGCACCTGGTCGCGCATGTGGTTCGCCTTCTTTTTCATGCTGTTCATGGTACCGTTGCCCGCTTCGGTGGTCGATGTCGTCACCTTGCCGATGAAAATCAGCGTTTCCTACGCCACCGAACACTTGCTGTACTGGATGGGGTACCCGAT
>DMYQ01000338.1 GCA_003482555.1 Janthinobacterium sp. | reverse complement strand
CTTCGCCATCCAGCATTTTCTGCGCCACGTGCGCGGCCGTCACCACCGTCAGGCCGTCGCCGACGACAAAGCCGGTGCCGATGAAGATCAGGGCCGGGCTGCGGGTTTTTTGGTAGCTGCCTATGCCGACGATGGACGGTTTGACCGTATCGATCACGCGCACCAGTTGGTCGGCGGCCGGCGCCGGACTGGCGACCAGCAGTGCAAGGCTGAAACCAAAGGCAAGGGCGTTGAAGTTCATGATGGTGGTCTTTCGGGAGAAGGCGAAGGCGACAAGAGGGAGGCAAACAGCACCAGGAAAAAGAGCAGGGCGAGGCGGGGCACGTCGAGCAGGCTGTCGAACAGCCCCACCGTCAGGAAGCCGGCCAGCGCGGCAAGATAGACGGGGGCGTCGGCGCGCCCGTCCCCGCGCCGCGACAGCAGGCGGGCGGCGGCCAGCGCGAGCAAGGCGCCAAACGACGTCAGTCCCAGCCAGCCGAGCTCGAAATACAGATTCAAGGCCAGGTTTTTCACGTGCCAGGGAAGGTGGTGGCGGTCGCTGCTGAAAAACCAGTAGTCATTGGCGGCGGAAAAGCCGCCGTTGCGTATCAATTCAGGCCCGCCGCTGGCCAGGCGCAGGCTGACGTTATCGATGTCGAGGGCCGACCGTTCTCCTTCCGCGGCCAGTTCCAGCTGGGTCGGTGCCCGCAAGGGCCAGACGCCGGCGCCCAGGCCGCCTGAGTTGAGGGGCTGTTCGTAACGGTGCCACTGGCCATCGGCGGGCAACAGGCGGGGATCCGCCGCGACGCACGCTTGCTGGTAGAGCAGCAAGCGTGCGCACAGATTGATATACAGCCGGGCCTGCGGCTTGTCGCGCCTGATATCGAGCGCCAGCATGTAATTGGTCCCGGGCTGTAGTGGCACCCTCTGCAACAGGCGCAGCAGTTCGCCATAGCCGCGCGCGTAGATCGGCGCGGTCAGTCGCACAAAGCCATTGCCGAGCTCGTTACGGTAGTCGAGCGTGGCAGGTGTTTCGCGCATCGGATTGCGCCAAAAATAGGTGACGGGAAATTTCCCCACGCCCATGCCGAAGGCTGCCGTCATAGCCCCGCCGTCCATCATGTCGAGCACCTGGTTCCAGTGCCGCAGGCGTTCGTCGAAATCGCCGCGCGTGCTGGAAAAACGTTCGCCGGCGTAATAACTGGAGCTCACGGGGATGAGCAGCACGAGGATGGCGGTGGCGCCGACGGCAAAGCTGAGGCTGGTGCGCGACAGGCGCCACAGCCTTTTCCGGGCATTCAGCACGACCAGCAGCAAGGCAAATGCAATGATCAGGGTGGCCGGCGCCGACGCGGCCGAACCGCCCCAATGTCGCGCTATCCACAGGGTATTGGCGGCCAGACAAAAAAAGGCGATCAGGGCGACGCTGGCGCCGCCCCGGCTCAAGGCGCGCCAGCGCGCGCTCCATGCGAGCGCGCCAAACGTCAGCGCGGACAGGGAAAACAGAAGGTAGGGCGGCTTGAAGATGCCTTCGGCGGCCCAGTCGGACGAGGCCAGCAAACCGCCCACGACCAGTTCGAGCGCCGTCGCGCACAGCAGGGAGGCCGGGATCAACGCGCGCGGGATGGCCCAGGTGGACAGGGCCATCGCGGCCCCCAGCAGTATCAGGGCGGCGAGCAGACCGCGATAGCCGCCGACGGCAAACATGCGCTCGAGCGCGAATATGCCCAGGCCGCACACCAGCGCGCCGAGCATCATGTTGCGCCCCCTGAGCTGACGCAGTTTCAGCGCGCGCACGAGGGGAAACAGGGCAAGGATGGTGCCCGAGACGGCGAAGGAGGCGAACAGACCGCGCGAAAACGTGGTCAGGCCGGCATGGGCGCCCAGGGCCAGCAAACCCAGCGCCGCCGCCGTTTTCGGCCGCGATTGCCGCGTCAGCAGCCAGGCGGCAACGAAGGGAAGACTGAGCGCAAGATAGCCGTCGAGCGCAGCGCCGCCCGTATGCATGCCGGAAAACGGTGCGGTGGTGCGATAATCGCTGGCGAAATTGCTCAAGCCGGGAAAGACGATGCGCTCCCACAGGTCGGCGGCCGACACCAGCGCCAGTCCACCCAGCATGCCGGGAATGAAATACTGGCGCAGTCCCGCCAGCGCGGGCCCGGCGTCGCGCGCCAGCACGGGCAAGAGGATCAGCGCCCAGAACCATGCCTTGCCCAGACGCAAGCTGTTGTAGGGACTGAGGTAGTTGCTGAGGGCATTCGCGTCGAAGGGCACGGCTTGCCAGCCGCGATAGCAAGCGATCAGGTAAGCCAGGGTGACGGCGCCCATGCACAGGCTGGCCAGGCCCGGCAGGCGGGCCCGTGTTTGCGTCCCGTTCAAGCCCCAGTAGGCAAAGGCCGCCGTCGCGAGCAAGAGCAGATCGATTTCTTCCACAAAAAACCAACCGGTCCAGGGCGCCAGATCGAGCGCCGGCAACAGCGCCGGCAGGGCGATCAGCCACAGCCGCCGACGCCAGCACAAGAGGACGACGTACGCGACCAGAATCGGTCCCAGCCAGGTATTCTGGAATGGGTAATGGCTGGCCGCCCAAAAAAAGGCGGCCCCGAAGAGCAGGGCCAGCGGTTTGCCGGCGATCCAGGGCTGGAACATGGCGCGCCGATACAGTTCAGGCTAGGGCTGCGCCAGCAGGGCTTGCGCATCGGCCCGGTTGGGGAAGTCTTTATTGGATGTAAGTATTTTTTCGAGCTGGGCGCGGGCCGTCTTCTTGTCGCCGGCCTTGAGCATGGCGGCACCCAGGTGGTAGCCGATTTCGGGCGCGTTCGGGGCCAGGTTCGCAGCTTTTTGCAGCAGGGGCAGGGCGCGGGCGTGGTCGCCCTGTTCGAGCAGAATCCAGCCCAAGGTATCGAGCACGGCTGGATTGGCCGGCGCCAGTAGATGGGCCCGTTCCGCCGTTGGCAGCGCCCGTTTGTCCTTGTCTTGCTGATAGCACCAGGCCAGGTCGTTCAGGGCCACAATATTGCCCGGCTCCCTACGCAAGAGGTTCTCGTATTGTTCGATGGCGGACTTGTATTGCTTGTGCGCCAGTTTCGTTCCGGCCAGGTAGAGCCGGGTCGAGACATCGTCCGGATTGTCGCGCAACCAGGCGGCGATGCGGGTGTCGGCTTCCTGCGGTTTGTCGGCCAGCATCAGGGCGCGGTGGATTTGAATCATCACCGGGCCGACCTTGCTCATGCCGTAGGCTTGCTCGTACAGTTTGAGGGCGGGCAAGGGTTTTTGCTGCGCCAGCATGACATCGCCTTCGAGCTTGAAACCGGCCGCCAGATCCGGCCTTTGCTTCTGGATGCCCTTCGCCACGCTCAGCGCTTCCTCATAGCTGTGCTTGTCGAGCAGCAAGGCCAGTTGTGTCACTTGTGCTTCCAGCAATCCCGGTTGCGCCGCCAGGGCTTTTTTGACGGATTGCAGGGCACCATCGCGGTCATTGAGCAGCATTTGGATGCCGGCAATGCGCAATTGCAGACTCGCCGAGCCGGGCTGCAGCACGGCAAGCTTGCTGTAGCTTTCCAGGGCGTCGGCCTGGTTGCCCGTATCGTATTCGGCCTGGGCCCGCAGCGACAGCGCGTCGACGTTGTCGGGATTGCCGGCTTGCAGGGTTTTCGCCAGTGCCAATCCTTTGCGGGGCTCGCCCGCCTGCAAATAATAGCTACCCAATTGCAAGGCCGGCTGCAGCGCGTCTGGATTATCCTTGACGGCTCGCTCGAGCCAACGTGTCGCCTCCGCCTGGTTACCCTGCTTTGCGGCCAGTCTGGCCAGCGCCGTCATCAGATTGGCATTCTTGCCATCCTTTGCCAATGCCGCCTCGTAGCGTTTGCGGGCTTGTTCCGGTTTCTTGTCGACCAGGTCGAGTTGCTCCAGGTTTTGCATGGCGGGCAGGTAAGCGGGATCCACGGCCAGGGCGCGCTCGAAACTGGCGCGTGCCTTGATGTAATCCTTTTTCCCCAGATGAACACCACCCTCCAGGTTGAAGGCCAGGGGATTACCGGGTTGCTGAGCCTCCAGGGCCTTCGCGGCGGCCAGGCCCTTGTCGTATTCCTTGTCGCGCAACAGGGTCATGACCAGCATGACGCCGGCCTGTGATCCCTTGGCGTCGAGGGCGGTGGCCCTTTCCAGTTCGGCGATGGCGCGGGCGTTTTCGCCCATGCCGAGCCGGCTCACGCCCAGGGCGGTGTGAAACTTGGCCGTTTGCGGCGCCAGGGCGCTGGCTTTTTCGAAATATTCGGCGGCCTGGGCAAAGCGGCGCGCCCGCATGTGCGCCTCACCGACCAGGCCCAGCAATTCCACATCCTTGGGATAGTCCCGCAGCAAGGGAACGATCATCGCGACCACGAGGTCGGGGTTGCCGTTCGCCAGTGCGACGGAGGCCATCATTTTGCTGGCGTAAGGGTGACGGGGATTGGCTTCCAGAAAATGGTGCAAATATGGCTCGGCCTGTTGCGGCGAACCGAGTGCCAGTTGCACCGCGGCCATCAATAAAATGCTGGGCATATGTTCGGGCAGGGCCTGAAGCACCCGTTGCAGCTCGTCCAGAGCGGACTTGTTCTTGCCCTCGCGGAAGTCAAGCAAGGCTTGCGCATACAGCACCATCACATTGTTCGGCTTGGCCTTGCGGGCGGCTTCGATTTCCGCGCTGGCCTCGACGAATTTTCCGCTCTGAATATGCAGATTGGCGATGTCGATATGGGCCTGGGCGTTGTCGGGATGGAGGGCGAGGATGCGCGCGTAGAGCAGGAGCGCATCCTCGTTCTTGCCCTGGGTATGCAACATGTCGGCCTTGAGGCGCAAGCCGTCGATATCGGCCGGGTTGTTGCGCAACGCCTGTTCGAGCAAGCCGCCAGCCTTCTCGAGTTGCCCCGCCGCCAGGGCGATGCGCGCCAGTCCCAGCAGCGCCTCGCCCTGGCCCGGCTGTTTCTTCAGCATCCGATCAAATAATTGCCCGGCCTGCTCGGCGTCGCCGAGACCCAGATAGGCGTTGGCGCGCAAGCCCAGCGTCTGTATCTGTTCGGCGTCGGCGGGATCGGCGGGAATTTCGGCCAGCACCTTGTCGAATTGCCCCATCGTCAGCATCGCCTTGCCCAGCGAGGGAATGACGGCGGAGCGCGTCGCGCCCAGGGACAGCGCCTTGCGCAACTCCTTTTCCGCCGACAAAGGATCGCCCACTTCGATATACATCTGCCCCAGCAGCAGGCGCGCGCCGGCGTCTTGCGGCGCCTGTTGCACCGCGTTCTTGAACTCAATGATGGCGGACTTGTTATCGCCTTTTTGCCGGTATCGCTGGGCATCTTTCAGAAAGCTCGCGCTATCCTGCGTGCGCTGACAGCCGGCCAGTGCCGCCAGCAACACGGTGGCACAGGCGGCGCCCCGCGAGAGGGTCGTCAAAGCGGTCATATGCCGGGCCATCATGTTCTCCAATGTGCTTGGCCGGGTATCGGCCGAGGTGAGCGGTAATGGCTAGGGTAGGAAGAATGCGGGTCGGCCTCATTGATCGGTCTCAACAAGTATGCCCTTGACCGGGCTTTCGACGGCCTTTTGTCCATTCTCAATAAAACGATCGCGGCGGCCCGTAGAATCGGCCTGGACGGTTGTTGCCGTACCGTTTTTTCCCGCGCCGGTGCCGCCGGTGCGTTTCCCTGGCCATTGTTTTTAAAGGGTGGGTGCTATGGATGTCGTCGCGGTGGTAGGACTCGGGTACGTGGGCTTGTCCTTGGCGGTAGCGTTCGGCGCCCGCCAGCGTACGATAGGCTTCGATCTGTCGGAGCGAAAAGTGGAAAGTTACCGGCGTTGGGTCGACCCGACCGGCGAACTGAGCACCGAACAAATGCGCGCCGCCAAGTGGCTCAGCGTCGGCACGGATCCGGCCGAACTGGCCTTGGCCGACTACATCGTGGTGGCCGTGCCGACCCCTGTCGACAGCGCCCACAATCCCGATTTTTCGGCCCTGGTCGGGGCCAGCGGGGCGGTCGGGCGCCACATGAAACGGGGCGCCATCATTGTCTTCGAGTCGACCGTGTATCCGGGCGCGACCGAAGAAATCTGTATTCCCATCCTCGAACAAGCGTCGGGCATGCTGTGGAAGCGCGATTTTCACGTCGGCTTTTCCCCTGAGCGCATCAACCCAGGCGACAAGGAACACACGCTGGCAACGATACGCAAGGTGGTCTCGGGCGACGACGCGCAGACGCTGGAGAAGGTGGCCGTGCTGTACGAAAACGTGGTCGCCGCCGGCGTGCACCGCGCCTCCAGCATCAGGGTGGCGGAGGCGGCCAAGGTCATCGAAAATACTCAGCGCGACCTCAACATTGCCCTGATGAACGAGCTGGCCATCATCTTCGACCGTATCGGCGTCGATACGCTGGAAGTGTTGCAGGCGGCCGGCACCAAGTGGAATTTCCTGCCCTTCCGGCCCGGCCTGGTCGGCGGACATTGCATCGGCGTCGATCCTTATTATCTGACCCACAAGGCGGAAATGGTGGGTTACCATCCGCACGTGATCCTGGCCGGGCGCCGCATCAACGACGGCATGGCCAAATTTGTTGCTGAAAAAACCGTCAAGGAAATGGTGCGGGCCGGTTTCAAGCTGAAAGGCTCTTGCGTCAACGTGCTGGGCCTGACCTTCAAGGAAAACTGCCCCGACCTGCGCAATTCCAAGGTCTTCGACATGATACTGGAGTTGAAATCGTATGGTTTGCAGGTGCACGTGCACGACCCGGTGGCCGAAGCGCGTGAGGCTCTCCAGGAATACGGTGTCGTGCTGGAAAGCTGGGAGCGCTTGCCCCGCGCCGAGGCGATCGTTTGCGCGGTATCGCACCGGGAACTGGCGCAGCGCCCGCTACCCGACTACCAGTCCAAGGTGTGCGAAGGCGGCTGTTTTATCGATATCAAGTCGCACTTCGACTTGCAAGCCTTGCGCGAGGCCGGCCTGAACGCCTGGAGGTTGTGAATGGATGCCGCTTACTTTCCCGTTGCCGCGACTTCCCCCTACCACATGGCGCGCCAGCATCTGGCTCGCCACCCCCAGCGTTGGCTGATCACCGGCGTGGCCGGCTTCATCGGCTCGAACCTGCTGGAAACTCTGCTCGAACTCGGGCAAGAGGTCAGCGGCATGGATAATTTCCTGACCGGCCACCGGCACAATCTGGAGCAGGTGCGCCAGGCGGTCGGCGCCGCCGCCTGGAAGAGGTTTCACTTCATCGAAGGCGACATCCGCCAGGCCGAAGTTTGCGCGCAGGCGTGCCGGGGCGCCGATTTCGTGCTGCATCAGGCGGCCCTCGGCTCCGTGCTGCGCTCGATCGAAGATCCGCTGTTGAGCAACGACATCAACATCGGCGGTTTCTTGCACATGTTGACGGCGGCCCGCGACGCAGGCGTCAAGCGCTTCGTTTATGCCGCTTCGAGCGCGACCTATGGCGATCATCCGGGTTTGCCAAAAGTCGAGCACGCGATAGGCAAACCCTTGTCGCCTTATGGCTTGAGCAAGTATGTCAACGAACTCTACGCCGATGTGTTTGCCCGTTGCTACGGCGTGGAGACGATAGGCTTGCGATATTTCAATGTTTTCGGCCCGCGGCAAGACCCCGCCGGCGCCTATGCGGCCGTGATACCCCAATGGATCGCCGCCATGATCGCCGACCACCCCCTGACCATCAACGGCGACGGCGAAACGAGCCGCGATTTTTGTTTCATCGCCAATGTCGTGCAAGCGAATGTGCTGGCCGCCGTGTGCGTCGACCCGGCGGCCGTCAATCAAGTGTACAACGTGGCCGTCAATGGCCGCACCAGCTTGAACGTCCTGTTTGAGACGATACGGGGACTATTGCAAGATAGCTTACCCCATCTGCGCCAATATCGTCCCCGCTACGGGGATTTTCGCAGCGGCGACGTGCGCCATTCGCAGGCCGATATTTCAAAGGCGGCCAGTCTGCTGGGTTTCGCGCCCACCCATGACCTGGAACGGGGCCTGGCCGAGGCCGTCGACTGGTACGTGCGCGCTCTGGCGCCAGCCGTAATGTAAGACCCGCGCCAGGTGCGGGCCTCAAGCGCCCGGCTCGGGCTGTCCCTTGTGGGTGATCGTGCGCGCCAGCCCGCGGAAATCGACCGTGTGCAGGGTGACGGGGCGGCGCCAGACGCGCCCCACATATTCCATCACCCGTTCGGCCTGGCTCAGTTCGAGTCCGCGGCCATCGCGCTGGTGGTCGTGCTTGAGTACCAGGCTGCCATCTTCGTGCAGTTGACTGACGGCGATACAGGGTGCGCCGTAATTGTATTTTGGCGCGAGTATCGCTTCGCGGATCGCATGGATGTCGCGGTTGACGATGCGCGTTTCGCCATCCTTGCGGCTTTCATAGACGAACAGGTCGAGCCGTTCAGCCATCTCTTGATCCAGATAGTTACGGATGAAGCCAAAATCATCCTCTTCCCTGCAAATGCGGCGCGCGGCGGCGATGCCGTCGCGTTCGATGATCCTTTCCCATAGGCAGAAGCCGAGGTGGTATGGGTTCACCGACAGCGCCAACTGGCGCTCAGCCGCGTAGGGCCGCACCACGTCGGAATGGGACTTGATGGCCGACACATACAGGTCGTCGGGCAAAAAGCTGGCCTCGCGCAGCAGGCGCGCATGCCAGTACGATGCCCAGCCCTCATTCATGATTTGGCAGGCAAACACGGGATAGAAATAAAACGCTTCCTCGCGTACCGCAAGGAAGATATCGCGCTCCCAATCGTCGAGTTCGGGGGCGTGCTGGGCGATAAACCACAGCAAATCATATTCGGCTTGCGGGGGAATGGCGGCGCGTCGCGGCGCGGCCGCTTGCGCGGGAGCCGCCTTCTCGCCGGGCAAGTCCTGGTAACGGCTGCGGAAAGGCCCGGGCGCCTCTTCCGACGGGACGGCCGCCATCGCCGGATAGGGTGGACGATGCAAAGCCGAGTTGACGTCGATGTGCGGCTCCAGCGCAAGCGCCGCGTCGAGCACGGCTTCCACCCGCTCCTGGCCATGCAGGGCCAATGCCGTTTCAATTCGGTGCGCCCTGGCCGCGCTTTGCTCGAGAATCTGACTGCCGGCCATGGCCGCGAAGCGGGTAAACAGTTGATTGTTCTTGGCGAAATCGGCATGACCGAGGACGTGCGCCGTCACTAAAGCGTTCTCGGCCAGGGAATTGCTGTCAACCATATAGGCGTGGCAAGGATCGCCGGGGAACATCACTTCGAAGATGCGTGAGTTCCCCATTTTCTGGCGCACCAGTTGATGAATATAGCGCACCCCGAACGACCAGTGGCGCATCCGGATGGGCAGACCGTAGACGGCGATTTCCATCATGAAGCTGTTCGGCACCAGTTCGAAATCGACGGGGTAAAAATCGAGCCCCAGTTCCAAGGCCAGCGCCTCGATGCGGGCCACGTATTGTTCCAGTGCTTCCTCATTCATGGTTGTTCCTCCGGTTCCGCCTGTTGTACGAAAAACTTGCGGATTGCCCGCCAAACGTCGTCCGTATTGGCCAGCACGCTGCTATACACGGGCAAGCTGCGGCGCGCCAATTCATTGCATACACGCCGCATTTCCGTGTCGAGCGAGCGCGGCATGCCGGGCACCGTTTCAACATAGCCTATATAGTTGAGCAAGCCGCCAAGCTCGGCCAGGGCCGCGCCAGCGGCGCCCCGGTCTTCCGTGAAGTTTTCGCCGTCCGAAGCGTAAAACAGATAGGAATTGTATAAGCCCGTATCGAAGTCGGTGCGCATCAATTCGCGCGTCAGGCGGAAAGCGCTCGAGGCTATCGTGCCGCCTATGCCTGTAACGCGGAAAAATTCGCTTTCGGAAAACTCCCACGCCCGCGTCGTGTGGGCAATAAAGCGGGTTTCCACCCGGGCGTAACTGCGCCGGATACCCTGCAGCGCGAAAAAGAAAAAGGTTTTGGCCAGCTTGCGCTCGGCCTGCGTCATGCTGGCTGAGACGTCGACGACGAAAAACACGACGGCGTTCGAACTGGGCCTGGGCCGCATCACCAATTGGCGGAAGCGCAAGTCTTCATTCGTGAACGCGACCGGATCGCGCTGGATTGCGCGCCGCTTGATGGCTTCCTTTACCGTGCGGCGGCGATCCAGGCGTGAACGGGCGCCGCGCTTGTCCCAGCCTTCGCGCACCAGTTCCCGCTCTTCCATCACGGCGCTGCGCTTCGGCTTGAGCAGGGGCAGCTTGAGCTCTTCCCACATCCAGTCCATGATGTCGTCGATGGAAAATTCCAACATCAGGCGCACTTCGCCTTCCTGATTGCCGCCGCCCTCGTCATGGCCATCGTCCGCGCCCGGCTTGCCCTGGGCCGGCCGCAGTACGTCGCCGGCCTGGCCTTCCCCCTGGCCGGCACCCGTCTCGCTGCGCCCGTCGGCCAGCCGGAAGCGGGCGTGTTCGAGCAGGCGCACGGGCACTTGCACGGTACGCTCTTGCTGTCCGGTAATGAGGTCGGGGCCGGCGATCAGCTCGGGCAGGTGCGCTTGCACCGCCTCGCGCACCTTTTGGTTGTGGCGCAGCCAGTCACGGGCGCCACGAGAAAACAGTTCATACCAAGTCTGTTGCATGCCATTGCCGGATGCTCTCACTGTGCGCCTCTTCTGTCATTCCTGCGCCAACAAAGTGGTGACGTAGTTGAGCGCTTCGCGCGCACTGTGGCTGTCGTAGCCGTATTCATCGACGAGCCTTTGTTCGACGGCTGAAATCTTGGCCCGTACTTCATCGTCGGGTCGCTTGGCCGAGCTGACCAGGCGCAGCACATCGCGCCTCTGCTCGAATAAATATTGCTGAACCGCGTCGTTGAGCTGAATATGGCTGCCCAACCCGAATTTTTCGCCCCTTTTATAGGCACCCATCGCCTTGCGCACCACTTCTTGTCGGAACGATTGCTTTCCAGAATCGGAAATGTGAATCTTTTCCTCAACCGCGCGCAGGAAGCGCTCGTCGGGCCGCCTTTCCTCGTTGGTGATTGGATCCTTGATTTGCCGGTTGTCGAGCATGGCTTCGACTTCGTCCAGATATTTGTTCAGCAAATCCTGAGCTTCCTGTTCGAAGGACACGAACAGGGCCTTGTGCACGTCTTCCTTGACCCACCGGTTATAAAAATCCTTGCGCGTGAGAACCAGATAATCGACCCACTTGCGCTTTTTCTTGGCTTCGATGCGGGCGTCGTTTTCTATGCCGTCCTTGAGCGCCAGCAAGACATCCATCGTGCTCAAGCTTTTTTGGTTCGAGGCGATGATGGCGTTCGACAAGGCATTGATGACGAAGCGGGGCGAAACGCCCGCCAAGCCCTCGTCGGGTGCCTTGTCCTTGACGCGCTTGGCTTCGGCCCGGTTGACGCCATCGACATCCTCGTTGGCATAGATTCGGACTTTCTTGACCAGTTCCGCTTCTTTTTCATCGGCGTCCTGCATGCGGCTCAGTATGGCGAACACGGCCGCCGCGTGCAGCACGTGGGGGTCGAGGTGAACCTCGCTGAAGGCGGGTGCCGCCGACAGGATCAGCTTGTGATAAATGCGTGCTTCTTCCTTGTAGCTCAGTGTGTAGGGCACCTGGACGATCACCATGCGGTCAAGCAAGGCTTCGTTTTCGCTTTCCTGCAAAAATTTCCGGAATTCGGCCAGATTGGTGTGGGCCAATATCGTTTCGTCCAGATATATCAAGGGAAAACGCGACACCTTGACGTTTTTCTCTTGCGTCAGGGTCAGCAGCAAGTACAGGAATTCGCGCTTGACCTTGAGGATTTCTATCATCTCCAGCATGCCGCGGCTGGCCGCATAGACGGCGCCCGACCAGGACCATGCGCGTGGGTCACCCTCGTCGCCGAATTCGGCCACCTTGGACAGGTCGACCGAGCCCACCAAGTCAGCCAGATCGGCCGTCGTGGGATCGTGCGGGGCATAGGTGCCGATGCCGCTGCGTCCCGCTTCAGAGATATAGATGCGCTCGACCGGCATTTGCAGGAAATCGCCGCTGTATTGCTGCTCAAGGCGGGCGCGGCAGTGCGGACAGGCTTCGCCGACGATATCGACGTTGTAGGTCTCGCGGAAGCCGGCCCGCAATGTGTGCGGCACCAGATGCAGCGGCGATTCGTGCACGGGGCAGCCGGCCACGCCGTACAGTGCGCCGTCCTGGGTGTAACTGTATTCCTCCAGGCCCCGCTTCAGGAGTATCACCAGCGTGGATTTGCCGCCGGACGGCGGCCCCAGCAGCAGCAGCAGCCGGCGCCCCACTTCGGAGCCGACGGCGGCCGCCTTGAAATAGGCCGCCACGCGGTCGATCGCGTCTTCGATGCCGAACAGTTCGTCGGCGAAGAGGCGGCAACGGAAGTGTCCATCCCCATCTTCGTAGCCGCTCCAGCGTATCATGTCCCAGATATATTGATGGGAGCTGCGCGCCAACTGGCAGGGTGCCGCGGGCAATACTTGCTCGATGAATTCGGCAAACGTGCCGAACCAGTTGCCGACCCGATGTTCCTGGGTGAATGCAGCGAGCCGTTTCAAATAGTGCGCGCGCCGATCCACGTCATCGGCTGGAAGTTCATCACGATTGGTCGTCACATTCGCTCCCGAAATGAAATTCAAGGGGCCGGCACTCCCGGCACACCCAAAGTATACGGCGCAGGGGACGGGCAGGGGCATGATGTCGCTCAATCAGACGGGCGGAACCGAGTGGGCGGGCGGGCGCTCCGCGCACCCCGTCCGCTTGCCGCGGGCGGATCCCGGCGCATGATTGATCGTTCTCAAATGCGCGCCGCCACAATAGACTAGTCTCGGATGAAACGCGTGAGCTGGCTTCCCGCCGGAGCGCCTGCCTCCGGATCGCCTGCTCGGGAGATTGAAATGCTCAACATGCTAAGGCGTATCGCCGCCGCCGTCTTTTGCGTCTTTTGCGCGCTGGCGCTGCTGGCGCTGGCGGGCCGGGCGCGCGCCGATGAAACCTGCAATTCGCCCTTCATGGCAAACTTGATCAAGGGGCAGGAAAGCTACGTCCACGTCTGGACAGTGGGCGTGGCGGGCATGGGCGACGGCGCCGACAAACTGGTGACCGTCGACGTCGATCCCGCTTCCGCCAGCTATGGCAAGGTGATCGGGACGGTCTCGGTGGGCGGGCGTGGCGAGGCCGATCACATGGGTTTTACGGACGACCGAAAATATTTATGGGCCGGGCGCCTGGATGACAACAAGATTTTCATCTTCGATGTGGGGAGCGATCCGGCCCGGCCGCGTCTGGTGAAGACCATTTCCGACCTTGTCCAGCGCACGGGTCTGGTCGGGCCGCACACCTTCTATGCCTTACCCGGGCGCATGGTGCTGGGCTTCCTGTCCAATAGCAAGGATCAAGGCGGTGCCACCGGGCTGGCCGTGTACAACAACAAGGGCGATTTTGTGGCCCGCTATGATATTCCGGTGGGCAAGGTGGGTACCGGCACGGGCGATGGTTATGGCTATGACGTGGCGATCAATCCCGCAAAGAACGCGATGCTGACCTCGAGTTTTACCGGCCAGAAAAATTACATGCGCGACCTGGGTGCGCTGATCAAGGATCCCGAGGCCATGAAACACTTCGGCAATACGATGGTCGTGTGGGACTTGAAGTCGATGCGACCGATCAAGGTGCTGGCCACTCCGGGTGCGCCGCTGGAAATACGCTGGTCCTTGAGGGAGGGTGACAATTGGGCCATCACGGCCTCCGCACTGGGTTCCCGGCTGTGGCTGGTGCAACAAGACGGGGCCGGGCAGTGGCAAGCGCAGTCCGTCGCCACGATCGGCGATCCGGCCAAGACCCCCTTGCCGGTCGATATATCCATCGCCGCCGACGGGCGCCATCTGTGGGTGAATACCTTCATGGATGGAAAAACCCACTTGTTTGATCTGAGTAATCCTCGGGCGCCCGTGCAAGTGTATGAAAAGACGACGGGCAAGCACGTCAACATGGTGAGTCAGAGCTGGGACGGCAAGCGCGTGTATATCACCACCAGTCTGCTCAGCAATTGGGATCTCGGCAACGACGATCAGTTTTTAAAGCTCTATCATTGGGATGGCAAGGATCTCAAGGAACAGTGGAAGATCGATTTTTACAAGGAAAAGTTGGGGCGGCCCCACCATATGAAATTCAGCGCCGGGAACCGTGATGAACAGAGCGCCGTCGCGCCTTAAGGTGAAGGGGGCCGCCCTTGCCGTCGCCTGCGCCGTGCTGTCGCTGTGGGCGACGCCGTCACGGGCGGATCCCTTGAGCATGCGTCCGCGGCAGGACTTCGTCGCGCCTGCCGCCGGCAGTTACACATTGCCGGTGATACAGCAGGGGCCGCAGGGCAAGGTGCTGAACAGCGACGGGCGCGCCAGAGATATCGCGCTCTATACGCGGGGCGCCATTACCCTGTTGAGCTTTATGTACACTTATTGCACCGATCCCATTGCCTGCCCGCTCGCCTATTCCACGATGCTGGGCTTGCGCGAACGCCTGTTGGCGAGTCCGGATCTGGCGCGGCGGGTGCGCTTTGTCAGCCTGTCTTTCGATCCCGTCAATGACACGCCGGAAGCGATGGGCCGCTATGCCGGCAAGCTGGCCCACGCGGATCAAAGGCTGCGCTGGTATTTCCTCACCGGGCAATCGGTGCGCGAACTGGCTCCCATCGTCGATGGGTTGGGGCAAAGCGTGCGGGTGCGCCGCGACGCGGGAGGGCATCCGACCCGGCTCTACGATCACATGTTGAAGCTGTTCCTGTTCGATGCGCAGGGGCGGGTGCGTGAGATTTACTCGAGTGCCTTCCTGCAAGCGGATGTGATGTACAACGATATGCACACACTGGCCATCGAGCAAGATCGCGCCGTCCGCCCGCAGCCGTGAACGCCGTGCCTACGCGCCTCAAAAGCTGTTCCAGTTATTGTGGCGGTGTTCATTGGCTTCCTTCAGCAGGTGACCGGCCCGCGCTTCGTCCTTGGGCGTGAGGGCGTCGCCCGATTGCACCGTCATCGCCAGCTCTTGAAGCGCGGGCGGATAGTCGCGATCCGCCGATTCTTCCAGCAACTGCCTGGCCTTGGCCAAGTCTTGCGGCACGCCGAGGCCATCCTTGTAGGCGTTGTATAACAAAAACATCGCATGCTGTTCGCCCAGCTCGCTGGCCACGCTTAACCATTTGGCGGCCTCGATGTCGTCGCGGGCCACGCCTTCGCCGTTCTTGGCCAGCAAGCCCAGCATCAGGGCCGCCTTGGCATGTTTTTTCTCGGCCGCCCGCTTATACCAGGGCCAGGCCAGGGCTGGCCGCGGCGCCATGCCGACCACCTGCTTGCGGTACAGCTCCCCCAGTTCGAAGGCGGCTTCGCCATCGCCGGCCCGGGCGGCTTTTTCAAACAGGGCCATGGCCCTGTCGCGTTGCCGCGGCCGATCCCGATACAGCAGCGCCAGTTCGCGTTCGGCCACAGGCAAGCCTTGCGCCGCCCAGGCGCTCAGGCGCAGTTCCGCGTTCGCATCCCGGTTGTGGCTGGCGGCCATGGCGACAGCCTCGATTTGCGCCGAATCCGGCGTCATTTCCTGCCTGGGTTGGCACGCCATCAGCGCGCCGGCCAGCACCAGCATGGGCGCCAGCTTGAAGGCGCCGTTGTTGAATATATCCATGATCTCTCCGTCGAAAGGGGGGATGGTGACGGTTTGGCATTCCGGGCATAAGCGCCGCCCCGGAATGCCATGCCCATGGGCAGCGTCGTCCTTTGACCGCGCCGCTTATTTGCTCAGGTCGATGGTGTACTTGGCAAAACCGCTGGCATCGAGCCCACCTTCCGCGCTGACGTTGCGCAAACCGCCTTTCACCGCCAGCGCCAGATGTCCGGGCGTCGAACGCAAGATCACCGGGCCGGCCGTGGCGACTTTGACGAAGCTCCAGCTTTGCGCTCCGCCATTCGCCGCCAGCGTGACCTTGCCGCCTTGCGCTCCCAGGGTTCGCAGATAGTTGCTGAGTACAGTCTGGTTTGCGTCGGGCGACTTGATGATGGTCTTGCTGCCGTCAATGCCGGGCACGCCGCCGCCGCCGCCGGCCCGGTAGTCATTCGTTGCGACAATGAAATCGTCGCCATCGGCAACCGCCTTGCCTTGATACGTCAGCATGGCGATTCGGCTGCCGACCGGTTTGGTGACGTCGATCTGGTATTGCAAGGCATTATTTTCCGCATAAAATACATCGTAGTTATAGATCGTGCCATAGGAAGGCACCAAGTCTTGCTCGGCCGTTTTGGCTGGATCGATCTGGCCGAATTGTTTGGCGGCCGTTTCCAGCCAAGCTTTCAAGTCGGCACCCTTGATCTTCACGGCTTGCAGATTGTTATTGCTGTACAGGTACAAGTCGCCGGGATTGCGCACCTGTAAGCCGACGGGCGCCGACACGCTGGCGCCGGGGGCAACATCGGTGAAGTCGGACGGCCCGTTGCGGCCCGCCTTGAAGGGCGCGCTGCAAGAAATCACGGGGATGTTTTTGTAACTGGCCAGGGTGGCGTCGGTGCTGGTGGCGATGAAATTTTTCACATAATCGAGTTGCGCCTGGTTCACTAGTTCGATCGCGCTGACGTCGCCGACCAGGGCGAAGTAGGCCGACATCTCAAATTCTGTGTTCAAGCCCAGGGGCTGCCTGGCGTAAGCGATGGTGGCGGCATGCTCGTTCGCCACCAGCGGCGCGATGGCGGGATCGGCGGCCACCAGAGTGCTGCCATCGGTGTACTTGAAGCCGCGCGACTCGACCGTTGTCTTGGCCGGCTGCACCACCCATTTGCCACCCTGGTAGGCCAACGTCATCTTGATGATGCCCAAACGCCGGCCCCAGCTTTGCGCCATGACGGTCGGCACACCGTTGACGAAGCCGTTGATGGCGTCGACCTTGGCGCTGGCTGGAATGGCCGCGAACGAGGCATCCAGAGGGGCCGCCCCGATTTCCTTGCCTTTCGGGAAAATCAAGTGCGAATGGCCTATCATCAGCGCATCGATGCCCGTGCCGGCCAGGTAATAACTGCCATTTTCCATTTTCGGGCTATAGGCGCTGGTGTCCAGTCCGCCATGCGAGAGCGCCACGATCAGATCGGCACCCTTGGCGCGCAATTCCGGCACATATTTCTGGGCGCTTTCTTGTACTCCGGAAACGGCTACCTTGCCGGCCAAGTTCTTTTGATCCCACTCCAGAATTTGTGGCGGCACGAAGCTCATGATGCCGATATTGATATTCACGTTGACCCGGCTGCCATCGGGGGCGAGGGCGGCCATGTTGCGCGGCAGTACGGCATAGGGGGCGAAGATCGGTTTTTGGCTGGCGACGCCGGTGACGTTGCTCAGTACTACGGGAAAGGCGGGCGCGCCGCAGCCGCCGGCCGGCTTGCTGACGCCGGGAATGCCGAAATCGGTGTTGGTGATCTGGCTCAGGAAGGGCAAGCCATAGTTGAACTCGTGATTGCCCATGCCGCCGCCATCGTATTTCAGCGCGTTCATGGCCTTGTGCACGGCCAGCGTGCCCGCCCACGGCAGCGGCGTCGCCACCGCCTGCAAGTCGGCCAGCAAGGTGCCCTGGATGACGTCGCCATCGTCGAGCAGCACATTGTTTGGATTTTCCGCGCGCGCGGCCTGGATCAGAGTCGAGGTGCGTTCCAGGCCCAGGCTGGTATCCTCGGCCAGGGCATAATAATTATAGCTGAGCACATTGGAATGAATATCGGTCGTTTCCATCAACGCCAAAGTGACGGTGCTACCCTCCGGAATCGTGGGCGTCCCGGGTGACAGCGTAGCCGAGCCACCGTTGCATCCGCACAGGCCGGCCGCCGCCAGAGCCGCGCACATCATCAAATTTGTTTTCATTCCATCTCTTTATCAAAAAATCAAGTTGCTTACTTTATATCATGCTCATGACGGCAATGTGACAAAGTAGATAAAGGGGAAATGTTTCTGACGCGGGAACCAGTCTCAGTGGGGACGGCTGGCGTCGAGAGCGTCGTGCTCGCCCCGGGGCAGATCGTGCAAGAGCCAATAATGGCGGAAGGCTTCGCGTATATTGTTGCGTAACACCTCGTTATCCCAGGGTTTGGTGTAAAAGCGGTAAATCGCGCCCCGATTGATCGCCTCCATGATCGATTCCAGATCCGTGTAGCCGGACAGGACGATGCGCAAAGTGTTCGGATACAGATCCTTGACCCGATCCAGGAAGACCGTCCGGCTCATGTTCGGCATGCGCTGGTCGCACAGGATTACCTGCACTTCATTCAGTGCGAGCAATTCAAAGCCCTCGGCGGCCGACTGCGCCAGCAAGACGTAATATCCATCCTACCGCAAGATGCGCTGCGGGGCGCGCAGCACGTGGGCCTCGTCGTCGACCAGCAGCACCGTGCGCGCATGTTCGGCGCTGGCGCTGGCGGGGGCGGGCGGCGACAGGTATTTTTCCGCCAGCAGCAGCTGTTCCATCTCCGCCACCGGCAAGGGCCGGCTGAAGTAATGCCCCTGGATCTGGTCGCAACTGTGGCCCTGCAAATAGGCCAGCTGAGGCGCCGTTTCCACCCCTTCCGCGATCACTTCCAGTTTCAGACTGTGGGCCATGCCGATGATGGCCAGGGCAATGGCGGCGTCGTCCGGATTGGTGGTGAGGTCGCGCACGAAGGCTATATCGATCTTCAATTTATCGATGGGAAAGCGGCGCAAATACGCCAGGCTGGAATAGCCGGTGCCGAAGTCGTCGATGGAAACCTGCACGCCGCGCCGTTTCAGATTGCGCAAGATGCCCATGGTGCGCTCGGTGTTGGCCATCAGCGAACTTTCGGTCAGCTCCAGTTCGAGCAAGTCGGCGCCGATGCCGTGCTCGCCGAGCGCGCGCAGCACATCGGCATCCAGCGCGCCATCGGTAAACTGGCGGCCCGACACGTTCACCGAAATTTGCATGGGGCCGATCGGGCCCGCCATCCACAGGGCGATTTGCCGGCAGGCGGAGGCGATGACCCAGGCGCCGACCCGCACGATCAAGCCAGTTTCTTCCAGCAAGGCGATGAAGTGTTGCGGCGACACCAGACCGTGCCCGGGCCGTTGCCAGCGCAGCAGGGCTTCCAGGCCGACCACGCGTCCGCTGTTGAGCTGCACCTTGGGCTGGTAGTGCAGCAAGAATTCCCCGTTCTCGACGGCCTTGCGCAGGGCCGTCTCCAGCTCCAGCCGGGCCAGCACTTCGGCGTTCATTTGCGCCGTGAAAAAACGGTAGGTGTCGCGTCCGGCCTGCTTGGCCCGGTACATGGCCGTGTCCGCGAATTTGATCAGGGTGCCCGGGTCGAGTGCGTCTTCCGGATACATCGTGATGCCGATGCTGGCGCTGACGGTCACTTCATGCCCCTGCAAGTCGAAGGGCGCGCGCAGCGCCTCGCGGATCTTGTTGGCGACCAGGGCCGCGCCCGGCTGGCCCTCTTGCATCGGCAAGATCAGCGCGAACTCGTCGCCGCCCAGGCGGCCCACCGTGTCGCGCACGCGCACGCAACGGGCCAGGCGGTTGCCGAACTGGCCCAGCAAATCGTCACCGATGGCGTGGCCGAGCGTGTCGTTGACATTCTTGAAGTGATCCAGATCGATGAACATGACTGCCACCGGCCAGTCGCTGCCGGCCGCTTGCTCGAGCGTGCGCTTGAGCGTGTCGCAAAACAGCATGCGGTTCGGCAAGCCGGTCAGGACATCGTAGTGGGCCAGCTTGTGCAGGCGCTGCTCGGCCCGCTTGCGCTCGCTGATGTCGCGCACCACGCCGACCAGGATGGCATCGGCGCCGCTGCCGTGGACGTGGCAGCGCACCTCCACCTGCAAGGGCGAACCGTCCCTGTGCCAGATCACGGTTTCGCTGAAGGCCATGCGCGTCTTGCCGGCGATGATGGCGTCGTAGGCTTGCGCCAATTCCGCCGACGTGGACGAACTGATGTTGGCCGGCCCCAGTTGCAGCAACTCGGCGCGGGCATAGCCGAGCATCTCGCAGGCGGTCGCATTGACTTCGATAAAGCGCATGCTGAGCCGCTCGACGAGCATGATGGCGTCGGCCGTGGCGTCCATGGCCATGCGAAAGCGCAGCAGGTCGGCGCTGCGGGCCCGCACTTGGCGTTCCAGGATGGCGTTGTGGTCGATCAGGAAATCGCCGAAGGACTTCAGGCGCAAGAGGTTGCGCACCCTGAGCCACAGTTCGGCGCGCTCGACCGGCTTGGTCAGAAATTCATCGGCGCCGGCGTTCAGGCCGCTGAGGTGGGCTTGGCGATCCGCCTGCGCCGTCACCATGATGATGGGAATGGGCGAGGTGGCGGGATCGGCCTTGAGCCGGCGCGCCACCTCGTAACCGTCGATGCCGGGCATCATCACGTCGAGCAAGATGAGGTCGGGTGCGCGCGCGACCGCCATGGCCAGCGCCGCCTCGCCATTGGCGGCGGCCAGGGTCTGGTAACCCTCCGGCCGCAGCAGGGCTTCGAGCAATCTGCGGTTGGCCGGCTCGTCGTCGACGATGAGGATGGTGGCGGGCGCGTCATTCATGGCATGGGCCCGGCGCCCCGCTTGCCGGCCGCCAGCAGGGCATCGATCACCGCATACAATTCCTGGTAACGCAGGGGTTTGGCGATGAAGGCGTCGCAGCCGGCCACCTGGCTCCTGTCGCGGTCGGCCTGCATCGCCATCGCCGCCAGGGCGATGATGGGGATGAGGGCCGTGGCCGGGTCTTGCTTGAGCAGGGCCGTCGCCGCCAGGCCATCCATGCCGGGCAACTGTATCGCCATCAGTATCAATTCGGGCGCGTGGCCGCGGGCCAGTGTCAGGCCGGTTTCGGTATCGGTGGCGCACAGCACGCTATGTCCCGCGTTTTGCAACAGCAGCGACGCCAGCTTCATGTTCGCCGGATTGTCTTCGATGATTAAGATTCTGGCCATCCATATTCCCTTCAGTGCGCGGGCGGGACGCGCCGCGCTTCGGACAGAAAACGCGCCTGGCCGCAACCGTTTTTCTCGACGATATGGATGACTTTTCCCGGATGCGCGTTGAGCTCCGTCCTTGCCTGTGCCGTCACTTGCCCGGTGCTCGGCACCGGAATGGGAATGGCGGCCATCTCGACGTGCTCCTGCAAGGCTTCGGCCACTTCCCGGCTCAGGGCGGAGGCGCGCGCGAACAATTCGCGCGGATCGGAGATGTCGGCCGGCATGATCCGCTTGAGCACGTCTTTAGCCGCGTAAGCGAGCATGCGTTCGGCGCCGACATTGAAAATCTGGATCACGTCCTTTTCATCCCTGGCGATGCTGGAAAAATAGGCGCTGTTGAAAGTGGCGTCCTGCGGAGCACCCGTTTTAAGCAGGGTTTTCTGGCGCCTCAGCTCGACGCTGCCTTCGGGACTACCTTGTCGCTCGCCCGCGCCATCGCCAAAATGCGTTTTCGGCATAAAGTTCTCCGCACATACACATAGATCAACTCGCAGCTCGGATAGGCGGCGGCGCGACTGCGCGGCAGGCTCAGAGATCACCACGTGGAAAAGCGCGAGCTCGTCGGCCAGCCAGGCCAGGCGGAAGCTAGTCTAAGGAAATAGTATCAGCACATGCGGCAAGATTCAAACTGATTGATATTTGACAATGTGCTGCCTATGAAAACGCGACTGGCAAATCGCTAGTCTTCTTGCTGCGCAAGCCAGTTATTGGCGTGCTCCAGCGCCAGTCTGAATTCGGCGTCCGCGCGCGCGAACAAGGCGTCGACCTCGGCATAACGCTGTTCCGCGATCGCCAATTCCAGCGCGAA
>DMYQ01000239.1:3545-4959 GCA_003482555.1 Janthinobacterium sp. | reverse complement strand
ACACCTTGACCCTGACGCCCTAGCCGATCCGGTTGATGCAGCGGTTCAGGCGATCGGCAGCCGGTTCGAGGCCTTGATTTCGCGCATGGACAGGCTGGAATGGATTTCCGCCACGCCCGGCAGTTTGCGCAAGACCTTGGAGACGAAATCGCCATAGCTTTCCAGGTCGCGGGCGACCACTTGCAACAGATAATCCGATTCACCGCTGACATTGTGACAAGACAGGATCTCGGGTATGGCTTGGATCGCCTCTTCAAATTGAAACGGCTGCTCGCCGGAATGGTTGGCGAAGGTCACGCGGACGAAGGCGAGCAGGCCGATGCCGAGCTTCTTGCGGTCGATCAAGGCTTGGTAGCCGGTGATGACGCCGTCTTCCTCAAGCCGCCGCAAGCGCCGCCACACGGGTGTTTCGCTCAGCTTCAGGCGTTCCGCCAGGCGCGCGTTGGACATGCGTCCCTCACCCTGCAAGAGTCGCACAATGTTGAGGTCTACCTCATCAAGTTCGACGTGTGAAATTTTCATTTAAAAAAACCTTAAAAAATAGAAGAAACCACTCATTACTATCGCATATAGATTATAGAAAGCAAGAAAAATTCCGCTCGCAGCATTGATAATGGTGCATCGTTCACCGCAATCATCGGAGTTAGCATGGCAACATCCACCCTCATCATGTACCTCGTTGCCCTGGCTGGCGTGTTCTTGCTTCCCGGGCCGGACATGGCGCTGGTGGTGGCCACTGGCGCGGCGCGCGGAGCGGGAATCGCCCTCGTCACGGCGCTGGGAATCGCCGCCTCGCGCGCGATGCACGTCCTCATGTCGGGGCTGGGCTTGGCGGCGCTGATGGCGGCGCATCCGGGCGCGCTCTACCTGATACGCTGGGGCGGCGCGGCCTACCTGATCTTCCTGGCAATTAAAGTGCTGCGGGCCAATATGCAACTGGACACGGTCGCGCAGGTGGCGCCGACGGCCGGCGCTTCCCTCATGCGCGGCTTCCTCACCAATCTGCTCAACCCGAAGGCCCTGTTGTTTTGCAGCCTGTTCCTGCCGCAATTCGTCTCCGCCTCGGGGGGCTCCGTGGCCATGCAATATCTGTGGCTGGGTTTCCTCCTGGTATCGACCGGCTTATTCTTCGACACCATTTACGCCTTGCTGGCCTCGCGCATCACGCGTCGCATGCAGTCCAAATCAGGCCTCGGCAAATATGTGTTGCCGACCGTCTTCGTGCTCCTGGCCGGCCGCCTGGTCGCCAGCTAAGCAAGACCAAGGTCAAAGCAAGATTGGGCTCTCGCATTGTCGGTTTCTTTAAGGAAAGCCGACAATGCGAGACCCTGATGTTTTCAATGCGTAATAAAAAATAAACGCTTGACTTGAATGGATGGGCGCGTTTTAATACGCAATCGATTGCGCAATCGAT
>DMYQ01000239.1:0-3456 GCA_003482555.1 Janthinobacterium sp. | reverse complement strand
TCGCAGTTTTCTTGCGTCGCAGTGCGGCTAAGGCCGGCGCGTACAACCTATAAAAACTATCCACTTTTCATTCGGAGACAGTCAATGAGCACCATTTCCCTTCTTTTCAAATCGGTGGCCGCCGCCGCCACGACATTGCTGCTGGCGCTGCCGGCCCAGGCCAGCGCCGACAAGCCCCGCGTCGCCCTGGTGATGAAGTCTCTCGCCAACGAGTTTTTCTTGACGATGGAGAACGGTGCCAAGGCGCATCAAAAGAAAAACAGCGACAAGTACGAGCTGATCACCAATGGCGTCAAGGACGAGAGCGACACGGCCGGCCAGATCAAGCTGGTCGAGCAAATGATCATTTCCAATGTTGACGCGATCGTCATCGCGCCGGCCGATTCGAAGGCCCTGGTCGCCGTGGTCAAGCGCGCCATCGACGCCGGTATCGTGGTCATCAATATCGATAACCAGCTCGACCCGGCCGCCTTGAAGGAAAAGGGCATCAGCGTGCCTTTCGTCGGCCCGCTCGACCGCAAGGGTGCGCAGCAGGTCGGCGATTATCTGGCCAAGTTCTTGAAGGCTGGCGACAAGGTGGCGATCATCGAAGGCTTGCCGACGGCCAGTAACGCCAAGCTTCGCACCCAAGGTTTCCAGGATGCGATGAAGACGGCCGGCGCCAAGGTGGTCGGGGTGCAGACGGGCGAGTGGGAAATCGACAAGGCCAACAAGGTGGCCGCCGCCATGCTCAGCGAAACGCCGGATTTGAAGGCGCTGCTGTGCGGTAACGACAGCATGGCCATCGGCGCCGTCGCCGCCGTCAAGTCGGCCGGTTTGACGGGCAAGGTGAGGGTGGTCGGTTTCGATAATATTTCGGCCGTCGCGCCCATGCTCAAGGATGGCCGCATGACGGCCACGGCCGAGCAGCACGCCGATAAGTTGGCCATCTATGGCATCGAGTTTGCGCTCAAGTCCCTGAAGAACAAGGCGCCGATCAAGACACTGGGCGGTTTCGTGGAAACGCCGGTCGACCTGATCGCGGGCGGCAAGAAGTAATTGCCGGGGCCGGCGCTGCCGGCCATCCATTCATTCGCCGAGCTTATTTCATGACTTTTTTACACGAACAACAATCCCCGCCCTTGTTGCAACTCGACGGCCTGTCCATGGTCTATGCCGCGCCGGTCTTGCAGGACGTGCACTTGAGCTTGCAAGCCGGCGAGGTGCGCGTGTTGGCAGGGGAAAACGGCGCCGGCAAGAGCACCTTGTCGAAAATCATCTGCGGCCTGGTCACGCCCGCCGCCGGCGCCATGCGCCTGTGCGGCGCGCCCTATGCGCCCGCCACGCGCGCGCAGGCGGAGGCGGCCGGCGTGCGCATGGTGTTGCAGGAACTCAGCCTGGTGAATACGCTGACGGTGGCCGAGAATCTGTTCTTGCGCAAGCTACCCAGGCGCTTCGGCTTCGTCGATTACGCGGCATTGAACGCCGCCGCCGTCTCCTGCATGGCGCAAGTCGGTCTGCACCTGGATCCGGCCACGCCGGTGTCCCGCCTCGGCATCGGCCAGCGCCAGATGATAGAGATCGCCGCCAATATCAGCGCCGACTGCAAGGTCTTGATCCTCGACGAGCCGACCGCCATGCTGACCGGGCGCGAAGTCGACCTCTTGTTCGCGCAAATCGAACGCTTGAAGGCCAAGGGCGTCGGCATCATCTATATTTCCCACCGGCTGGAAGAGACCAAGCGCATCGCCGATTCGATTTCCGTCTTGCGCGACGGCCTGGTGGTGGGCACGCACGCGGCCGCGGCCATCAGCATCCCGCAAGTGGTCAAGCTGATGGTGGGGCGCGAAGTGGGCGAGCGCCTGGAGCGGCCGGCGCCGCGCGCCAGCGCCATTTCGCTGCGGGTCGACAAGCTCAGGCGCGGCGACGTCGTGCGCGACGTCAGCTTCGAAGCCCGTGGCGGCGAGATTTTCGGCATCGCCGGCCTGGTCGGTTCGGGCCGCACGGAAACCTTGCGCCTCATTTACGGCGCCGACCGGCGCGATAGCGGCGCCATTTTCATTTCCGGCAAGGAGTGCGCGATCGATTCCCCGCACGCCGCCGTCAGGCAGGGCATCGCCATGGTGTCGGAAGACCGCAAGGAGCTCGGCTTGCTGCTGCCGCAATCGATACGCGTGAATACCACCCTGAGCGGCATCGCCAAGGTGGCGCGCTGGGGCTGGTTGAATCACGTCAAGGAAACGGCGATCGCGGAAAAAATCGGCAATCTGATGTCGCTGCGGGCCAGTTCGGTCGAGCAACCGGTCGGGCAACTGTCGGGCGGCAACCAGCAAAAAATCGCCATCGGCCGCTGGTTGCACCGCGAGTGCGACGTCATGCTGTTCGACGAACCGACGCGCGGCATCGATGTCGGCGCCAAATTTGAAATCTACAAGCTGATGGCGCAATTGGCCGCGCAAGGCAAGGCCCTGGTGGTGGTGTCGAGCGACCTGGTCGAGCTGATGCTGCTGTGCGACCGCATCGGCGTGATGAGCGCCGGCAAGCTGGTACGCACCTTTGCGCGCGCCGAGGCCAGCCAGGACGCCATCATGGAGGCGGCCTTCAGCGCCTACGTGGACACCGCGCCACAGACAGTTCCACCCACATCACGGATCCCGCAATGACAATTCAAACAACAGACACGCCCCGTTCCCAGTTGGGCGCGAGCGGCGGCAAGGGCGGCTTGGCCTGGGTGCGGCGCTTGAAGGAATACCTGGGCCTGGTGCTGGTCTTGCTCGGCATGGTGGTGTTTTTCGGCTACGCCAGCAAATATTTCCTCAGCATGAAAACCTTCAGCACCATCGCCAACCAAATCCCGGCCCTGACCGTGATGGCCGTCGGCATGACTTACGTGATGATCGTCGGCGGCATCGACTTGTCGGTCGGCTCGGTGCTGGCGCTGTGCGGCGGCGTACTCAGCCTGGCGATGGTGGACTGGCAACTGGGCTTCGTGCCGGCCGCCGCGCTGGCCCTGGCCGTCGGTTTCCTGTGCGGCATGGTGAACGGCTTGATCACGGTGACCTGGTCGGTGCCATCCTTCATCGTCACGCTGGGCATGCTGGAAGTGGCGCGCGGCTCGGCCTACCTGGCCACCGACTCGCGCACCAAATACATAGGCGGCGCGGTATCCTTCATCAACGACCCCATCATCGGCGGCGTGTCGCCTGCCTTCCTGCTGGCGATCTTCATCGTCGCCGCCGGGCAACTGGTGCTCTCATACACCGTCTTCGGCCGCCACATGGTGGGCATAGGCACCAATGAAGAGGCGATGCGCCTGGCCGGCATCCGCACCCGTCCCACCAAGACGGCCGTGTTCGCACTGCTGGGCCTGCTGGCCGCCGTGGCCGCCGCCTTCCAGGTGTCGCGCCTGGAAGCGGCCGATCCGAACGCCGCCGCCGGCATGGAGTTGCAAGTGATCGCCGCCGTCGTGATCGGCGG
>DMYQ01000335.1 GCA_003482555.1 Janthinobacterium sp. | reverse complement strand
GCGATGACCGCTTATTCCCCTATACATTTCTCCCTTTGATATATCACCGCTATCCCATGACACTCACCGCACAGTACAGGCTCCGTATTGCCGAGCCCACGACCAAGGGACCCGCCTCGCGCGCCCGCAAGCAGTTCAATACGCTGATAAAGAAACTCGAGGCCATGCGCTTGCGGCTGGCCGGTTGGAAGGAGGCGTTGCCGATGATCATGGGCCAGGCCGAGCGGGAGTACAAACCCCTCGCGCTGGCCTACGCGGCGCGCCAGAGGGCGTTGGTGCTGCTGTTGGATCGGATGTGTGAGCACAAGTCGATGGGCAAGAAAGACCGGGCCAAGCTGGCCGATTTGATCTGTTCGATGGCGCTTGAGGCGCTGGAGGATGGCGACGACGCCCAGCTCAAGGAAATATACAAGCGCCGCGGCGGCGGCGATTTTGACGCCGAGGCCGCCGAAGCTGGCGCGGCGATCAAGGATATGGTGGAAATCCTGACTGGCGTGCGCATGGAAGGCGACGTCGACTTGCGCTCGCCCGAGGCCGTGCTGGAAGAGTTGAGCGCGCAGATGGAACGGCGCGACCACCAGGAACGACAAGCCGAGCAGGAGCGGGCGGCCACGCGCCCCAAGCCGTCCGGCGCGCTCGCGCGCGAACGGCGCCAGGCGGCCGAGGCGGACAGGCTCAAGCAATCGGTGCGGGACATTTTCCGCAAGCTGGTCAGCGAATTGCATCCGGATCGCGAGCCGGACGCCGTCGAGCGGCAACGCAAGACGGCGCTGATGCAGCGCGTGAACGTGGCGTACGCGGCCAACGACTTGCTGGGCCTGTTGGAGTTGCAACTGGAGGTCGAGCAGATCGACCAGAACAGCCTCGACAATTTGAGCGATGAGCGGATCAAGCAATACAACAAGATCCTCGATGGCCAACTGCGCGAGGTCGAACGCGAGACCGCCGGCATCGAATATGCGGCGGCCATGGAAATGGGAGGGGAAACGCGCGGGCGCCTGACGCCACAATCGATGTTGCGTTGCCTGCGCGTCGACATCGAGGAAATGCGGGGCAGGTGCGATGTCATCGGGGCCGAACTGGAGGAGTTCAAGGACGTCGCCAAGCTCAAGGCGTGGTTGAAGACGTATCGGCCCGCCGCGTCCCCCTATGATGACGACGCTTATTGGTACTGAACGGCGCCCGGTCGTCGTGGCATCCACATGTTGTCGGGATATCCAGTTCCCGGCTCCGGCCCGGGTCTGCTCATTTCCTCATTTCCCTCGCCTACCTTGGCCCTTGGGGGTGCGATGGGCGCTCACGCGACCGCGCCCCCTCCGAAGAGTTCGATTGGAGACGGTGTTTGACGGGGGATCGGGGCCGTGCATCGGTGCTTGAGCGGCGCACGCAGGCATTGCGCATCCTGGAAACGACAACGCCGACTCGGGGAGTCGGCGCCTGGTAACAGCTGTTCTTGGTGGCCCGGGGCGGAATCGAACCACCGACACAAGGATTTTCAATCCTCTGCTCTACCGACTGAGCTACCAGGCCAAGGAGGAGAATTATAGCAGGCCCAAGCAGGAATGCAAGGGCCGCTTTTCATTTTTTCGACAATTGCCCCTTTCGGCCCGGCCGGGCGCCGGGCGCGGGCGTCTTTGGCGGCGCCGGGCGCCGCTTGCGCAAACGCTATAATGAGCGCATGAACAGTCCATCCTCCCCCAGCGTGCGGCGCGGCACGCATAGTCACAGCGACGTTTGTATCGTCGGCAATGGCGCCATCGCGAAAACCACGGCGCTCGGCTTCGCCCAGGCCGGCCTCAGTGTCACCCTGTTGTGCCCGCCGACGGCCGTGCTCGCGCCAGTCGCACCAAAGGCGTCCGCCGCGCCCTCCTGGGACGTGCGCGTCTACGCCCTGAACCACGGCGCCCGCGATCTGCTGTCCTCGCTCAAGGTGTGGGGCGCGCTCGACGCGGCCCGCGTGGCGCCGGTCGAGGCGATGCTGGTCAATGGCGACGGCCCCGGCGCCGGCGGCCTGGCCTTCGACGCCTACGGCGCCCGCGTCGGCGCCCTGGCGTGGATCGTCGAAGACAGCAATCTGGGGCAGGCGCTCGACGCCGCCCTCAAATTCGCCCACAACGTGACGCTGGTGCACGGCCGCGCCATCGGCCTGGAGGTCGGCGCCGACGCCGCCAGCGTGCGTCTGGACGGCGGCGACACGCTGGGCGCCGCCCTGGTGGTGGGCGCCGACGGCGCCCAGTCCTGGGTCCGCAGCCAGTGCGATATCGGCCTCGATTACCGCTCCTACGGACAGCGCGGCGTGGTCGCCAACTTCGCCTGCGAAAAGCCGCACCAGGGCGCGGCGCACCAGTGGTTCAGCGGCGCCGAGGGTATCGTCGCCCTGTTGCCGCTGCCGGGCCGGCGCGTCTCGCTGGTCTGGTCGGCGCCGGACGCGCTGGCCGACATGCTGCGCGCCGAATCGGCGGGCCAGCTGGCCAAACGCCTGGCGGCCTTCTGCGCCGAAGCACTGGGCCAGCTCACGCCGCTCGAGCCCGAACTGGTGCGCGACTTCCCGCTGGCGCTGATGCGCCCGCACGCCATGATCGCGCCGCGCGTGGCCCTGGTCGGCGATGCCGCCCACGTGGTGCATCCGATGTCCGGCCACGGCATGAACCTGGGCTTCGCCGACGTCGCGCAATTGATCGCCAGCGTGGCCGCGCGCGAGCCGCAGCGCGGCATCGGCGACGCCCGCGTGCTGGAGCGCTACGCCCGCGCGCGCAAGGAAGACGTGCTGCTGATGCAGTTCGCCACCGACTCCCTGGCGCGCCTTTTCGACGCCGATATCGAGCCGCTGCGCGTGGCGCGCAATTTCGGATTAAACTTGCTGGATAAATTGCCCGGCCTGAAGCGCCGCCTGATTTCCCGCGCGCTGGGAAAACAGGGCTAGCCCGGCATGCTTGAACAAGGGATTGATGGATGAATGGATGCGCTGTAAGCGATGCGCTTTAATTGGATGCGCATAAATGAATGAAATCGGAGAAGTCATGAAGAAAAGTAAGATCGCACTGCTGTTGTTGTCCGGGCTGATGATGTCGTGCGTCGGCGCCGAAACACCGGTCGAATCGAACATCAAGAAGCTGATCGAGCCGCACCTGGGCGAGGGCGCCAAGGTCGAGTCGGTCAAGGAAACGCCGTATGCCGGCCTGTACGAGGTGCGCACTGGCGGCGACATCATCTACACCGACAAGGCGGCCCAGTATCTGATCGTCGGCCATATCTTCAACGCCAAGACCTCGCAGGATCTGACCAAGGATCGCATCGACGAGATCAACCGGGTCAAGTTTTCCGACCTGCCGTTCGAGTCGGCCGTGAAGCTGGTCAAGGGCGACGGCAAGCGCGTGATCGCCGTCTTCGAAGATCCCAACTGCGGTTACTGCAAGCGCTTCCGCAAGGACACGCTGAAGGATGTCGACAACATCACCGTCTACACCTTCATGTACAACATCCTGTCCGACGATTCGTCCGTCAAGTCGAAGAACATCTGGTGCTCGGCCGACCGCAACAAGGCCTGGGACGACTGGATGGTGAACGGCAAGGCCGCGCCGGCCGCGCCGGTCGCCTGCGCGACGCCGAACGACAAGGTGCTGGCGCTGGGCCGAAAGCTGCGCGTGAACGGCACCCCTGCCATTTTCTTCGCCGACGGCAGCCGCGTCCCGGGCGCAATCGACGCCAAGGC
The DNA here is from genome assembly GCA_003482555.1 of Janthinobacterium sp. Lineage (GTDB taxonomy): Bacteria > Pseudomonadota > Gammaproteobacteria > Burkholderiales > Burkholderiaceae_D > Janthinobacterium. Next base: position 16,953 of record DMYQ01000335.1, on the reverse strand, counting down.
GCTGGAAGCGAAATTCGCCACCATCAAGCAGTAAGCCGGGACCGAGCGCCCGTCGCCGCGGCGCGCCCTTGCACGGCGCGCCGCTTTTGTATCCACGCCAATCCACCCGGGAGCGACAGATGATTACCTTGAATATCAACGGCCACGATATGCAGGTGGAGGCCGATCCGGCCACGCCCATCCTGTGGGCGCTGCGCGACAATCTGAATCTGACCGGCACCAAGTTCGGCTGCGGCGCGGCGTTGTGCGGCGCCTGCACCGTGCATCTGGCCGGGCAGCCGATCCGCTCCTGCGTGACGCCGATTTCAGCCGCCGTCGGGCAGAAGATCACCACCATCGAGGCGATGGCGGCCGACCATGTCGGCAAGGCCGTGCAGGACGCCTGGGTGCGCCACGACGTGCCGCAGTGCGGCTACTGCCAGAGCGGCCAGGTGATGAGCGCGACGGCGCTGCTGAAGTCGAACAAGGCACCCAGCGACGCCGACATCGACGGCGCCATGAGCGGCAATATCTGCCGCTGCGGCACCTATCAACGGATACGCGCGGCCATCAAGGACGCGGCCAAGACTCTCGCCTAAGGGGAACGATATGCGTACAGAATGGTTCAATCAGGCGGCGCCCGATGCCGCCACCCCGGTGGCGGGCTTGTCGCGGCGCCGCTTCATGCGGGCCGGCGCGCTGGCCGGCGGCGGCCTGGTGCTCGGCTTCTTCGTCCCTGGCGCCAACAAGTTCGCGCGCGCCGCCGACGCCGCCAGCGCCACCGCTTCTGCCACCGCTTCCGCTCCCGTCTATCAACCGAACGCCTTCCTGCGCATCGCGCCCGACAACAGCGTGACGGTGCAGGTGAACCGGCTCGAATTCGGCCAGGGCGTGCAGACGGCGCTGCCGATGCTGATCGCCGAGGAGCTCGACGCCGACTGGTCGCAGATGCGCGGCGAGCTGGCGCCAGCCGGCGACGCCTTCAAGGATCCCGTCTTCGGCATGCAGATCACGGGCGGCTCCGGCAGCATCGCCCATTCGTTCACGCAGTACCGCGAGATCGGCGCGCGCGCGCGCGCCATGCTGGTGACGGCCGCCGCCGCGCAGTGGCAGGTGCGCCCCGAGCAGGTGAAAACCGAGCGCGGCATGCTGCTCGGACCGGCCGGCCAGAAAGCCGCCTACGGCGCCTTCGCCGACGCCGCCATGCGCCAACCGGTGCCGGCCAGCGTCAAGCTGAAGGAGCCCGCCGACTTCCGCATCATCGGTCAACCCGTCAAGCGCCTCGACGCGCGCCTGAAGTCTAGCGGCGCGCAGCAATTCGGCATGGACTTCAAGCCGCCCGCCACCAAGGTGGCGCTGGTGGCGCGTCCGCCCGTGTTCGGCGCCCGGGTCGCCAAGTTCGACCCCGCCAAGGCGGCCGCGATCAAGGGCGTGGTCGCGGTGCTGGAAGTGCCGACCGACCGCGGCGGCAGCGGCGTGGCGGTGATCGCCGACGGTTACTGGCCGGCCAAGCAGGGCCGCGAGGCGCTGGTGATCGACTGGGATACCGGCGCCGTCGAAAAAATCAGCAGCGACAAGCAGCTGGCCGAGTACAAGGCGCTGGCGCGCACGGCCGGCACGCCGGCCAGGGTGGCCGACATTTCCAGGCTGGCGGCGGCGCCGCGGAAAATCAGCGCAGTGTATGAATTCCCCTACCTGGCGCACGCGCCGATGGAGCCGCTCAATTGCGTGGTCGAGCTGCGCGCCGATTCCTGCACCGTCTGGGCCGGCTCGCAATTCCAGAGCGTCGACCAGGGCGCCATCGCCCGCACCTCCGGCCTCAAGCTGGAACAGGTGACGCTGCACACGATGATGGCGGGCGGCGGCTTCGGCCGGCGCGCGGTCCCCACTTCCGACTACCTGGTGGAAGCGGTGAACGTGGCCAAGGCTTACCGGGCGGCCGGCAAGAGCGGGCCGCTGAAGGTGATCTGGAGCCGCGAGGACGACATCAAGGGCGGCTACTACCGGCCGGCGCACGTGCACCAGGCCGACATCGGCCTCGACGAGCGGGGCAATATCCTGGCCTGGAACCACACCATCGTCGGCCAGTCGATCCTGAGCGGCACGCCGTTCGAAGCCTTCATGGTGAAAAACGGCGTCGACAGCACCATGGTCGAAGGCATGGGCGAACCCTATGAGCTGCCGTTGAATCTGTCGGTACACAACGTCAAGGCCAACGTGCCGGTGCTGTGGTGGCGTTCGGTCGGTTCGACCCATACCGCCTTCGTCATGGAAACCCTGATCGACGAGGCGGCGCAGCTGGCCAGGATGGATGCTGTCGCCTACCGCAAGAAGCTGTTGGGCGACAAGAACCCGCGCCACGTGGCGGCGCTGGATCTGGCCGTGGCCAAGTCGGGATACGGCAAGAAGGCTTTGCCGAAAGGGCAAGCCTGGGGCGTGGCCATGCACGAGTCCTTCCATTCCGTGGTCGCCTACGTGGTCACGGCATCGGTCAAGGACGGCGTGCCGAAGCTGCACCAGGTCTGCGCCGGCGTGCATTGCAACCTGGCCGTCAATCCGCTCACCATCGAGGCGCAAGTGCAGGGCGCCATCCTGATGGCGCTCGGCACCACCTTGCCGGGCGCGGCCATCACCCTCAAGGACGGCGTCGTCGGGCAGCAGAACTTCGGCGACTACCCGGTCGCGCGCATGGGCGACATGCCGCAAGTCGAGGTCCACATCGTCGCCTCGACTGCGGCGCCGACCGGCATGGGCGAGCCGGGCCTGCCGCCGCTGGCGCCGGCCTTCGCCAACGCCATCTTCAAGCTGACCGGCAAGCGCCTGCGCAAGCTGCCCTTCGACCTGGCCTCGGCATAGGCGGCGTGGAGATCGTCGGCATCTTGCTGGCCGCCGGGCGGGGGCGGCGTTTCGACCCCGGCGGCGCGCGCGACAAGCTGCTGCAGGCGCTGCCGAACGGCGACGCGGTGGCTGTCGCCAGCGCGAAAAACCTGCTGGCGGCGCTGCCGCGGGTGCTCGCCGTGGTGCGCCCCGGCGCCGACCGGCTGGCCGCGCAACTGGCGGCGCTCGGCTGCGAAGTGACTGTCTGCGCGGACGCCGACAGCGGCATGGCGGCTTCGCTGGCGCACGCCGTGGCCCGCGCGCGCGCGGCGCCGGGCTGGTTGCTGGCGCTGGCCGACATGCCTTACGTCCGGCCGGACACCTTGCGCGCGCTGGCGCGGGCGCTAGGCGACGGCGCCGACATCGCGGCGCCGCTGCACCTGGGGCGGCGCGGCAATCCGGTCGCCTTCGGCCGCCGCCACCTGGCGCGATTGCTGGCGCTGCGCGGCGACCAGGGCGCGCGCGCCATCCTGAAAGACCATCCCGTCACCGACGTTGCCGTCGACGACGCCGGCGTCACGCAAGACATCGATACTCCCGCCGACCTGGCCTGGCCCGACCTGGCGCCACAAGCGTCGCACAACAGCACAAATCACATGAAAAAACCATCCAAGAAAACCGCCGACATCGCCTACGCCATCCGCGCCAAAGACCTGGCCGGCCATTTGTTCGAAGTCACGCTGACGGTGCGCGATCCGGCCGCCGACGGCCAGGTGTTCGCGCTGCCGGCGTGGATACCGGGCAGTTACATGATCCGCGAATTCGCGCGCAACATCGTGCGCATCCGCGCCGAGGCGGACGGCGGGGCGGTGGCGCTGACGAAACTCGACAAGGATAGCTGGCGCGCGGCGCCGTGCGCCGGTCCGCTGACCCTGCACTACGAAGTCTACGCCTGGGATCTGTCGGTGCGCACCGCCCACCTCGACCAGACCCATGCCTTTTTTAACGGCACCAGCGTCTTCTTGCGCGTGCTGGGACGCGAAGACGAGGCGCACCAGGTCGACATCGAGCGTTCGCTGGAAGTCGCCGCCAAGACCTGGCGCGTGGCCACCACCCTGCCTGAACTGGGCGCCAAGCGCTACGGCTTCGGCAGCTACCTGGCGCAAAACTACGACGAATTGATCGACCACCCGGTGGAACTGGGCGACTTCGCGCTGGCTACCTTCAAGGCGCATGGCGTGCCGCACGATATCGTCATCAGTGGCCAGGTGCCGAACCTGGATCTGGCGCGCCTGTGCGCCGACCTGAAGGCGATCTGCGAAACCCAGATCGCCTTTTTCGAGCCGAAGAGCCGGCGCGCGCCGATGCGGCGCTACCTGTTCCTGACCCTGGCCGTGGGCGAGGGCTACGGCGGCCTGGAGCACCGCTCCTCGACGGCGCTGATCTGCGCCCGCGCCGACTTGCCAAGCACGGCGAGCCCGAAAGGCCAGGCCATCGGCGACGGTTACCTGAAATACCTGGGCCTGTGCAGCCACGAGTATTTCCACACCTGGAATGTGAAGCGCATCAAGCCGGCCGCCTTTGCGCCCTACGACTTGCAGACGGAAAACTACACCCCGCTGCTGTGGCTGTTCGAAGGCGTGACCAGTTATTACGATGACTTGATGCTGGTGCGGGCCGGCCTGATCGACGAGCCGGCCTACTTCAAGCTGATGGCGAAAACCGTGGGCAGCGTACTGCGCGGCAGCGGCCGCGGCAAACAAAGCGTGGCCGACTCCAGCTTCGACGCCTGGGGAAAATACTACCGCCAGGATGAAAACGCGCCGAACGCCATCGTCAGCTACTACACCAAGGGCGCGCTGATCGCCCTGGCGCTGGACTTGAGCTTGCGCGCAAAAACCGGCGGCAAAAAGTCGCTCGACGATGTCATGCAAGCGCTCTGGCAGCGCTACGGGCGCGACTTTTACCAGGGCGCGGGGCGCGGCGTGACGCCGGCCGAAGTCGAAGCCCTGTTCGATGAAATCAGTGGCGTGAAAATGAAACCGTTCTTCCAGCGCTACATTCGCGGCACCGAGGACTTGCCGCTGGCGAAACTGCTGGCACCCTTCGGCGTCAAATATGCGGACCAGCGCAAGGGCGGCAAACCAAGCCTGGACGTGGGCCTGGGCGGGGCCGACACCAGGCTGGCCCAGGTGCACGAGGGCGGCGCCGCCCACCTGGCTGGCTTGTCGGCGGGCGACGCGCTGGTGGCGCTGGACGGCTTGCGCGTGAGCGCCAACCCGTCCAACCTGGAAACGCTGCTGGGGCGCTACCCGGTCGGCGCCGCCGTCGCCATCCACGCCTTCCGGCGCGACGAACTGATGAGCTTTACCGCCATCCTGCAGGGCGAACGGGTGCCGAACATCAGCCTGAGCCTGGCCGCGCCCGGCAAAAAAACCGCCGCCCTGGCGCGCCCCAGCGCCCCCGCCCGCTAATCGCCACACTGCAACAATGCAACAATGGGGTCGGGTCTCGCATTCACGGTTTTTCCAGTGGAAACCGCGAGTCGGGCCTGACTCCGGGATTGCCGCCGGTCATAATAAATTTCAAAATCACAAGTTTTGCGCTAAAATCGCGTATTTTCATTTATTCGATTCCTATAGTCGAAACACCATCGCCACCAGTGACCGCGCTCGATCCTCGCACGATTATGTTGATGACCACCCTCATGTGCGGTGTGATGAGTATCGTCCTGTTTTCCGTGCACCGCAGCTTTCGCAGCGAAGTGAAGGGCCTCGGACAATGGTCGCAGGGCTTGCTGTTCCTGGTGGCCGCCTCGCTACTGTTCAGTGCGCGCGAGGTGCTGCCGGAAGGGGTGGCGCTGCTGTCCTCGAACGCCGCCCTGCTGTGGGGCATAGGCTTGTCGATGATAGGTACGCAAAAATTTTACCGGCGCCGGCCCAGTTGGCGCCTGTTCCACGCGGTCTGGTTGTGCGGCATGGCCAGCCTGGCCTGGTGGTTGCTGGCGCGTCCGGACTTTGCCGTGCGCCTGGCCGCTTTTTCCTTCCTGGTGCTGGTGTTTTACGGGGTCCAGCTGGCGCTGATCGTGCGCCACGGCGAACGCCATTTTTCCACCTATTTCTTCGGTTTCCTGATGCTGACGCAGTCGGTGGTGGTGTTCACGCGCGGCGTGGTGGCGCTGCGCTTCGGCGGCACCGGCATCGATTTTCTCAAGAGCGGCACTCTCGCCAGCCTGTATCTGGCGGCCGCCAATTTCATGGCGCTGCTGCTGACGGTCGGCTTCCTGACGGTCGCCACGCGCCGCCTGCAAACCATCCTCGAGCAACGCTCAACCCACGATCCGCTCACCGATGTGCTGAACCGGCGCGGCTTCGGCGCCGTCTACGCGAAGGAAAAGGCCAACTTGTGGCGCGAAGCCCGTCCGCTCACCCTGCTGAGCATCGACCTGGATCACTTCAAGGCGATCAACGACCGCTATGGCCATGGCATGGGCGACCGGGTTCTGGTGCAGGTGGCGCGCAAGATCGGCCACGCGCTGCGCGAAAGCGACGACGTGGCCCGCTTCGGCGGCGAGGAATTCATCGTGCTGCTGCCCGACACGCGCGTCGAGCGCGCGCTGCTGGTGGCGTCGCGCATCCAGGCTTCGCTACGCCAGGCGGCCGGCGAACAACTGCCGGCTTACACCGTCAGCATCGGCATCGCCTGCCAGCTCGATCCGCAGGAAACGCTCGATGGCGTGCTGGCGCGGGCCGACGCCGCCCTGTACCGCGCCAAGGCAAACGGGCGCAACCGTGTCGAACTGGCGGAGGCGGCGCCCGGCCAGAACGGCAACGGCGCGCTTACTGCGGGCCGGCCAGGGTACGCAGCTGGAAGCGATAGTGCTCGTTGAACAGAAAAGTTTCGGAAAAATCCAGCGTCTTGTGTCCGTGGCGTAGCAGGTGCAGCGGTTTGGCGAACGGCGCTCCGCTTTTCCTGACGGCCGCCAGCGCCACCTTCGACGCTTCATTGTCGCGCGAACGCTTGATGCTGACGCCGGCCAGGGTGCCATCCCGGTCGATGCTGATGTTGACGACGACGATGGCCGGCAGCATGGGCGGCAACCGGCCGCTGAAGGTGAGGGCGGGATTGGCGTCCAGGATTTGTTGGGCCACCAGGACTTTATAGTCGTCGATGCTGTTCATCGGCGCGGCCGGCGCGACCCGGGCGGGACTGGCGGCGGGCGGCGCGGCGCCTATGGTCGGCGCGGGCGGGGCCCGCGGCGGCGCCTTCTGGCAAGCCGCCAGCAGCACGGCGAACACCGCAGCGGCGCCGCGTTTGCGAGCTGAATCCATCGCCATCTCCTTTAGCTGAACAGGCGCCGCAATTCGACGCCGGGATCGGGCGCGCGCATGAACGCTTCGCCGACCAGGAAGGCGTGCACATTCGCGGCGCGCATCTTTTGCACGTCTTCAGGAACGAGAATACCAGATTCGGTAATGATCAGTTTGTCCGCCGGGATGCGCGGCAGCAGGTCGAGCGTCGTTTGCAGCGAGGTGGCGAAGGTGCGCAAATTGCGGTTGTTGATGCCGACCATGGCGCTGCGCAGTTTCAGGGCCGCGTCCAGCTCGTCGCCGTCGTGGGCCTCGATCAGCACGCCCATGCCCAGCTCGTGCGCGCAGGCCTCCAGCTCGGCCATCAGGCCGTGGTCGAGGGCCGCGACGATCAGCAGGATGCAGTCGGCGCCCATGGCGCGCGCTTCATAGACCTGGTACATATCGATCATGAAGTCCTTGCGCAGCACTGGAATGGCGCAGGCGGCGCGCGCTTGTTGCAGATATTCAGTGGCGCCCTGGAAGAAGTGGACGTCGGTCAGCACCGACAGGCAGGCCGCGCCGTGGGCCGCGTAGCTGGCGGCAATGTCGGCCGGACGGAAGTCTGCGCGCAGCACGCCTTTCGAGGGCGACGCCTTTTTCACTTCGGCGATCACGGCGGCGTCGCCGGCGGCGATATGCTGGCGCAGGCTGGCTTCGAAGTCGCGCAGATTGCGGCGCAGTTCGAGGTCGGCTTCCACTTCGGCACGCAGGCTGGCGTAGCCGCGGTGTTTTTTCGCGGCGGCGACTTCGTCGGCTTTGAGGGAGAGGATTTTATTGAGGATGTCGGACATGATGGGTGCCAAATAAAGGGGAATGGGAACTCAGTGTGACTCGGACAGGGCCAGTTTCAGGCCGAGGGCGATGAACAGGCCGCCGGTGACGCGCGCCAGCCAGGCGCCCACGCGCGGTTTTATCCGCAGGCGCGCGCTGGCGAAGGCGCTGAACACGGCCAGCCCGTTACACCAGAGCATGCCGTTGACATTGAAAATGCAGCCGAGGACGATGAAGGCGAGCGGCTTGCTGGCGGCGTCGGCGGCGATAAACTGCGGCACGAAGGCGAGGAAAAACAGCGCCACCTTCGGATTGAGCACATTGGTGAGGAAGCCCTGGAAGTAGATTTTCCGGTAGGGCAGCGGCGCCGGCCGTGCCAATGTCGACGATGGCGCGGCGGCGCGCCGCTGGCGCAGCAGGTTCATGCCGACATACACGATGTAGGCGGCGCCCACCCATTTGACAGCCGTGAACGCGGCGGCCGAGGTCGACAGCAGCGCCGACAGGCCGACGGCGGCGGCCAGCACGTGCACCATGGTGCCGCTGCCGATGCCGAGCGCGGCGGCCGAGCCGGCGCGCCAGCCCTGGGTCGCGCTGCGCGCCACGACCAGCAGCGAATCCGGGCCGGGCAGGATATTGAGCGCCAGCCCGGAGATGATGAAGAGGGGAAGATTCTGGATACCGAACATGATGGGCTTTCTTTGAGCGGAGGCTGGAATCGGCGCGGCCTAAGCGGCGAGGGCGGCAGAGACAAGGCTGGCGCCGCTACCGCTTAGCGGGCGCCGAGCTGCTGCGTCACTTGCACGAACTGCGCCAGCCTGGCCGTGGCCGCGCCGGACAGGATGACGGCGCGCGCCTTGGCCAGGCCGTCTTCGATGGAGGCGGCGACGCCGGCCGCGTACAGGGCGGTGCCGGCGTTCAGGGCGACGATGTCATAGGCCGGACCGGGCGCGCCGCTCAAGGCTTCCAGGATCTTTTCCTTCGACTCGGCGGCGCCCGCCACCTTCAGATTGCGGCTGGCGATCATTTGCAGGCCGAAGTCTTCCGGGTGGATTTCGTATTCGCGGATTTCGCCGTTCACCAGTTCGCCCACCAGGGTGCCGGCGCCGAGCGAGACTTCATCCATATTGTCGCGGCCCCAGACCACCACGGCGTGCTGGGCGCCGAGGCGCTGCAGCACGCGCACCTGGATGCCGACCAGATCGGCGTGAAAGACGCCCATCAGGATGTTGGGGGCGCCGGCCGGATTGGTCAGCGGCCCCAGGATATTGAAGATGGTGCGCACGCCCAGCTCGCGCCGCACCGGCGCCGCGTGCTTCATGGCGGCGTGGTGGTTGGGCGCGAACATGAAGCCGATGCCGGTCTGGGCGATGGACTGGGCGATTTGCTCCGGTTGCAGGTTGATGTTGGCGCCCAGCGCTTCGAGCACGTCGGCGCTGCCCGAGGAAGACGAGACGCTGCGCCCGCCGTGCTTGGCCACGCGCGCGCCGGCGGCGGCCGCGACAAACATGGAGGCGGTTGAAATATTGAAGGTGTTGGCGCCGTCGCCGCCGGTGCCGACGATGTCGAGCAGGTGGGTGGTGTCGGCCATCGGCACCTTGGTCGAGAATTCGCGCATTACCTGGGCGGCGGCGGCGATCTCGCCGATGGTTTCCTTTTTCACGCGCAAGCCCATGGTCAGGGCCGCGATCATGGTCGGCGACATCTCGCCCGACATGATCTGGCGGAACAGGTGCAGCATCTCGTCGTGGAAAATTTCGCGGTGTTCGATACAGCGCAGCAGCGCTTCTTGATGGGTGATCGGCATGGTGCTTCCTTCTTCAATGATGGCGCAAAGCGGAGGAGTCGGGGGCGCGCGCGGGCGCGCCGCCGCTCAGCGCTCGAGAAAGTTCTTCAACAGCGCGTGGCCGTGCTCGGACAGGATCGATTCAGGATGGAATTGCACGCCCTCGATGTCGAATTCCCGGTGGCGCACGCCCATGATTTCACCGTCGTCGGTCCATGCCGTCACTTCCAGGCAGGACGGCAGGCTGGCCCTTTCGATGGCCAGCGAGTGATAACGGATCACCGTGAAGGGGCTGGGCAAGCCGCTGAAGACGCCCACGCCGGTATGCGCGATCAATGAAGTTTTGCCATGCATGACTTGCTTGGCGCGGATCACCTGGCCGCCGAAAGCGGCGCCTATGGCCTGGTGGCCCAGGCAGACGCCGAGGATGGGCAGCTTGCCGGCGAAATGCTGGAGGATGGGCACCGAGATGCCGGCCTGGGCCGGGGTTTTCGGCCCCGGCGAAATGCAGATGCGATCCGGGCCCAGGGCCTCGATCTCGGCCAGGGTGATTTCATCGTTGCGCACCGTGCGCACGTCTTCGCCCAGTTCGCCGAAATACTGCACCAGGTTATAGGTGAAGGAGTCGTAGTTGTCGATCATGAGCAGCATCTCAGAACTCCCCATCCAGGCCATCTTGCACTTGTTCGGCGGCGCGCAGAACGGCGCGCGCCTTGTTTTCGGTTTCCAGCCATTCCATTTCGGGGATGGAGTCGGCCACGATGCCGGCCGCGGCCTGCACGTACAGCATGCCGTCCTTGATCACGCCGGTGCGGATGGCGATCGCCACGTCCATTTCGCCACCGAAGGAGAGGTAGCCGCAGGCGCCGCCGTAGATGCCGCGCTTGCTCAATTCCAGTTCGTCGATCACTTCCATCGCCCGCACCTTGGGCGCGCCGGTCAGGGTGCCGGCCGGGAAGGTGGCGCGCAGCACGTCCAGGTTCGACAAGCCTTTTTTCAGGGTGCCCTCGACGTTTGAGACGATGTGCTGGACGTGCGAGTATTTTTCGATCACCAGGCGGTCGGTGACCTTGACGCTGCCGATTTCAGAGATGCGACCGAGGTCGTTGCGGGCCAGGTCGATCAGCATCACGTGTTCGGCGATTTCTTTGGGATCGGCGAGCAGCTCTTTCGACAGCTCGGCGTCGCGCTCGGGCGTGGCGCCGCGCGGGCGGGTGCCGGCGATCGGGCGCAGGGTGACTTTCTTGCCGCCGTCGGAAGCCGTTTCATTGCGCACCAGGATCTCGGGCGAGGCGCCGACGATCTGCATGTCGCCGAAATTGTAGAAGTACATATACGGCGAGGGATTGAGCGAGCGCAGCGCGCGGTACAGGGTGAGCGGCGAATCGACGTAGGGCTTGCGCAGGCGCTGGCCGATCTGCACCTGCATCAAGTCGCCGGCCATGACGTATTCGTGGGCCTTGGCGACGGCCTTCAGATAGTCTTCCTTGCTGAAGTCGCGCATGATTTCGGTGCGCACGGAGCTCGAGGTGACGGGCGCGTCGACGCCGCGGCGCAGCATCATGCGCAAGTCCTTGAGGCGCTGGCGCGCCTTCGAGAACGACTCCGGCTGGGTGGTGTCGGCGTAGACGATCAGGTACAGCTTGCCCGACAGATTGTCGATGACGGCCAGTTCCTCGGTCACCATCAGCTGGATGTCGGGCAGGCCCAGGTCGTCCGGCGGCATGCTGTCGGCCAGCTTTTTCTCGATGTGGCGCACGGTGTCGTAGCCGAAGTAGCCGGCCAGGCCACCGCAAAAGCGCGGCATGCCGGGGCGCAGCGCGACCTTGAAGCGGGCTTGATACTGTTCGATGAAGTCGAGCGGATTGCCTTCGTGGGTTTCGATGACGGCGCCGTTCTTGACGATTTCGGTGCGCGTGCCGAAGCTGCGCAGCACCGTCGTGGCCGGCAGGCCGATGAAAGAGTAGCGCCCGAAGCGCTCGCCGCCCACCACCGATTCGAGCAGGAAGGTGTTCTTGCCGCCGCTCTGGGTTTGCGCCAGTTTCAGGTACAGGGTGAGCGGGGTTTCCAGGTCGGCGAAGGCTTCCGCGATCAGGGGGACGCGGTTGTAGCCTTCGGTGGCCAGCGATTTGAATTCGAGTTCGGTCATGATTCTCTCCATGCCGCCAGGGGTGGCGGTGGGTTTGCAAAAAACCTGCCGTATGCGCGAAGGCAGCCGGCAGCAGTCAATACGGGGTCACTTGGCCCAGGATTGCCAGCGTCGCCAAAGCCAGGCCTCAATCGAGCCGGTTTGTGTGACAGTGTGTTTTTTGTCAAGAAACATGTTGTGTGTGCGTTGGGTTGCCGTGCAGACCAAGGAGCTTGGCCGCTTCCAGCAGCGTGTCAACTATACCATCCGAATCGGTGTCATGTATAGAGTGTCCGTGATTGTAGCCGTACGGCACCGTCAGGACGGGACAACCGGCCGCCCGCGCCGCCTGGGCGTCGTTGGACGAGTCGCCGATGGCCACCACTTGCGCGGGCGCCAGGCCGAAGTCGCGGCACACTTGTTGCAGGGGCAGGGGGTCGGGTTTCTTGCGCGCCAGCGAGTCGCCGCCGTAGACGACGTCGAAATAGCCGGCCAAGCCTTTTTGCCGCAGCAGGGGCAGGGCAAAGGCGATCGGTTTGTTGGTCACGCACGCCAGGCGCAGGCCGGCCGCCTTCAAGGCCTCGAGTCCGGCCAGCACGTCCGGATAGAGGACGCTGAAGTCGCCGTTGATGGCCAGGTAGTGGCGCTGGTAGGCGTCCATGGCGGCGTCGAAGCGGGCGGTCACGCCGGCGGTGTCGAAGTCGAGGGCCAGCACGGCGCGGATCAGGTTTTCCGAACCCTTGCCGACCATCAGCTTGATGCTGTCCGCGCTGATGGGCGCCAGCCCGGTTTCTTCCCGCATGGCGTTGATGGCGACGTGGAAATCGGGCACGGTGTCGAGCATGGTGCCGTCCAGGTCGATGATGGCGGCGCGCACGCCGCCGAGGACGTTGGCCGGCGCCAGGGTCCTCATCTTATGCGTTCGCCAGTTGCGCGCGCATGGCGTCGATGACGGCCTTGTAGTCGGGCTGGCCGAAGATGGCGGAGCCGGCCACGAAGGTGTCGGCGCCGGCCGCCGCCGCCGCCGCGATATTGTCGATCTTGATGCCGCCGTCCACTTCAAGCATGATGTCGCGGCCAGAATCGTCGATCAGGCGGCGCGCCATGGCGATCTTCTTGAGCGCTTCCGGGATGAAGGATTGGCCGCCGAAGCCGGGATTGACGGACATGATGAGGATGATGTCGATCTTGTCCATCACGTGTTCGAGGAAGTGCAGCGGCGTGCCCGGGTTGAACACCAGGCCGGCCTTGCAGCCGTTGTCGCGTATCAGTTGCAGCGAGCGGTCGATGTGTTCCGACGCTTCCGGGTGGAAGGTGATGATGTTGGCGCCGGCCTTGGCGAAGTCTGGAATCAGGCGGTCGACCGGCTTGACCATCAGGTGCACGTCGATCGGCACTTGCACGTGCGGACGGATGGCTTGACAAATCATCGGTCCTATCGTCAAGTTGGGAACATAATGGTTATCCATGACGTCAAAATGAATGATGTCGGCGCCGGCCGTGACGACGTTGCGCACTTCCTCGCCCAGGCGGGCGAAGTCGGCGGATAAAATGCTGGGAGCGATGCGGAAAGTGGTCATGGTGTGGGCTTGCGATGGATTAAGATGCGCTATTTTACGCTTGGCTGAGCCGGCCCGTGCCTGAAAGCCCCGGCTGTTCACTTGCCTGTGTCCCTGGCCTGGCATTTTTTCGCGACACTCTTGCGGGGCGCGGGGATTTGCGGTGCAATAGTACTTGTCAACAAATTAATTGCCCGCACTGGTGGCGGCAGCTTTACTTGAGGAATATCGATGGCTTCTTATGAATTTACTGTTTCCGTTCGAACGCAATATTTGCCGGAACAGTCCGATCCCGAGCGCACCAGTTATGTGTTCACCTATTCCGTGACAATCAAGAATACGGGAACGGTGGCCGCGCAACTGATATCGCGCCATTGGGTCATCACGGATGCCAGCAATCACACGGAAGAAGTACGGGGCCTGGGCGTGGTCGGTCATCAGCCGCTGCTGCAACCGGGCGAGCAATTCGAATATACCAGCGGCACCGCGCTGGCGACGCCCCAGGGTTCGATGGTGGGCGAGTATTTCTGCGTCGCGGAAGACGGTCACCAGTTCGAGGCCAAGGTGCCGGAATTCGTGCTGTCGCTGCCGCGCACCCTGCATTGAAGGGCGCGCGCGGTACTATTCGACCTTGTCGGTCGGCGTGGCTTCAGGCCGGGGCTTGGGCGCCCGGTTCGGTTTCTGGCCCGAAAACATGGTCCACCAGACGATGAACACAAATAAGAAAAACGCGAAGACCGCTTCCAACATCAATACCCACATATCATTCCCCATGTCATTTACACGCAATAGTTTACTCGCTTCGCTGGGCGCCGTCGCGCTTTCCCTGGCCGCTTGCACCGGCGCCCCGCCAAAGAAGGCTGCACCGCCCACGCCCCCCGTCAAGGCGGTGCCGGCCGTGCCGGAGCGGATTCCGCCCGCGCTGGCGCCGCAATTTCTTCCCGTCAGCTTTTCGGCGCTGCCGGGCTGGGACAGGGACGATATGGTGGCGGCGTGGCCGGCTTTCCTGTCATCTTGCCGCGTGCTGGGCAAGCGGCCCGACTGGAAAGAGGCGTGCGCGATCGCGCTTCAAGTCAAGGGGGACGACGACAGCGCCATCCGTCTGTTTTTCGAGACGTTCTTCGTGCCGAACCGGGTGCTAGCCGCCGATGGCGCTGATAGCGGCCTCGTCACAGGGTATTACGAGCCGCTGCTGCATGGCGCGCGCAAGCGGGGCGGGCCCTACCAGACTCCGCTGTATCGGGTACCGGACGATCTGGTCACGGTCGACCTCGCCAGCGTCTATCCCGAATTGAAAGGCATGCGCTTGCGCGGGCGCCTGGTGGGCAAGAAAGTGCTGCCGTATTCGACGCGGGCCGAGATCGAGGCCGCCACCGGCGCGGCGGGCAAGGAATTGATGTGGGTGGACGACGCGGTGGAAGCGTTTTTCCTGCAAGTGCAGGGTTCGGGCCGGGTGCAATTGACGGATAGCCCGGAAACGGTGCGCATCGCCTACGCCGACCAGAACGGATATCCATACAAGTCGATCGGCCGCTATCTGGTCGACAAGGGTGAGTTGAGCCTGGATCAAGCCTCGGCCCAGGGCATCAAGGCGTGGATCGCCGGCCATCCCAGCCGTCAGCAGGAGTTGTTCAACGCCAACCCGAGCTATGTGTTTTTCAAGGAAGAGCGTTTGCCGGATCCGAAAGTGGGGCCGAAGGGCGCGCTGGGTGTGGCTTTGACGCCGCAGCGCTCGGTCGCGGTGGACGTCAAATTCGTGCCGCTGGGCGTGCCGCTGTTCCTGTCGACGACGCAGGCCAACAGCGACATCCCGATGCAGCGCCTGGTGATGGCGCAAGATACGGGGGGCGCCATCCGGGGACCGATCCGGGTCGATTATTTCTTTGGCTTCGGCGCGGAGGCGTCGGAAAACGCCGGCCGCATGAAGCAAAGCGGCAAGGTCTGGATCTTGCTGCCGAAACAGACTCCAGCCCCCGGAGCGGCAGGCGTTTAGCGCAAGACCATCACCGGCAAGGTGGTGTGGGCCAGCACTTTCTGGGTTTCGCTGCCCAGGAAGAGCTTGTTCAAGCCGGTGCGGCCGTGCGAGGCCATCAGGATGATGTCGCAGTTGTGCTTGCTCGCGGCGGCGACGATTTCCTCGTAGGGGCTGATCGATAGCGCGACCACGCCTTCGAAGGGGACGTTGGCGGCTTGGGCCGCCCTGCCGACCTTGTCGAGGCTGCGCTGGGCCGCTTCCTGCATTTGCCGCTCGTAGAGTCCGGCGTCGATGACGATGCCGCCATCGGCCATGGGCGAAAACGGAAACGGTTGCACGACGCTGATGGCGACGATCTTGGCTTGATTCAATTGGGCGAATTGGATGGCCGTGGCGGTGGCTTTTTCCGACAATTCCGAGCCGTCGGTTGGCAGCAGGATGGTTTTGAACATGGCAATCTCCGTTTATATAGATGTGCCAGCTTATGGATACGGGCCGCCAATTACCTTGATGTACATCAAATTGGGCCTGATCAGCATCGCTGGAGAAATTCCCATCCAGTGTAGACGCCTTGTCCGCAATGCCTGCGCACGCCTGACGGACGGCATCGAAATAATCGGGAGCCGCATCGCCGTCCCGATCGATAACCGCTACAATCGCCGCTATCGTGTCCCATCCCTAGGAGAGCCTCATGCAATACGAAGATCTGATCATCGAAATGCACGACAAAGTCGCGCTGATTCGCCTGAACCGCCCGAAAGCGCTGAACGCGCTCAATGAACGCATGATGAACGAGCTGGGCGACGCCCTGTACAAGTTCGACGCCGACGCCAACATCGCTTGCATCATCCTGACCGGCAGCGAAAAAGCGTTCGCGGCGGGCGCCGACATCGCGGCCATGGCCGACTATACCTATCCGGACACCTATAAAGACAATTACATCACGCGCAACTGGGAACACATCCTGCGCGTGCGTAAACCTGTCATCGGCGCCGTTGCCGGTTATGCCCTGGGCGGCGGCTGCGAATTGGCGATGATGTGCGACTTCATCATCGCCGCCGACACGGCCAAGTTTGGCCAGCCGGAAATCAAGGTCGGCGTCACGCCTGGCGCCGGCGGCACGCAGCGTCTGCCGCGGGCGATCGGCAAGGCCAAGGCCATGGATTTGCTGCTGACCGCGCGCGTCATCGACGCGGCCGAGGCGGAGCGCACCGGCCTGGTATCGCGCGTCGTGGCCGCCGACAAGTTGATGGAAGAGTCGCTGGCCGCCGCCGCGACCATCGCCGCCATGCCCACTTCGGTGGCGATGTTGATCAAGGATTCCGTCAATCGCGCATTTGAAACGACCTTGACGGAAGGCGTCGCATACGAGCGTCGCCTGTTCCACGCCGCCTTCGGTACGCCAGCCCAGAAAGAGGGCATGCACGCTTTCCTGGAAAAACGCTTGCCAAAGTTCGATGGTCTTTGATATAGTTCGCCTCCCCGCTGAAACGCTAGCGAAATCAAGTAGTTGCAAGGCGATGGGGACGGCCGGAAAAGGTGGTGTAAGGAAACTAGGGGGTTGACGGAAACGGCTAATTACCTGT
>DMYQ01000334.1:3837-14002 GCA_003482555.1 Janthinobacterium sp. | reverse complement strand
CGAATCCGCGCAGCCCGCGGCGGGCGATACACCGGCGTCATCGGCGGCTACGACTGCGCCCGATGCCAAGCAAACCGCGGCGACCGAATCCAGCGCACCAGTCGCGGCGGCGGCGCCCGAATCCGCGCAAGCTGCGGCGGGCGATACACCGCCGTCATCGGCGGCTACGACGGCGCCCGATGCCACGCAAACAGCGGCGGCCGATACCGGCGCGCCGGTCGCGGCGGCGGCGTCCGAGTCTGCGCAACCGGCCGGAACGACAGGACAAAGCGCAAGTAGCGGTACCGCGGCCGATGCGCAAGCCGAACCCGCGGCTACGAAGCAAGCCGACGCGTCGTCCCAGGCCAAACCAGCGGACGATGGCGCTGGCGCGGTTCCCGGGAAGGCCGAGCCGACGCATTCCGATGGCGCGCCTCCGTCCGCGCCGGTGGGCACCGAATCGACGGCGGCGCCCGCCAGCCAGCCCTCGGACCAGGAGTCGCAGCCAGCGAGCGGGGCAACTGGCGCCAGCGAAGTGCCGGTTGCGGGCGACAATGCCGCCGAAGCCGCGGTACCCGCACGCGATGGTACGGCCACGGCGGCCCCCTCCTCCGGCGCCGACGCGTCGCCGTCGTCCGAGACACAGACGGCTGGCGCGGGCGCCCCTGCGCAGGCTGGCATGCGCGATGCGGCGCCCGTGCCCAAGGCGGCGGCGACAAATACGCAGGCCGAATCGACGGCGGCGCCGCCATCGGTGTCAACCGGCGCCGCATCGGCGTCCGCCGGCGCGACGCCGGCGGTGGAAGCGACCAGCCCCGCCCACGCCAGGGCGCAAGATGCCGGCGCCGCGCGCGACGGCATCTCCGGGACGGCGGCGCCGGCGAGCGGCGCCGGAAGCGGGTCGCGGCAGGATCAACGCGACGCCGGCGGCGCCGCGCCCGCGCCTGAAACGGTGGACGGCCAGGCGTCGGCAACGCGCGCGCACCAAAACGCCGCTGATGGCGCCCCGCCCCTCGGCGCGGCGGGAGCGACGGCGCGCGTGGCGCCCGAGCTTGCGGTGTCCAATGCGGCGCCGGCGGCGCCCGCCGATGCGCTGGCCGGCTCGCAATCCGCCGGCGATGCATCGGCCGGCACCGCGGCGCACGATGGCGGGCCCGACGCCGCGACGCCGGCCGCCGACGCCAAGGAAGGGACGCGGCCCGAGCCCGCAACGGAAACCGGGAGTGTCACACAGGGAAGCAGACGGGAAGCCAACAGACGCGCGCGCCCGGATCGCGAAAACGTCAGCGACGACCGTTGGCGGCCCCGCTCGCGACGGGCCGGATGAGGGTGGCGCGGCCGGCGCCGGGCGGTGCTGGCGGGCAGCCTACTCCTTCAAGCCCAGCACATTCATGAGGCGATTCAAATCGCCCTCTTCGCGGATGATTTCCGCCATCAGTTCGGGCAGCGGCATGCGTCCCCAATTGACCGCCCGGCGCAGCAAATAAGGCGTCGGACTGTGCGGTTCGACGAGGCTCAAATAATCCGCGATGGCGCCCAGGGTCGCATAGGCTTCGTGGCGATTTTTCCAACCGGAGAGCGGAACCTGCGCCGCCGGCGCGGCGCCGGCCGGAGCGCCGGCCACGGGTGTGGCGTCCTGGGCTTCCGGGGTGAAATCCAGGCCTTGCGGGGTTTCTAGCGTCATATCTTCTTCTTTTCGCTCGGGAAGCAGTTGTGTGAGAACTCTTTCGATGGCATCCAGGGTCCCGTGCAGTTTCGACAGATTCGGCGCCTGCGCGCCCAGTTTCTCATCGACAAAGGTTTGCATGGAGCCCAGCTGGACGATGCATTGCCGCACGAAGTCGATCTCGCCTTCCACGTCCGGCGCCATGTGCTGGCGCGCGTAGGCGATGATTTCTTCGCGCGTGTAGGCTTCGACCACATCGCCCGGCTTCGCTTCGGGCACGTGACCCTGGGCCGCCAATTCCTTGGCCGTCATGCGCTCCCAGTCGGCAAAGGTGAGCTTGGGTGGCTTGCGGCCGGAAAAATTCAGCAGGGCCACCTGCACCTTCAAGGTCGCCGCCAGCGATTCGTTGAGCCACTCCAGCGGCGCGATGCGGGCATCGCAATCGTCGTCGTCTTCGATCATCGGATGCAACGGCTCCCAGAAGCGGCGCAGCAATCTGTCGATCAAGCCCAGCCCCCGATACAGGCCGGCGAAGGCGTGCTGCCGCGTCCAGGCTTCCAGCAGCCAGGCGGCCAGTTGCAAATCCTTGCTGCGGCTGGTCAGCATGGCCTTGCAGCGCGACTCGATCAGGGGCCAGTCGGCGCGCTTGAGCGGCCGCTCCCACTGCCCCATCGGCAGGCTGGGGTCGTCCTCTTCGCGCGCCAGGCGAATTTCCGTGAAAACGGGATCGAAACGCAGGGCCGGGCCACAGGGCGGCTCGGCCGCTATCGGTTTCAGCAACAGTTTCAATTCTTCCAGGTACTCGGAAGGCAGGTGCGTGAGCGGGGTCGGCAAGCTGGGTGGCATCATGGGAACGATCGGCGTGGGCGCAACGGGTGGACGGGGGAGGTCGAACAAAAACAGGCGCGCTTTGTCGTAGACCTCCCATAGATTGCCCGAGAAGAGTTTCTTTTGATTGGACATGGAAGCGGGCTCGATCGCGTTATGCCGATGCCGCCGCATGGGAAATCGCCCGCGCCGCCAGCAATTTATCGAGTTCCTGGGCAAAGAACTTGGCCGCCAGGGGTGAAGACGATTTGTGCAAGTCGATCACGGAGGCGTGCGGCGGGAAAAATATTTTTTCCGACATGGCGACCAGTTTGCCGGTGTCGAAGCCATCGTCGATCTCGTGCATGACGATGACGAGATGGTCGGAGCGATCTTCCAGCAAGCCCTGGAAGGGATTCGGCCCCGCGTACCGGGACGGCCAGCCGTCGTCGATGCAGGGGTGCAGATTGTAAAATCCCATTTGCGGGAGGGAAAAGATGCGGGCGTCGATGCGCTGCCCGAAGGTGGCCGAGATGCAGATGTCGGGGCGCCACTCCTGTTCGTACAGTTGGTAAAACTCGGCCGTCTTGACGCGCCCCTTGAAGGTGGAAATGCCGTGTTCCGCCGCCAGGTTCTCAACCATGGTTTCTTCTTCGTACTGGTGCGGATAGCTCCACACGCGCCGGTCGCGGCTGACAAAATTGGAGCTGACGTCGTCGGTGGCGAGGCCGACGATCCGCAGGCGCCCGGCCAGCGGTCCCTTGAGCAATTCGCTCAAGACATGGAAGCCGCGGTAAAAACTGCCGAATACCGCGACGCGAACGGGGCTGGGGATGGTGGTCATGGCGGCCCTCAAGGTGGCGGTGAATGTAAGGACTCATAAACAATTAACTTGAACGTTTTTTTCGGCCAGATCGCCAAGTTATTCATTGACGAGCCCTAAGGGCGGACGGCGGGCGCCGCCGTCCAGGGGGCAACGGGCGGCCTTCACCATGCCGGCACCCGCACCGGAAACGCGCCCGGCCAGGCCAGCGGCGCGCGCTTGCCGGCCGCGCTCACGGTCAGGCGCAGGAAGACGCGGGCGCGCGACTGCCGCGCCGCCTGGCCCAGGGCGTCGCTGCTGATCGCCTGGGGAAATTCAAAGCGCAGCAGTTGCGAGCGGGCGTCCGCCGCGTCGGTGTCGCGCTGCGCGCCGATGAAGGTGAGCAAGGCCCAGGGATCGTCGAAACGGTAGTGGACGGTGCGCTCTTCCACGCTCATGCCGGGACGGCCGGGGTCGACCTTGGGAATGACCGGGCCGTCCTGCGCCACGCGCAGCGAAAAGACGATCGGCATGCCCGGTTCCCAGCGCAGCGCGCGGGCCGGATCGCGCTGGCGCAGCGTTTGCGGGCCGACGCTCAAGATCCAGTCGATGATGGTGTTGCCGTCGATTTCGGCGCCCCGGTTGGCGCGGAATTCCACGTTCAAGTCCAGGCCCGCGACCTGGTTTTCTTCCACCGGGAACAGCGGCGCCAGGAATTCGCGCACCCTTTGCATTTGCTCGTCGGCCTTGCGCACCGCGGCGCTGCCGCCCGGGCGCGACTGGTCGCGCAGCGCGGCGGTGGCCAGCACGTGCGAACGGTCGAACAGCTTCAGGGTGGCGCCCACTTCGTCGACTTCGGCGAAG
This sequence comes from Janthinobacterium sp., assembly GCA_003482555.1. Taxonomy (GTDB): domain Bacteria; phylum Pseudomonadota; class Gammaproteobacteria; order Burkholderiales; family Burkholderiaceae_D; genus Janthinobacterium. The sequence goes on along the minus strand of DMYQ01000334.1, from coordinate 9,884 downwards.
GCGTGCTCGAGCGCCGCGTGCTTGTCGGACGGGTCCAGCACCGCCGCCCTGAATGGATAGCGGTAAGACAGGTCGTGGTTGAAGGCATCCGCGAAGCGGGTCCAGGCATCCTGGTATTCCGTCTGCTTGAGGTCGCGGCAGCGGAAATACAGGCCGCTCTGCAGCATTTGCAGCCGTTCGGCGAACACGTCGCTGGCGCGGCGCTGGGCCACGCCGGCCGACAGCCGGTCCAGGCAATTGGCCAGGTCCAGGTCGGCGCCGCCCGCCAGCACGAAGCGCTCCAGGCTCAGCAGGTTGCTGGTGGGGCTTTTCAGGTGGTAGCGATTCAAGTCCGCCACCACGCCTTGCCAGCGCTCGACTACGGGATTGCCGGCCGGCACCGAGCCCAGTTGCTGCAGCAAGCCTTCCGCTTCCTTGCCGGACGCTTCGATGAAGGTCAGCTGCTGCGAGACATAGGCGCCCAGGTTGGCCGCGTCGAAGGCGCCAAAGGCAACCAGCAAGGGCACTTTTTCGCCTTTCCAGGAGCGGAACGATTGATCGCTGGGCACGAAGACTTCGGCGCGCGCGAACGTGCGGTCCAGTAGTTGCAGGCGCGACATGGCATCCGTGGCCAGCACGGCGCCCAGGTTGTCGGCCACGCCCTCGGCGCCCAGCTCTTGCAGCCAAGCCTTCAGGCGCAAGACGCGCGACCGGTCGGCCTCGCTTGCCGGCGGCTGGATTTCCGCGCTCGACACCAGGAAGGCTTGCGACAAGAGGTCGCGCGCCGTTTCCGCCAGGGCGGCGTCGGCCAGGGCCGCGGCCGGCGTTTGCAGCATGGCGGGAAACTTGCCCAGCGCTTCAGTCTGGAAGCGCTTGCGCGCGTCCGCCAGGGCCAGGGCGCGGTCGAGCCGGACGTGATCCCAGCTCACCGTGGACCCGGCCGGCACCTCGGGAAAGCGGGCCAGATTATTCATGTGCATGAACGGCTGGGACAGCAGGGCCGACAGGGCTTCCAGCAGGGCCTTGCGGTCGGCCGAAAAGGACCACGAAGAGCTGGTGTCGGACCACAGCAAGCCCCCGCTCTGGCCCTGGACGTAGCTGTCGGCCGACTGACTGGCGTCCCAGGCCGCCAGGAAGCCGGTGAAATTATCCGCGGCCTGCTTTTGCGCGGCGCCGGCGACGTCCGTGCCGAGCAGGGAGACAGACTGGATTTTTTGCATCAAGCCATCGTGCGCCTGTCCCAGTTGCAAGCCGCGGCGGCGCATCCAGCCTCCCTTGCCGGGAGTGAAATACGCCTCTTCATCGTGCAGCGCCATGCGCAAGGTTTGCCAGACTTCGATGGAGGCGGCCAGGTCCGAGGATTTCGCCTTGCCCTCCAGCAGCGCGGTCGAACCTTGCCCGATCGCCTGCTCGGCCTTGAGCAAGCCGTTGCCGGCGAACAGGCGCGCGTACGTTGCCTTCAAGGCCAATTGCAGCGAGCAAGTGGCGGCCTGTCGCAGCGGTTCGATGTTGAGCGCGGGGGCGCCCTTCGCCACTTCCCGGAACAGCTCGGCCGTCCGGGTGGCGTTGCCATTGACGTCGGCTCCCAGCAAGACCCGCACCACCAGCGCCAGATCCTCGCCCGAGGCGGGGGCGTCGTTCGACTTCAGGCGCTCCAGGGCATGCAGCACCCGGTCCAATTCCTCGATGCGCGCCACGTATTGCAAGGTGGCGGAAAACTCGGGCAAGTCTTCGATATTCAGGGCCGCCGCGCCGTGGATCGCGGTCTGTTCATTCCAGCCCGCCGGCAAGCTGCAACTGGCGCCGACGATCAGGCGGCCCGAGGCGGGATCGGCCGCCACGCCGGTGAGCTGGCCGATCTGGTAATAGGCGGCGTGCCGCAGCGGTTCGAAGGAATTCTCGGCGAAGCCTTTTTCCAGGCGCGCCCTGACGCGCTGATGCAAGTCGTCGAACAGGGGCCAGGAACCGGGCATGAAGGGCGAACTCAAACGGGCGGCATCCATCTGCTGGATGTTCGTCAAGGCGTCGAGGGCGCGCTTCCTGCCGCGCGCCACGTCCAGCACGTTGCCATTGCTTTCTTCCACGCTCAGGCGCGAATCGTGATCCAGCCTTTCCAGGTAGGTCACCAGTTCGCCGGCCAGGCGATGCAGGCGCGCGGCCGACCAGCCCATGCCCAGCAACCACACCAGCGGCACGACGATGGCGGCCACGCGCAGGGCGCGCCCGAGCGCGGGCCGGCGCATGCCCTGCACGGCGGAAGAGCGCACCAGGCCCACTTCGGCGAAGATCTTGCGTTCGAATATATCGCGCAAGAAGGCGGGCATGGCATTGCTCTGCCCGGCCACCAGGGCCAGCGGCGCCTCCGCTTGCGCCGCGTCGGCCGCCATGTCCGCCCCCGCTTCCAGCTGGGCCGGGGCGTCGTGGATGCGCCCCAGCAGGGCGGCGGCGTCGCTGCAATCGCCGGTCAGGTAAATGCCGCGCAACAGGAAGGGTTCGTGGTAGGCGCTGGGCCGCATCAGTTCTTCGGCAAACAGCTTGAGGCCGGCGCGCAGGCGCTCGACCTCGTTGGGCAGCATGAAATAGGCGCGGCTGTCGGAGTCGGCCGCTTCCAGCGCGCACAATTCGGAACAGCTGTCGGACAGGGCGCGCACCACCTCGTTCATGGCCGCGTCCACCCACTGGCCCTGGAAAGGCGCGACCAGTTCGTAGGGCGAAGACCAGCCCAGGATGGAGCGCCGCATCGGTTCCGGCAGGGCCGCCGCGAACGCGGCGAAGCCGGGAATGCTTTCGCAGTCGGTGATCGTCAGGTACACGGGAAAGCGCAGCGCGAGCCGGTTTTGCGCCAGCCACAGGCGGCGGTGGATGGCCTTGGCCCGCGCCGCCAGGTCGAGCTGACCCTGCGAATCGCCGCGCAGGAAAACGCTGGCGGGTATCGCGATGACGATCGCATCGAAGGGCCGCTCGGGCCGGTAGTTGCGGCACAGGCCGAGGAAATCGTCCCAGGTATTGTTGGCGCCGGGCGCGTCGGGGTCGGACGCACCCAGGTGGTCGGCTTGCAATTGCACGGCGACCCCCTTGTCGAAGAAGTTCCAGCCTATGCCCTGGGCCGCCGCCGTCAGGGTGCTGTCCGCGCTGAGCGCGCTGGGCAAGCCCGATTGCACCAGCGGCAATTCGCGCCCGCCCTGGCCTTCGTTGAGGATCAGGGTCCAGGACAGGTTGTAGCGCTCCGAGCGCGTCGCGAGATTGCTCTCGATCAGTTCGACGGCGCTGCGGAAGGATTGCTTGAGCGAGTCGGCGCTGATCATGCGCGGCTTGCGCTCGGCCGCCAGCTCCGGCTTTTCACCGCCCTTCAGCGCGGCCCAGACGATCACCGCCAGCAGCAGCAAGACCAGCAGGGTGAGCAGGAGCAGGGTGACGATGGCTGTATTGTCTGACAAGAAGTTCAACACTATAGATTCCCGGGATGTCAGGCTTCGAAGGGCGGCGCGGAAAGCTGGGCCACGTTCGCGCCCAGCGCGTTGCGTACCGGCCACGATTGCCACAACCACAGCATTTCCGACAGGCCCAGCAGGAATAGCAGGCCCAGTGCGACGATCAGTTTATTTCGATTAAACTTGGGCAAGCGGCCGCCGCCCAGGTGCGACAGGGTGCTGGCGTAAGCTTGCTCGGACAGGGTGCGTTCGCGCCCCTGCATGTCGGCCGGGCGCAGATACACGAACTGGAACAGTTCGCGCCGGTATTCGGCGATCCTGGCCCGCCCCGCCCCGCCCCGGTAGCGGCCCTGGAAACCCAGCGACAGCATGTACAGGTAGAGCCGGCCCACGTTGCGGCGCGCCGCCTCGCGCTCGCGCAGCAAGAGGTCGATATCGTCGAACACGCGTTCGCCCGCATAACTGGACTTGAACAGGGTCGCCTCGATCAGCACGTGGCGCCAGTAGTCGCGCCCGACCCATTCCGTGTTGAGCAAGACTTCATCGGCCAGGGCCGCCTTCAGGAAGCGACCCTGCACTTCGGCCTCGATGCCGCCCTTGCCGCCGATGCGGCGCGCTTCCAGGGTTTGCAGCTCGATCAACTGGCACAACTGGCCGCTGAGCGCTTCCGCCGCCGACTTGGCGTTGGCGTCGCCCACCCGCGTGGCCGCCTGCGCGGCGCGCGCGAGCACGTCGAAAAAATCGCGGAATTGCACCGAGGCCAGGTCGATGCCCTCGCTCACCGCGCTGCCCGCCCAGAGCGCGGGCGTGGCGTTTGTTTGTATGCTCACGGTATCAACCTTTTATGAACAAGACCACTTCATGCGGACGCTGTGCCAGCACGCTCTCGTTGGCGTTACTGATGAGCAGGGCTTGATCGGCCACGATGAAACTGTCGGACACTTCGATGCTGAAGAGGGTGTAGCCGGAGCTGGCGCGCAAGCCCAGTTCGGGCGCGTTGTCGATGCGCGCGCGCGCCGCGCCCAGCACGCGGCGGTCGCTCAGCGAAGTCGAGACCGTCTGCGAACCGATGACGGCGCCCGCCATCCACTGGCTCAGCTCGCGCTCCGACTGGCCGCGCAAGCCCACCACCAGGCGCGTCCCCAGCCAGGCCGCCTGCATCGGCAGGGTGAAGGCTAGTCCGTCGTAAGTGAAGGTGCAAGTCTTCCACTCCTGGCTGACTTCGTCGACCAGGTCGGACAGGGCGCCCAGCACGGCGTCGAAGCCGGCGCCGGGGTCGCCGTGCTCGTAGGCTGGCGCGACGATGGGCACGGCGCCCGGGCGCAGGGTGGCCAGCGGCCCGAGCTGGGCGCACAGGGCCAGGTACAGGGGCAGCGGTTGCAGCACCGGACAGCGCAGCACGGCTTCCAGCAGGGGCAGATTGAGTATCAGGCTGGACAGGCGGGCCTTTTGCTCGAGCATGTTCAAGCGGTCTTCCAGGCGCGACGAGGGCAAGGCGGTCTGGCGCGCCAGGAACACCGCCTTGCTGCGCATGTGCGCGGCCAGCAGCTGCGCGCGCTGGCGCAGCTCGGCGCCGGCCGGCACTTCCAGCATGGCCGGCAGGGCCGCGCCGCGGCGCACGATCTCGTTTTCCTTGCGCAAGGTCATGAGGCGCAAATAGTTATAGCCGGACGCGGGCACCGGCCCGGCCGCCAGCGACAGGTTGACCGCCATGCGCGGCACGTCGGCCGCCAGCGCCTGCGATACTTCATCTTCCACGGGCGCGCTCTCGATGCCGCGGAACATGGCCGGCTGGCCCGGCTCGCGCAGGGAACGGGTCTTGCCGACCACCAGGTAGATGGACAGGTCGCCGTGCTCCATGGCGCCCGACCAGGCCGCCAGGTCGAGTTCCAGCGATTGCCCGCGCGCGAATTCGGCGTCGAAGGCGGCCGCCATGCCGTTGGGCAAGATGGCGTCCAGCGCCAGCACCCGCAACAAGCCCGCCGTGAGCAGGGCTTCGTCGATCGCCAGGGCGCGCACGCCCCATCCATACGGTTGCGTGGCCAGGGATTGCCAGGCCAGGAGCGCGTCGATGCGGGCGCCCTCTTGCTGAAAATGTTGCGGCGTCAGCAGCATGCCTTCATGCCACTGTATCCGATCGGGGAGTTGCGCAGGGATCATTGAGGACGGTTCCATAGTTTACTGTGCGGCGCCGGCGCCGATCGCGCCGACTTGAAAGCCCTGGGCGCCCAGTTGCACCACATAGCCGGCGCCGTTCAGGGGCAGCCTGGCGCGGTGTTCGCCGGGGATGGCATAGTTGGCGAAGACGAAGGCGGCCCAGGCCCGCTGGCCGGAAAATTGCGCGGCCTCCAGGCGTATCGATTGGGTCGGCACCAGTTCGTAGGGATACACGGTGAAGGCGTCGGGGAAGGTGCGGCGCAAGTCGGCGCGCATGGCGAACCACTTCGCCGCCGGCATCGTTTGCAGCGATTCCAGCACGGCCTTGTCCTTCACCAGCACCACATCGACGGCCACGGCGCTGTTGCCGTTGGCATCGTCGGCGGCGGAAATGAGCAGGGTCTTCCAGTCCGGCTTGACGGGCGCCGGATCGAGCCCCATCAGCGCGCGCGCGCCCGATATGGCGCCGCAACCGGCCAG
>DMYQ01000334.1:0-3683 GCA_003482555.1 Janthinobacterium sp. | reverse complement strand
CACGGCGGCCAAGGCAGCGTTCAAAACCGGCGACAGGATGGCGCCGCGCGAGCGTGCCGGCCTCATGGGCGCGCTGTCCGGCGCGCAATAGCGGGCAACGGTGGAAAGTTTGATCGCATAATATTTTTCTATCAGACTGAAAAAATGGCCCTGCGCAAACCGAAACCGACGCCGGCGCAAAAAACCGTGAATAGTGCGATGGCCAGCAAAAGCAAGCCCGACAGCGCCTGCCTTCGACTGAAGCGAAGATTCAAGACCGACGTTTGCCATGTCTCTGAAACTTGCTCATTATTAATATACAGCCCATCCGAGAGCAGCGCAATCAATGCGGACGATACGAGAAAGGAAAGTAGGTTGCGGGCACCTTCACACAACGCTTCCACCAGTATGAAGACCGGCAAGACGGCTTCCAGCGGCAAGCCCAGCGCGCTCAGCACGAAGCCGCCCAGGATCACCGACTTGATGCCGACGATGCCGACCGACCAGGCCGCCGCCGCCCAGGACAGCAGGCAGATCATGGCCAGGTCGGCGCCGCTCAGGGCGTGGCCGTACAGATTGGCGACGAAGACTGCCAGCACGGCAAAGAACATGGCTTCGCCGGCCTTGATGAAGACGGGCGCGATCGGGGAAAACAATTCCACCAGGGCCCGGCTAAAGCCCAGCTTGACGCTCATGGCCTGGATAAAGCCGGGCACGGCCGCCACCGCCACCGGCGAAAACAGGGCCACGGTGATGGGGTCGCGCAGCGCCATCAGCACCGTCCAGAAGGATTTTTTCAGGCGCCAGGCGATCGTCGCCACGGCCAGCGCGCCGACCACGGCGGCGCTGGCGAAAAAGGCGCCCAGGAAGCTGCCCAGCAAGACGATGGCGTCGGCGCCGGCGGCGCTGGTGGCGGCCGCCGCCAGCACGAAGGAAGCGGCCGGCAACAGGGCGTTGAAATGGTTGATCAGCGCTTCCAGGGCGCGGTAAATGCCCTCGCAGATGGCGCTCAGGTGGCGCGACGCTTCCGGCCCCTGGACGGCGATGGCAAAGCCGAAAAACAGCACGCCGATGAAGACCGAGGGCACCGAGCCGTAGGCGAGCACGGCGAACAGATTGTCCGGCACCAGGGCGCCCAGTTGCCACAGGCCGGGGTCGGCCGCCTCGGCGCCGCGCAGCGCCATGACGAGCTGGGTTTCCGAGCGCAGGGCCAGGCGCCCCAGAGCCGCCGTCTGGGCCGCCGACATGCCGGCGCCGGCCGAGGTCAAGCCGGCCACCAGGGCGCCGACCACGGCGCACAGCAACATGGCCAGGGCCGACAGCGCCACCAGCAGCAGCACGCGCTTGCCGGCGCCGGGCAGGGTCGGCAGGCGCTGCAGGCCGAAGAAGACGGCCAGCACGACAAACGGCAGGGACGCCATCTGCAGCAGCGCCAGATACAGGGTCGAGAAGGTGGCCAGCACGGTGGCGGCGCCGGGAAACAGGGTGCCGCACCAGGCGCCCAGGAGTACCGCGCCCAGCAGGGTGGCCGGATGGCGGAAGACATCCCTGGGCCGTATCATGGTCGCCATGGCCGCCTTGGCTGTCAGCACCGTCATAGCCGCACCGGCGGCGGACAGACGCTGGCGACAGCGGCGCAACTGCCGATCACGGTCAGCGCCGTGCGCGCCATGGCGCACACGGGATCGACGGCGACGAACAGCACGAAGGCCGCTTCGAAGGGAATCCCCAGGTAGCCGCAAGTGGTGCCGATCAGGGAAATGGTGAGGATGCCGGCCATCCCGGCCGAGGCGAAGCCGGCCAGCACCGACACCAGCACCAGCAAGAGCAGGTCGGCCGGCGTCAAGACCCGTTCGTACAGCGCGGCGATGAAGAGGGTGCCGCAGACCAGGTAGGCGACGGCTCCCACGCGCAGCAGCGAAATGCTCAGGGGCACCAGCAATTCCACGCGCGAGCGCGCGAAGTTGAGCTGGTCGACCAGCCCCGCCACCATGGCCGGCATGCAGGTGGCGCTATTGTTGGTCGCCACGCTCAGGGCGAACGGTTCGCGCATGGCCAGCAGCACCGCCTTGAAGGGGACGCCGGCGCGCCGGCCGATCAGGCTCATCGCCAGCGCCAGCAGGACGACGGCGATGAACAGAAAGGCGGCGACGAAACCGGCCATGGCCTTCAGCGGTTGCAGGCCGGTCAGGGCCACCTGGCTGGCCGACATGCAGATCAGGATCAGGGGCACCGGCAAGTTGACCCAGCGGGTCAATGTCTGGCAAGCCTTGTAGATCGTTTCCAGGGCCTGGTTCAAGCCGACCGAGAGGCGGCTCGGCACCTGGCCCACGGCAAAGCCGAACAGGAGGGCGAAGACGAGGGCCTTCAGGGTTTCGCCGTTGGCCAGCGAGGCGAAGATATTCGATGGGATCAGGGAAGCGACCACGTCTTGCAGGCTGGCGGGGCGGGCGCCCTCCTCGACCTTGTAAAGCGACATTTCGGTGTTGCTGCGGTTGGCGTCGGCGCTGACGATTTTCCCCAGCGCCGCGCGGGCGTTCTCGGGCAAGTCGTGGCCCGGACGGATCAGCAATGAACCGAGCGCGGCGATCAGCGCCGCCGCCACCGAAAACGCGGTGAAGACGAGGATCACGCGCTTGAAGATCTTGGCGGCGCCGCCATCCTGGTACAGGTTTTGCAGGCTGAAGATGACGGCTGAAATGATGAAAGGCAGCACGATCATCTTCAGCAAGTCGACGTACACCAGGCCCACCACGCCCAGGCGCGCGGAAAAACCCGGCGCGGCCCAGCCCAGCGTGCCGCCGGCGAGGACGCAAGCCATGACGGTCGCCGGGTGCAAGGCCCAGCGTTGAAAATGCAGCATTGCCCTTGGAGTATCCACGCCGCCGCCTTTATTTGAACGTTTTGAGGATGCTGCTCACGGTCGGCTTGTCGACCCTTTGCGCGATCACCTCGTTGACAAAGGACAGCAGGGTGGCGTCGCCGACGCCGACCATGACGCTGAGGGAAGACTCGAGGTCGCTGAATGTCACCGTGCGCAAGGTCAGCGCCAGGGTCGGGTCGGCGCGCACGATGCCCAGCACTTCCAGTTCATCGCGGTAAGCGGCCACGACCTCGCCTTTCTTGGCGGCGGCGACGGCCGCGCCCCAGGTCGGATAGCTGACCAGGGTGGCCTGGGCGAAGTTGCGGCGCCCGAATTCTTCCCAGGAAGAGTCGGCGATGACGCCGATCTTGCCGCGGAAGTTGCGGATCACCTGGGGCAGCGCCTGATCGCCGGCCAGTTCGGCGAAGCGCACGCGGTTGATCAGCAAGGCGTGGCCGAGGCGCATGTAGACGCTGGAAAAATGCACCATCTGGGCCCGCTTGAGCGTGCGCGCCAGGCGGCTGATGCCCAGGTCGGCCTTGCCGGCGGCCACCTGCTCGGCCACGCCGTCGAAAGTGGCGGCGCTGCGGTCGAAGCGCACCGCCACCCCCAGTTCGCGGCCGATGAGACGACCCAGATCCACATCGGTGCCGACCAGCGCGCCATCCTTGACGGAAAAGAAGGGCGCGGCATCCGTGTTCAACATGGAAATGACCAGTTCCCCGCGCTGCACGATGCGGGCGATGTCCGGCGCCAGCAGGCGGCCGTCGGCCAGCCGCACCAGGGCCGACCGCGGCGCGGGGACGGCGGGGACGGCGGGGACGGCGGGGACGGCGGGGAC
>DMYQ01000082.1:20517-23151 GCA_003482555.1 Janthinobacterium sp. | reverse complement strand
GCGTCCGCTTTTTTCAGTTCTTCCTGATACTGGCCCGAAGATTTCCAGCCCAGTTTGCCGGCGTAAGTGCCCAGGCCCGGATACAGGTAAAGATAGGCCAGCGCGAACACGATGGTGATGTAGAACAACCACATCCACCAGCGCGGCATCGGCGTGTTCAGCTCGGTCAAGTCTTCGTCCCAGATGTGACCGGTGGTCCCGACCGGCCCGTCGCCGGGCTTGGGCGCGCCCACCCTGTGCTTGGACTGCGAATACAGCAAGATGCCGCAGCCGAAGATACCCAGCAGGGAGAGCACGGTGATATAGATATTCCAGAAACCGCTGGTGAAATCAGACATGGCCGGCCTCCGCTTCGGGAACGACGGCGTCGTCGTCGGCGAAAGGAAGATTGGCGATGGCGTCGAAATCGCTGCTGCTGTGGCTGGCGTACGCCCACCACAGGATGCCCAGGAAGGTCAGGAAGGAAATCACCGTCATGACGCTGCTGGCACTGTCAAAAAGGTTTGCCATGCTAATTCCTCGTTTTGATTAATGTACCCAGGCCTTGCAGGTAGGCGATCAGGGCGTCTTCTTCAGTCTTGTCGGCCAGTTCGGCCGGGGCGGCGACGATCTCCGCCTCGGTGTAGGGATCGCCCAGGCGTTTCAAGGCTTGCAGCTTGGGCACGATATCGCCCGGCACCAGCTTGGTTTTTGCCAGCCACGGATAATTCGGCATATTCGATTCCGGCACCACGTCGCGCGGATTGTTCAAATGCGTCTTGTGCCATTCGTCGCTGTAGCGTCCGCCCACCCGCGCCAGATCGGGGCCGGTGCGCTTCGAGCCCCACTGGAACGGCCGGTCGTAGACGTACTCGCCGGCGACCGAATAGTGGCCGTAGCGTTCGGTCTCGGCGCGGAACGGACGTATCATTTGCGAATGGCAGTTGTAGCAGCCTTCGCGCACGTAGATGTCGCGTCCCGTCAGGCGCAGCGGCGAGTAGGGCTTCAAGCCGGCGATCGGCTCCGTGGTCGACTTTTGGAAGAACAGGGGGACGATCTCGACCAGGCCGCCGACGCTGACCACGGCCGTCACCAGCACGATCAGCAGCCAGGGATTCTTTTCAATCCATTCATGTGAAAATTTCATTGCTAACTCCAGATCAGGCGTGAGCCGCGGCCAGCGCGGGGATGCGGGCCACCGACGTTTCGCGGCCGCGCAAGGTCATGAGGGTGTTGTAGCCCATCATCAGCATCCCGCTCAGGTACAGCAGGCCGCCGCCGAAGCGCACCACGTAGTACGGATAGGTCGCCTTCACGCCTTCGACGAAGGTATAGGTCAGAGTACCGTCCGGATTGACCGCGCGCCACATCAAGCCCTGCATCACACCGGCGATCCACATGGCGGCGATGTACAGCACGATGCCGATGGTGGCGACCCAGAAATGCATGTCGATCAAGCGGGTGCTCCACATCTGTGTCCGGCCGGCCAGACGCGGCAGCAGGTAGTAGATCGAGCCCATGGTGATGAAGCCGACCCAGCCGAGAGCCCCGCCGTGGACGTGGGCGATGCCCCAGTCGGTGTAGTGCGACAGCGCGTTGACGGTCTTGATCGACATCATCGGGCCCTCGAAAGTGGCCATGCCGTAGAAGGACAGCGAAACGATCATGAACTTCAGGATAGGGTCGCTGCGCAATTTGTGCCAGGCGCCGGACAGTGTCATCATGCCGTTGATCATGCCGCCCCAGGATGGCGCCAGCAGAATCAGGGAAAACACCATGCCGATCGACTGGGTCCAGTCGGGCAGCGCCGTGTAATGCAAGTGATGCGGGCCGGCCCACATATAGGTGAAGATCAAGGCCCAGAAGTGGACGATGGACAGGCGATACGAGTACACCGGGCGTTCGGCCTGTTTCGGGATGAAGTAGTAGACCATGCCCAGGTAACCGGCGGTGAGGATGAAGCCGACCGCGTTATGCCCGTACCACCATTGAATCATCGCGTCTTGCACGCCGGAATAGGCGGAGTACGATTTCCACAGCGTGGCCGGCATCGCAGCTGCGTTCACCACGTGCAACAGGGTGACGGCGATGATGTAGGCGCCGAAGAACCAGTTGGCCACGTAGATGTGGGCCACCTTGCGCTTGATCAGGGTGCCGAAGAAGACCACCGCATAGGAGATCCAGACGACGGCGATGAGGATGGCGATGGGCCATTCCAGCTCGGCGTATTCCTTGCCGCGGGTAATACCGAGCGGCAAGGTGACGACGGCGGACAGGATCACGGCTTGCCAGCCCCAGAACGTGAAAGCGGCCAGCTTGTCCGAAAACAATCTGACCTGGCAGGTGCGTTGCACAACGTAGTAGGAAGTGGCGAACAAGCCGCTGATGCCGAAGGCGAAGATGACGGCATTGGTGTGCAAGGGACGCAGGCGCCCGTAGGTCAGCCAGGGTATGTCGAAGTTCAGGGCAGGCCATGCGAGCTGGGCGGCGATGATGACGCCGACCAGCATGCCAACGATGCCCCAGACCACGGTAGCGATCGCGAATTGCTTGACGACCTTGTAGTTGTAGTTCAGTGAATGGTCCACTAATGCTCTCCCGGGATTACTAATTACTATGATGGTGTTGTGCATCAAAGAGTACGGGTTTGACCAC
>DMYQ01000082.1:14154-20435 GCA_003482555.1 Janthinobacterium sp. | reverse complement strand
GGCCAGCAGCACCACGAGCAAGGCGAGGACGGGAACGGCTATTTTCCCGCGGGCCACTTGTCCCGGTCGATCCTGGAACAGCATCTGCGGGGCGGGAAGACGATCGCCCTCGACCTTGTCACCGGCGATGGCTTGACGCGCGCCCTGGTCATCGACTTTTACGGGGCGGCCGATGGCAGGGGCGAACAGCAGTGGAGCAAGTTGTGCGAGGTGGCCAATGCCTTGCAGGAACAGTTGGGCCTGCCCGCGCCAGCCGTGAGCATCTCCGGCGCGGAGGGTTACGCCTTGTGGCTGTCGCTGGAGGCGCCCATTCCGCTGGCCCTGGCACGGCGGTTTTTGCACCTGTTGCGGCAAGCCTATTTCCCGGAGACGGGGCATGCGGGGATGGGCTTGGCGGCCGACGCCGCGCCAGCCGCCACCCTGGCGGAACTTCCCCCCTGCCTGCACCGCAGCTCCGGCAAGTGGGCCGCCTTCATCAACCCCGGCATGGGCGCTTCTTTTGCCGATGAGCCGGGATTGGAGATGCCCCCTCCCCTTGCCGCGCAGGCGGCCTTCTTGGCGGACTTGCAAAGCATCACCGTCAAGCGGTTCGGGCAAGCGCTCGACATCCTCGAGCAGAGGCATGGCAGGGAGCGCACAGCCAGCCCGTCCGCATTGGAGAGCGCCGAGAGCGTCGCCGTTCCCGCCAGTTTGCTGCTGCGCGACGCCACGCTGGAAGATATCGTGCGACATTTACATGGCAAAAACATCGAGCCCACGTTTCGTCACTTGCTGGCGAAGTAGGCGGCTCGATGGAGGGCCGGGCTCACCAAGCGGGCGACATGGCTTCGGCGGAATCGCTGCCGGTCGCCGTTGATGGCTCGATGACGGCTATCTTGCTGTCCGTCCGTTACTGACTGGAATCAGGGTGTTGCGCCTTGCCAGCGTCGATGGCGGTCGGCGCTTGCGCAGCGGCGCTGTCGTCGTCCTGCAAGATGCGCAAGCCGGGGCCGACCAGGTCGTCGAACTGGCCGCCGTCGGAAGCCTTGAAAAACACCCACAGCGCGACAAACACGATGGCCACGCTGACGGGAATGAGGAGATACAGGGCTTCCATGTTCAGTTCCGGCGCAAGCGCAGCGCGTTGGCGATGACGACGGCCGAGCTGAGCGCCATGCCGACGCCCGACAACCAGGGATTCAGATAACCGAAGGCGGCGGCCGGAATGGCGAGCACATTGTAGAGCGTGGCCCAGGCCAGGTTTTGGCGGATCACGCGCATGGTGGCGTCGGCCGCGCGCGCCGCCTCGACCACAGAAGACAGCCGGCCCGACAGCAGCACCGTGTCGGCGTGCGCCTGGGCCAGCGCGGCGCCGGAACCCATCGCGAACGAGACGTCGGCGGCGCGCAGCACGGCGGCGTCGTTGATGCCGTCGCCGACCATCGCCACCACCGCGCCGCCGGCCTGCAGGCGCTGCACATAGGCCAGCTTGGCATCGGGCAGGCATTCGCCCTGGGCGGCGTGAATGCCGAGCGCGGCGGCCACGCCCGCGGTCAGCGCCGCGTGGTCGCCGCTGAGCAGTATCACTTGCTTGCCGGCGGCGCGGAAATAGTCGACCACGGCGCCGGCGTCCTCGCGCAGCGCATCGCTGAGCAGAATGCGCGCCAGCCACTTGCCTTCCACGCCCAGATACAGCGGCGTCATGCCGGGCGCGCCGGCGTGCTCGACGCCTTGGCCGGCCAGTTCGGCGACGAAGGCGGCGCTGCCGAGCCGGTAGCGGCGGCCGTGCAACATGCCTTCCAGACCCTGGCCCGGCAATTCCTGGATTTGCCCGACTTCCCATTGCGGCGCCGCGTCGACCTCGTCCAGCCGGGCGGCGTCGACGATGGCGCGCGCCAGCGGATGGGCGCTGGCCCCCTCCAGCGCGGCCGCCACTTGCAGGCACCAGGCGCGCGGCATCGCGCCGAGTACCTCGATTTGCCGCAGCGCCGGCTTGCCCAGGGTCAGGGTGCCGGTCTTATCGAACACGATATGGGTGGCGCGGTGCAGCGTTTCCAGCACGTGCGGCTGAACGATCAGCACGCCGCGCCCGAGCAGGCGGTCGGTGGCGGCGGCCAGGGCCGACGGCGTCGCCAGCGACAGCGCGCACGGGCAAGACACGACCAGCACGGCGATGGCGATGGGCCAGGCGCGCGCCGCGTCGTGCCAGTACCAGAAGCCGAAGCTGGCCAGCGCGAACAGCAGCAAGCCGGCCACGAAGCAGGACGCGACCTTGTCGGCCCACTGGGCGATGTGCGGCTTGCCGCTGCCGGCCCGCTCTATCAGCTTGAGCAAGTCGGACAGGGTACTCTCGCGCGCCGCCCGGCTCACCCGCAGCAGCAGCGCGGCGCTGGCGTTGATGGCGCCGCCCGGCACCGCCTCGCCCACGTTTTTCGGCTGGGCCGCGCTCTCGCCCGTCAGCAGCGACATGTCGATGGCGCTGCGCCCTTCGATGATGACGCCGTCGGCGGCGATGGCCTCGCCCGGCTTGACCAGGATGATGTCGCCGGCCGCCAGGGCCGCGGCCGGCACGATGACGCAGACGCGGCTCTCCGGATAGGCTTCCAGGCGCGAGGCCGAGGCCGGCAAGGCGTGCTGCAGCCGCTCCAGTGCGCTCGCCGCCTTGCGCCGCGCCAGCAATTCCAGGTAGCGGCTGCACAGCAGCAGGAAGATGAACATGGTGGCCGAGTCGAAATACACCTCGCCGTGGCCGCGCCAGGTGGCGATCACGCTGGCGCCGAAGGCGGCCGAGATGCCGAGCACCACCGGCACGTCCATGCCCAGGGCGCGCCCGCGCAGGCTGGCCAGCGCGCCGCGGAAAAACGGTTGCGCCGAATAGCAGATGGCGGGCAGGGTCAGCAGCAGGCTGGCCCAGCGCATCAGCCCGCCCATGCTGGCATCCAGGGTGCCGTCGGTGGCCAGGTAAGCCGGCACCGCGTACATCATCACTTGCATCATGGACAGGCCGGCCACGAACAATTGCCGGCCCAGGGTCTTGCTGGCCTTGGCCAATTGTTCGCCGTGGCGCACGGCATCGTAGGGATAGGCGCTGTAGCCGACTTCGCGCAGGGCCCGCAAGACGTCGCCGGGCCGGCACTGCGCCTTGCTCCAGCGCACGTACAGGCGTTCGGTGGCCACATTCATCTGGGCCGCCTGCACGCCGGGCAGGCGGTTCAAACGGCTTTCGATCAGCCAGACGCAGGCGGCGCAGCGTATGCCCTCCACCGACAGGGTCGCTTCGCAACTGTCGGCGTCGCGCTGGAACTGGGGATCGGCGTTGTCATACAGTTGCAGCTCGGGCGGCACCAGGGCCATGTCGGCGGCGCTGGCGGCGAAGGCGGAACGGTTGCGATAATAGGCCACCTGGCCGATGGCGACGATGCTGTGCGCCACCGCCGCGCAGCCGGGGCAGCACATGGGGCGCGCCTCGCCCTCGATGTCGACCGTCCAGGCGCTGCCGAAAGGCACCGGCA
Source organism: Janthinobacterium sp. (assembly GCA_003482555.1). Taxonomy (GTDB): domain Bacteria; phylum Pseudomonadota; class Gammaproteobacteria; order Burkholderiales; family Burkholderiaceae_D; genus Janthinobacterium. The sequence continues at coordinate 16,944 of DMYQ01000082.1, read as the reverse complement.
AGCCGCAGTGGAAGCAGTCCGGGGCGGCCAGCACGGCGTTCATGGGTGAGCCGTCAGGCACAGGGCGTCGAGCCAGCCGAGCGAGACGCCGTGCACCGCGCGATACAGGCCCAGCAAGCCGAAGGCCAGCACCAGGGTGCCGCAGGCGATGCGCACGGGACGGCGCTGCATGTTTTGGCGCAGGCGCGCGCCCAGCAGGCCCAGGCCCAGCAACACGGGCAGGGTGCCCAGGCCGAAGGCCAGCATGACGGCCGCGCCGCCCAGGGCGCTGCCGCTGAGCAGGGCCGTCAGCAGCACGCTGTAGACCATGCCACACGGCACCCAGCCCCACAAGCCGCCCAGCGCCAGCGCCTTCGGCACGCTATCCATGGGCAGCAGCGGCTTGAGCAGCGGTTGCAGGCGGCGCCAGACGAGGTTGCCGAGCGCTTCCAGCCGGTTCAAGCCGTGCCAGGCATCCATCAGATACAGTCCCAGCGCCACCAGCATCAGGTTGGCCAGCCAGTAAGCGGCGATTTGCAGGCTGGCGTAGCGCAGCAGATTGGCGGCGCCGCCGGCCAAGCCGCCCGCCAGCGCGCCTGCCACCATGTAACTGACTATGCGCCCGCCGTTATAGGCCAGCACCCGCGCCACGCTGGCGGCGGCCGGCTTGACCGGCGCCACGGCGATGCGGATCACGCGCGGGCCGGAGGCGGCCGAGAGCGCGCCGACGATGCCGCCGCACATGCCGACGCAATGCACGCTGCCGGCCAGCCCGACCAGGAAGATGGGCAGCAGAGCGAGGATGGCTGGCGGCATGTTTATGCTCCCGCCGCTCAGATGGTTTTCGAGTAGCGCAGCGGCTGCGGGGCGTTTTCCTTCGCCAGCGCCAGGTGGCGGTCGAACACCATGCAGATATTGCGTATCAGCAGGCGGCCCTTGGGCGTGACGGTCAGCCAATCCTTGTCGAGGGTCAGCAAGCCGTCCGCCGCCAGTTCCGCCAGCTTGGCCAGTTCGGGCGCGAAATAGTCGGCAAACACCAGGGGATAACCCTGCTCGATGGATACGATGGAGAGTTCGAAATTACACATCAACATCTGGATGATGATGCGGCGCAGCAAGTCGTCGGTGTCGAGCTTGATGCCGCGGGCGATCGGCAGGCGGCCCTCGTCCAGCAATTCGTAATAGGCGTCCAGCGTCTTTTCATTCTGGCTGTAGACGGTGCCCACGGAACTGATGGCGGACACGCCGCAAGCGATCAAGTCGGCTTCCGCGCGCGTCGAATAACCCTGGAAATTGCGGTGCAAGCGGCCCTGGCGCTGGGCCACGGCCAAATCGTCGTCCGGCTTGGCGAAATGGTCCATGCCGATGTAGGCATAGCCTGCCGCCGTCAGCGTCGAAATGCACAGCCCCAGCATGGCCAGCTTGGTGGCGCTGTCGGGCATGTCGGCGTCGAGGATGCGGCGCTGCGGCTTGAACAGATGCGGCATATGGGCGTAATGGTAGAGCGCGATGCGGTCGGGGTCGGCCGCGATCACCTTCACCAGGGTCTGCTCCATGGTCGACAGGTTTTGCTTCGGCAAGCCGTAGATCAAGTCGATGCTCACCGAGCGGAAGCCGGCCTCGCGCGCGGCCGCGATGATGGCCACCGTTTCTTCCTCGGGCTGGATGCGATTGACGGCCTTTTGCACCTCGGCGTCGAAATCCTGCACGCCCAGGCTGATGCGGTTGAAGCCCTGGCCGCGCAGCGACTGCACCCGTTCGCGGCTGACCGTGCGCGGGTCGATCTCGATTGAATATTCGCCCACGTCGTCCGGCGCGAACTCGAAATTGGCGCGCAGGTGGTGCATCAAGTCTTCCATCTGGCGGTCGCTCAGATAGGTGGGCGTGCCGCCACCGAAATGCAGTTGCTCGATCTGGTTCATGCCCGCGAACAGCTTGCCCTGCATGGTGATTTCCTGCTTCAGGTAGCTGAGGTAGGTGACCGCCTTGCTGCGATCCCTGGTGATGATCTTGTTGCAGGCGCAGTAATAGCAAATCGATTCGCAAAACGGGATGTGCACGTACAGCGACAGCGGGCGCCGCCCGCCGCGCATGCGCAGGCTGGCCAGCGCCTCCAGGAAATTGCCGTAGCCGAAATCGCTCGTGAAGCGGTCGGCCGTCGGATACGAGGTGTAGCGCGGGCCGGACTGGCTCAACTTGCCGATGATGGCGGCGTCGAATTCGACGGCCGGGTTCAAGGCGGCGCTGCTGGAACTGGAAGATGGTGACATAAATTCGCTTCTGGATATCGTCATGCGGTGATGGCGGTGAGGGCGGGGGCGGCTCAGGCGGCCAGACGCTTGAAGCGTTCGGGTGCGGCCAGGGCGGCCGCTTGCCCGGCTTGTGGCGCGCGGCCGGCGCGGCGCGGCGCCACGGGTTTGCCGAACTTGAACAGGCTGACGGCTTGCGTCAGATTGCCGGCTTCCACGGCCAGGCTGGCGGCGGCGGCGGCCGCTTGCTCGACCAGGGCGGCGTTTTGCTGCGTCACCTGATCCATGTGGGCGATGGCCTGGTTGACCTGGTCGACGCCGATGCTCTGTTCGCGCGAGGCGAGCGAGATATCCTGCATGATGGCCGTCACCTGCTGCACCGAGCTGACCACCTGCTCCATGGTGGCGCCGGCCCGGTTCACCTGCAACATACCGTTGCTGACCTTGTCGACCGAGATGTCGATCAAGTGCTTGATGTCCTTGGCGGCCAGCGCCGAGCGCTGCGCCAGGTTGCGCACTTCGCCGGCGACGACGGCGAAACCGCGGCCCTGCTCGCCGGCCC
>DMYQ01000082.1:0-14050 GCA_003482555.1 Janthinobacterium sp. | reverse complement strand
GCCAGGATATTGGTCTGGAAGGCGATGCCTTCGATCAGGCTGATGATGTCGACGATCTTGCGCGAAGAGGCATTGATGTCGCCCATGGTGACGATCACGTCGGCGACGATTTCACCGCCCTGCAGGGCCACTTTGGAGGCGGCCAGCGCCAGCGCGTTCGCTTGCTCCGAGTTGTCGGCGTTTTGCTTGACGGTGGAGGAAAACTCGTCGACGCTGGAAGCGGTCTGTTCCAGGCTGGCCGCCTGCGCTTCCGTGCGGCCCGACAAGTCCATATTGCCGGCCGCGATCTGGCGCGTCGCCACCGCCATCGTTTCCACGTTCACGCGCACGTCGCGGATGGTGGCGATCAAATTGCTGTTCATTTGTTGCAGCGCGCGCAGCAGTTGCCCCACCTCGTCGGTACTGTCGGTGTCGAAGCTGCCCGACAGGTCGCCGGCGGCGATCGCGCGCGCCCCCTCGATGGCTTTGCCCAGCGGTTGCAGCACGGAGGTGCGCAAGGTGTACCACAGGAAAACGTTGATCAGGAAACCCAGCAGGGTGGCGCCGAAGATGGCGTAATTGCCGCTCGCGGGTCCCTTGGAAAACAGGGTTGCCGCGCACACGCCCAGTTGCAGGGTGTTGACGGCGCTGGTGCACAGCCAGATGCGCATGGCCAGCGACATGTGGCCCAGGTTTTGCACCAGGTGGGTGATGCCGGTCTTGACCACTTGGCCGTTCTTGATGATGACGCCGGGCGCCTTCTTGTCCCGGATGGCGGCGTAAATGCTTGCCGCTTGCTCGATCTGGGCCCGCTCGGGCTTGACTCGCACCGACATGTAGCCGAGCGTCTTGCCCTGCTCCCTGATGGGCGTGATGTTCGCCTTGACCCAGTAAAAGTCGCCGTTCTTGCAGCGGTTCTTGACCATGCCCGTCCATGGCGTGCCGGCCTGGATCGAGGCCCACAGGTCGGCGAAGGCTTCCACCGGCATGTCGGGATGGCGCAGGATGTTTTGCGGCGCACCCATCAATTCATCGGCGGAAAAGCCGCTCACTTCGCAAAAATACGGGTTCACATAGGTGATATTGCCCTGTAAGTCAGTCTTGGAAACGATGGCCAGATCGTCCATGACGAAGACTTCGCGGTTGGTGACGGGCAGATTCTGGCGCATGGCGTTTTCCTGACGAAATGATCGGATAAATCTTGCATTGGCAAGAAGTCGACCAAGTGTACGGAGTAGCACCCGCAATTTTATTGATGTAGATCAAAATCCCCACCATTGCCCGCAAGGACAAGGGCAGCCGCGGGGGATGCCAGGGCCGAGGACGGCCGCGGGGGCGAATACTGGCGGAAATAGTATTAAATATATATTATTTATCCGTCAATCCAGGCCCGCCGTCAGCGGTCGCAAGGCGCCCACCGCGTAACCCTGGGCGTAGTCGATGCCCAGATCGCGGATGACGGCCAGGATGGCCTCGTCTTCCACGTACTCGGCCACCGTCTTCATGCCCATCACGTGGCCCACTTCGTTGATGGCCTTGACCATGGCCCGGTTGACGGCGTTGGTGGCGATGTCGCGCACGAAGATGCCGTCGATTTTCAGGTAATCGACGGGCAGCGCGCGCAGGTAGCCGAAGGAAGAAAAACCGCTGCCGAAATCGTCGAGCGAAAAGCTGCAGCCCAGCGTTTTCAGGCGCGACATGAAGGCTTGCGCCTTGGGCAGGTTGGCGATGACGGCCGTCTCCGTGATTTCAAAGCAGATTTGCTCGGGCGCGATTTCGTACTGCACGAACTGCTCGGTGATGTAATCCTGCAAGCCGGGATCGCTGAGCGACACGCCCGACAGGTTGACGGAATACAGGGCTGGCGCGCGGCGGTGGCTTTCCGCGAATTCCTCCAGCGGCGGCAGGCTGTCGCGCACGCTCTTGATGTGGTGGCAAACGGCCTTGATGACCCAGCGGTCGATGGAAATCATCAAGTCGTAGCGTTCGGCGGCGGGGATGAAGGCGCTCGGCAGTATCAAGTCGCCCTTGCTGTTGAGGATGCGGATCAAGACTTCGTCGTGGGCCTCGGCGTGCTCGCGCAGGTGGACGATGGGCATGGCGTAGAGGCGGAAATAGTGGTGTTCGAAGGCTTCGTTCAGGCGCGACACCCACATCATTTCACCATGCCTACGCGCCAGCATCAAGTCCGACTCGCGGTACACGTGGATGCGGTTGCGGCCCTGCTCCTTGGCCATGTAGCAAGCCTGGTCGGCGGCGATCATCAGCTCCGTCATCGACTTGCTGTCCTGGTTGATTTCCACCAGGCCGATGCTCACCCCCAGCTCGAAGCTGGCGCCGTCCCAGGCGAAGCGAAAGTCGCGGATGGACTGGCGGATCTGCTCGCCGATCAGCAGGGCTTGCTCGGGGGGACAGTGCGGCAGCAGCACGCCCAGCTCGTCGCCGCCCAGGCGCGCCAGGATGTCGCTCTCGCGCATGGTCGATTGCAGCATCTTGGCCAGCAATTGCAGCAAGACGTCGCCGGCGCCGTGGCCGGAAGTGTCGTTGATGACCTTGAACTGGTCCAGATCCAGGTACAGCAGCGCGTGCACGTGGCCTTCTTGCTTGGCCGTGTGCAGCGCGGCGGCGATCTGCGCTTCGAATTCGTGCCGGTTGATCAGCCCGGTCAGCGCGTCGTGGCTGGCTTGCCAGGACAGTTGCTGGCTCAGCTTGCGCTCGTGGCTGACGTCGCGAAACACCACCACGGCGCCCAGGATGCGGCCGTCGCGGGCCCAGATCGGCGCGGCCGAGTTTTCGATGGCGATGCGGCGCCCGTCGCGCGTCACCAGCTGGCTGTGCGACGACATGCCGATGGCTTGCCGCTGGCGCAGGCATTTCATGGCCACGTGCTCCTGCGCCTCGCCGCTCAATTCGTCGACCAGCTTGAGCGACTCGCGGATGTCGAGGCCCTGCGCCAGCTTGCCGGCCCAGCCGGTGAGTTGCTCGGCGACCCGGTTCAGGTAACGCGTCTTGCCGTGGGCATCGGTGGTGATGACGCCGTCGCCGATCGAGGCCAGGGTGACTTCGGCCAGATCCTTGCGCTCGGCGATCATGCCGCGCTCCCGCATGCGCTCGGTGATATCCCAGATCATGCCCAGGGTGCGGTCGGGCCGGCCGCCGGCGTCGCAAAACACGCGGGCGCGCGCCGCCAGCCAGCGTACCGTGCCGTCCGGCCAGACGACGCGGTATTCGAGGCTGTAGCCGGCGCGCCGCTCTATGCCGTCCTGCAAGATGCGCATCACGGATTCGCGGTCGTCGGGATGGACGAAGGAAAGAAAAGTGTCGAAATCGTGGGTCAGGGGATGCGGCTTGAGCCCCAGCAAGGTGGCGCCCTGGGCCGACCAGATCACGCTTCCCGCGTCGATGCGCCCGTCGACGATGCGGGAATCCCAGATCGCCATATGCGCCGCTTCCAAAGCCAGTTGCAACCGCTTTTGAAGATCACTCATTTTTCGCCTGCCGTTTCCATCCGCCGTTCCACCGCGTCCATGCCCCTATTGGACATGGCGGGTGGGATTTGGTTCCTGGCGTGAAAAATAAATGCAGCTTATTGCGGGCCGGGCGATATTTCAGCGTGTTCCTGGGCGGGGCCGGCGCTGTTGAGGTCGCGGACGTTTTTTTGCACGGCCACGGCGGCGAACAGGCTGAGCACGAAAGACATGGCGTAAAAGCCTTTTTCGCTCTGGCTCAGCGTGGCGTTCACCAATCCCACTCCCAGCAGGAGCACGGCCAGCAAGACGGAGATCCAGCACAGGCCGAAATAGATGCCCGTCACGCGCACGCCCTCCATGCGGTCGCGCACGGTTTTTTGCAGCGACACGGCGGCAAACAGGCCGTACATCAGGATGGTGAAGTAATAGCCCTTTTCATTGAGCTGCATGGTGGCGTTCCACAAACCGACCATATAAGTGACCATGCCGATCAGCAGTGCGGCCCAGGAAGCGCCGATGAAGGCGCCGGTAGGACGTTGGAATTGTTGATTCACTTGTGTCTCCGTGCTCGGAACGCGGTCTGCGCCGGCGGCTGCCGGGCAGGGCCGAACAATGCGGCCATGCATCCGAGATTAAAGAATTATAGCGTGTCACGTCTTGCGTTTGAGTAAATACCAGAGCTTGCGCGCGGCGCCCGCGGCCAGCAGCGCCAGGGCGCCGGCGGCCACCCCGGCCAGGGCGTTGAGCAGGCTGGGCAGGGCCGCTCGCAGCGCCGCGCCGAGGCCCGCCGCGGCCATGCCGGCGGCGGCCGCGGTGGCGCCCTCGATGGCCCCGTGCGCGCCGGTCAGGCCGTGCGTCAAGATGCCGCCGCCGACCATGAACATGGCAAGCGTGCCGACCACCGAGAGCGCCTTCATCAGCAGCGGCGCGGCCGCCAGCAGGACGGCGCCGAAGCCGCGCAGTAAGCGCCGGGCGGGGCTGGAACCGGCGCGCCGGCTCAGGTACAGGCCGGCGTCGTCGAGCTTGACGATGCCGGCCACCAGTCCGTACACGCCGACCGTCATCAGTACGGCGACCCCGGCCAGCACCGCCACCTGTTGGCCGAACGGCGCCGTCGCCACGGTGCCGAGCGCGATGACGATGATTTCCGCCGACAGGATGAAGTCGGTGCGGATCGCGCCCTTGATCTTGTCGCGCTCCAGCGCCACGATGTCGAGATCACCGTCGGCGGCTGGCGCCACAGTGTGGGCGGCGGGCGCGCCATGCAAGAGCCGGTGGGCGATCTTTTCGAAGCCTTCGTAGCACAGGTAGAGGCCGCCCAGCATCAGCAAGGGTGTGATGGCCGACGGCAGCGCCGCGCTCACCGCCAAGGCGGCCGGCACCAGGATGGCCTTGTTCTTCAGCGAGCCGACCCCGACCGCCCACACCACTGGCAATTCGCGCTCCGCGCGCACGCCCGAGACTTGTTGCGCGTTCAGGGCCAGGTCGTCACCCAGCACGCCGGCGGTCTTCTTGGCCGCCACTTTGCTCATCAGGGCGACGTCGTCGAGAATGGCGGCGATGTCGTCGAACAGGGTCAGCAGACTGGCTCCGGCCATGTCAGCGTCCTCCGGCCGGGTTGGCGCGCTGGCGCGGGAAGGTGGAGCGGCTGGAGCGGCGGCTTTGCATGGGCGGAGTCGGGTTGGCGGAAGACGGGCTCGATCTTACCCTACCCGGTGGACGGGGGCGCTTGCGTGTAAAATCAGGGTTATCCGCCCACACCACCGATGGAACCCGCATGAGCTTTGCCACCTGGATCACCTTTGTTATCGCCGCCTGCATCATCGCCGTCTCGCCCGGCTCCGGCGCCGTGCTGTCGATGTCGCACGGCCTGTCCTACGGCGTGAAAAAAACCACGGGCACCATCCTGGGCTTGCAGGCCGGCTTGCTGATGATACTGTTCATCGCCGGCGCCGGCGTCGGTTCGTTGCTGCTGGCCTCGGAAGTGGCCTTCAACATCGTCAAGACCATCGGTGCGCTATACCTGATTTATCTGGGGTTCAGCCAGTGGCGCGCCAGGGTGGTGGTGGCGGCCAAGTCCGAGGCGGCGCAGGTCGTGCCGCCATCGCTGAAACGGCGCATGCTGACCGGCTTCCTGACCAATGCGACGAATCCGAAAGGCATCATCTTCATGGTGGCCGTGCTGCCGCAGTTCATCACGCGCGGCGCGCCCTTGCTGCCGCAATTGCTGATCCTGGCCGTGACCATGTGCGGCATCGACTTGATCGTCATGCACAGCTACGCCTTCCTGGCGTCCTCGATGCAGCGCTTTTTCCGTGATGCCAGCGCCGTTAAAAAGCAAAACCGCGTCTTCGGCGGCATGCTGATGGCCGTCGGCACGGCGTTGTTTTTCGTCAAGCGCGGCAGCCAGACCTGAATCGCCGCCCTTCCACCCTTCCGCTTTTCCCCTTGCGCCCGGCCCGCGTCGGCGCGGGCGCGTCGCCCGCGCAAGCCGTATGCAAATATTTGTAAGTCCGTTTGGCGGGCGCGCGCGGCGGCGTTTTAATCGAGTGTGCACTGCGAATCCGACCGACTTTTGGGGGAGCGCCATCATGGGTTTCACGCCGCTTAAAACCACGCTTAAAACCATTACCCTGCTGGCCCTGGCCCTGGTCGCCCCGCTGGCGCTGGCCGACCCGCCGGCGCGCATGGGCCGCATTTCCAGCGCCGAGGGTCAAGTCACCCTGCAAGGCGGGGGCGATGCCGCCGCGGCCGCGCTGAACTGGCCCGTGACGACGGGTAATCGCATCACGACGGCGCCCGGCGCGCGCGCCGAATTTCGGGTCGGTGCCAGCGCCGTGCGCCTGGACGGCGATTCCGAGCTGGAAGTGAGCCAGCTGGACGACGACAATTTCAAGCTGCGCCTGAATTACGGCAGCGTCGGCGTGCGCATCCGCGACGCCGGCTTGGTGAACGGCTTCGAGTTGAGCACGGAGCAGGCGCGCGTGTCCTTGGCGCAGCCGGGCTGGCTGCGCGTGGACGCGGCGCGCGCGCCCGACAGCAGCGTCGTCAGCGTCTTCGACGGCGCGGCCGAGGTCAAGGTTGAGGTCGAGGTCGAGGTCGAGGGCGGCGCCCGCCTCACCGTGCGCGCCGGCCAGCGGGTCGAGGTCCGCGACGACGACATCGTCGGCGCCCCGTTGCGGCGCGATGCCTTCGACGACTGGCCCGAGGCGCCGGCGGCGCCACAGGCGCTGCGCTATGTCGGCGCCGAAGTCACCGCTTATGAAGAGCTGGACCGGTACGGCAACTGGCGCGACGACCCCGACTACGGTCCCCTGTGGTCGCCCCGTTCGCTGCCGGCGGACTGGGTGCCGTATCGCGACGGCAGCTGGGTCTGGATCGAACCCTGGGGCTGGACCTGGGTCGACAATGCGCCCTGGGCTTACGCGCCCTCGCACTACGGACGCTGGGTGCTGCTGGGCCGGCGCTGGTGCTGGGCGCCGGGGCGGGAGCGCGCCCATCCGGCCTGGGCGCCGGCCCTGGTCGGCTGGGTCGGCGGCGATCGCTGGCGCGCCGGCGGCGCCCGTTCAACCCCGGCCCTGGGCTGGTTTCCGCTGGCGCCGCACGAGCGCTACCTGCCGCCCTACCGCGTCACGCCCGACTACGCGCGCCGCGTCAACACCAACAACGGCGCCAGGTGGGAGCGGGCGCAGGCGCGGCGCGCCGGCGTCACCGTATTGCCCTACGCGCGCTTCGAGAGTCGGCGCACGGTGGCGGTGAACAAGACGGCCTCCGTCGCGCTGGCCCCGGGGGCGCTGAAAAGCGCGCCGCCGGCGATGGCGCCGGTGCCGTTCGTGCGCCTGTCGCCACCCGACGGACAGTGGACGGGAGCGGATACGGCGCGTGCCTGGACGCGGCGCGAGGCGCCCGTACAGATAGACACGCCACGCTTCCAGCGCGCGCAGCCGGAGGCCCGCTTCGCCACTCCCGGCGCGCGGCCGGAGGCCCGCTTCGGCAATCCCGGTGCGCAACCGGAGGTCCGCTTCGGCAATCCCGGCGCGCGGCGCACGCCGCCTGGCACCCGCTTCGCCGTACCGGGCGCGGCGCCAGTCGAGCCGTACCGCTACCCGCGCGCCGCCGTGCCGCCGCGCGCCGGCTTGCCGGCGCCGGTCGTCGCGGCGCCCGCGCGGCCCGCGCCGGTTCCGTTCGCGCAAGGCCCCGCGCATGCGCCGCATCCGCCCCCCGTCGGGCGCCAGGAGCCGCGCCGGGATGAGGCGCGCGGGCGCGGCGGCCGCCAGGAGCGCGAGTCGCGTTGATGGCCGCCCGTGTTTCATTCCCCCGTTTCACTCCCTTTATCGTGTCGTTCAGGGTGTGAAACGCGCAGTCCGTCAGAATCCGGTGGTGACGGCCGGGAAGCCTGATTAAAGTGTGAAAATTGCAAGAAGGCGCGCACCGCGACGGATTGCGGATGATCCCGAGCATGCTCCCTGGTGGAGGATGGTTTTTGAGCCAGCTGTCACCGGTTGGTTTTTTTCCAGCTATTTTCGTGGGCCTTGGGCATGGATTCGGGCCGGCGCCCTCACGCGGCGCCGGCGCGCAGGCGGATGCGCGCGCGCCACTCGCCCAGGGCGGCCAGGGCGCCGTGGAATTCGCGCTCGATCAGGTCGGCTTCGGCGGGCGTCACCTTGCCGTCCATGAGCGCGGTGGAAACGGCGGTGGCGACCGCGCCGACCTGGCTCATCACCAGGCACACGGTTTGCGACAGGTCGTCGCCGCCGACCTGTTCCGGCTGCGGCACGACGAAGGCCGCCATGCCGTGCCGCACCAGCAGCGCATGCAGCGGCAGCAGGGCGTTATCGACCCCCGCGCGCTGGCACTGTTCGATAATCGCGGAGACTTCCTCAAACGAGGGATAATGCGTGGAGATGGTCGGCGCCAGTTTGTTGCGCAGCACATTCACCGAGATGCCCATGCATTGCGCTAAAGCATCTAGCCCGCCCGGATAAGCGCGGGCCACCTTGTACAGGGCGTCGTGTTGGTTCATGTCCAAATATTTTCGTGTCATGGTGAAGCGGGCCTTTTATTACCGATGCACGGCGCCATTTAGGCTGCTATGCTGTTTTCAACCGAGTTTCTAGTATAAAAGATAACGATGAAGTCATACAAGATCGCCTTGCTTCTGGCCTTGCTGCTACCCCTGGGAAACAACGCGCTGGCCAATTCGCGCCCGCACAGCTCCTACAAGAGCGGTTTTTCCTCGCAAAAGAGCAGCCCGTCCTCCAGTTCGAGCAAACCCAAGTCGGGTTTCGGTTCCTTCGGCGCCAGGCCGGCCGCCACGCCGGCCCCCTCCGCGACACCGAAGAGCGGCTTCGGCTCCTTCGGCGGCGCGCGCGCTGGCGACCCGGCGGCGCCCGCCAAGTCCGGTTCGGCCCTGTCGAAAGACCTCGAGCAAAGCGGCGCCAACGCCAACGCGCTGAAGACGCTGGACGCGCGCCGCGCCGCCGCGGCCGCCGCCAGCGCACCGCCCGTCCAACCGTCGTACAACCCGCAAAACCAGCCGTCGCAGAATAATCAGCAATACAGCCAGCCGCAGCCGATCATCGTGCAACAACAAAGCAACGGCCTGGGCAACGCGATGCTGGGTTTCATGCTGGGGCGCGCCATGAGCGGCGATTCGCATCGCGGCGGCTATTACCCGTCGAACGGGGTCCAGAACGGCGGCCAGGTCGGCGGCCAGAACGGCGCCATGGCGGCCGGCACGGCCGAGCCGAAGTCGTCCTTCGGCATGACCATGCTGCGCACCTTCGCCTGGTTGTTGCTGCTGGGCGTCCTGGGCTGGCTGATTTATTTCTGCGTCAAGCTGTTCCGCCGCGGCAAAGCCCGTAGCGCGGCAAATTATTCTTTCGAGAGGCAATGACATGGGCTGGAAAAACGCATTCGACTATATGCACGGTGTGGCCGTGAAACACGGCGTCGGCAGCGCGGAGCGGCGCGAAGACGAAGGCTTGCCGCTGGGCGCGCGCATAGGCGGCTTGCTGACCATTCAGCAGTCGCCCTTCATCCGCGCCAACGGCAACGGTTCCCTGATCGCCATGCCGACCGGGGCCGACACGGGCATCGTGGCCGTCTCGCAGATCAAGCTGAACATGGCGGGCGGCCTGTATCGCTTTTACACGGCGACCGGCGACGTCAACGCCCGTGAAAAATTCCTGCAAGTGTTTCGCAACGGCCAGGGCGAGATTGCCGAGATCATGTATTGCACCCAGTTGGCGCGGGTGATACCGGAGACGGCCGAAGACCAGGACGCCTACACCGGCGTGTCCGGCTGCGGCCTGGGCGACAAGACTTACACCCTGTGGCGCGAGCAACTGGGCGACATCGGCCTCGATAGCGCCGACCTGGATCTGGTCTTCGGCGACAGCGACCGCCTCGATTACCAGCGCGACGCCGGCGATGCCGGGGCCGAATTCCTCGCGCCCTTCACCGGCACCGAGATCCGCATCGACGACGCAGCCGGCCAGCACGGTTTGCAGCAGGAAATGTACTTCATGCCCTATGTGCGCGAGTTGCGCGGCGGCGGCCATGAATATCTGCTGATCACGACGGAAATCGTCAACAGCGTCGACGGCGACGCCTCGCGGCGCGGCATCCACGTCGACTTCGTCATCGGCATTCCCCTGGAGCGGGAACGGATCGTCATTCAATAAAACGGTTTTGCTGTGTGTGTTTTCATTTCAACGAGAGGAAGTAAAAATGAGCAATTCGAATGGGTGGGGACTGACTGCGCGTCTGATTTCAAAACACTTTGGCGTACTGGGCGACCGCGTGTCCGAGGCGATCGCCAATTTTGATCCGGAAACGGCGACGGAAGCCGACCGCGACCGTCTGGCCGACACCCTGCGCGCCACCGCGCAAAAGCTGGCCGCGGCCCGTTCCTCGTTCGACAAGGAACACGCCGACGTGATCAATCTGCGCAACCTGATCGCCACCGACGAAAAAGCCACGGAAACCCTGGGCGAGCGCCTGGCCGCCGGCAAGATTTCGGAAGCGACCATCAATATGTTTTGCGACGAGCTGGAGGCGAACAAGGCCAAGCTGCCGCAGGAAATCCAGGAAGAGGCGGACGCCCAGCAGTATATGGACGAGCTGCAAAAGATCGTCGACGCGCTCTCCAAGCAATTGGCCGACTTCGATTCCGCCGCCAAGAAAGCGCTGCAGGCGCTGGCCACGGCCAACGCGCAAAAGGATTTGCAGGCGATCCGCTCCGAACGCCAGAGCCAGCTCGAAGGCTTGTCCGGCCTGCAGGGTCATTCCAGCGCGCTGGAAGCGCTGACCCGGCGCGCCCAGACGGTCAGCAATGAAGCGGCCGGCATGCGCATCGTGGCCGACATCGGCCAGCGCCCGATCGACCAGGCGGCTGAAATCGACGCCATCCGCAAATCGGTGAACCAGGGCGACAACGCCGGCGAATCGACGCTGGAGCGTTTGAAGCGCCTGTCGGCCAAGAGCCCCGCTTAAGCGACGCCTTGCAGGATACCGGCCGGCGCCTTTTTTCAGGCGGCGCGCCGAATTTGGCTACAATACCAGGACGGCGCACGGCGTCGGCCTGGTTTTTTATTTTTCAGCACAGTGATTGGAATACATATGGAAGCGATCCCCCCCAGCGAATCCCTGATCGAGTACCCGAGCGATTTCCCGATCAAGGTGATGGGCCCGACCCATATCGACTTTGCGCCCACCATCATCGAAGTGGTACTGGGCTTCGACCCCAGCTTCCACGAAGGCAAACTGGAGGCGCGTCCTTCGCCCAAGGGCAATTACACGGGCTTGACCGTGACGGTGCGCGCCACCAGCCGCGAGCAACTCGACGCGCTCTACACGGCGCTGTCGGCGCACCCGATGGTCAAGATCGTCATGTAGGGTATGCATTGTCTTGCGAATTAAATTGGCAAGACAGTGGAAAATAGTTGGTTTGGAGGCGGGCGCGGCAGCGTTTAAGATCGTGGGAAGATCCATCCACTCCCAGGAGCCGCCATGACCGCCCTCACCCTCTACACCGACAGCCACTTCCACAGTCCCTACGCGATGTCGGTCTTCGTCACGCTGACCGAAAAGAAATTGCCCTTCGCGCTGGAAACGCTGGATATGGCCGCCGGGCAGTATCTGCAAGCGCCCTACCGCGACCTGGCGCTGACGGCGCGCGTGCCGGCGCTGGCGCACGGCGACTTCGTGCTGAGCGAGTCGAGCGCCATCATCGAATATCTGGAAGAAAGCTTTGGCGCACCCGGGCACGCCGCCGTGCTGCCGTCCGCCCCGCGCGAACGGGCCCGCGCGCGCCAGGTCCAGGCCTGGTTGCGCAGCGACCTGGGAGTCTTGCGCGGCGAGCGCAGCACCCTGGTGGTGTTCGTGGCGCCGGTGGCGACGCCGCTTTCCGCCGAAGGCCAGGCCGCGGCCGACAAATTGCTGCGCATCGCCGACAGCCTGATCACCGGCCCGAACCTGTTCGGCGACTGGTGCATCGCCGACACCGAGCTGGCGCTGATGCTCAACCGCCTGATCTTGAACGGCGACCCGGTGCCGCAAAAGCTGCGCGATTACGCGGCCGCCCAGTGGCGCCGCGACTCGGTGCAAGAATGGCTGGCGCACGGCCGCTGAGGCGGCGCCAGCGCGAAGGCGGCGCTCGCTTATAATGGTGGGGTTGCGCTTGCCGCCCGAGCCACCCCGACCCACCGCCAATGTCACGCCCATGACCATACCTCGCGCCGCGCCGGCGCTGATCCGCCAGCTCGGCCACGTCGAGTACGCCCCCACCTTCGCCGCCATGCGCGCCTTCACCGACGCGCGCACGCCGGAGACGCCGGACGAACTGTGGATCGTCGAGCATCCGCCCGTGTTCACCCTGGGCCTGGCGGCCGACCGCGGCCACCTGCTGGCCGGGCCCGGCGTGCCGGCCCACGCCATCCCCGTGATCCAGACCGACCGCGGCGGCGAAGTCACCTTCCACGGCCCGGGCCAGGTGGTGATTTACCTGTTGATGGACTTGCGCCGGAACAAGCCGGGCGGCAAGCTGTACGCGCGCCAATTCGTGCAAAAAATCGAGCAGGCGATCATCAATGTGCTGGCGGCGTATAATCTGCAAGGCGAGCGCGTCGATGGCGCGCCCGGCATTTATATCGCGGCCGGGCCGCAGCGGGGCGCGAAGATCGCCGCGCTGGGCTTGAAAGTGCGCGGCAACGGTTGCACCTACCATGGCGTGTCGCTGAACGTGGCGATGGATCTGGCGCCGTTTTCGTGGATCAACCCCTGCGGTTACGCCGGCCTGCGCACGGTGGACATGCGCAGCATGGGGGTCGAGGTGGCGCTGGCCGAGGTGCAACTGGCGCTGGCGCGCGAACTGACCGTATTACTCGACGTGGACGACGCCGCGCGCGCCGCCCCGGCAACAACCGAATAACGTAACTAAGCCCGCTTGGGCACGCAGCCAAATGACTCTTGAGACCACTCCCGACATCGCCCCCGCCTACAATCCCAGCGAGAAGCAAAAAGGCGCCAGCAAGACGGCCCGCATCCCGATCAAGATCATCCCGATCGCGCAAGTGGAGCGCCTGAAAAAGCCGGACTGGATACGCGTCAAGGCGGCGTCGGCATCGACGCGCTTTTACGAAATCAAGGAAATCCTGCGCGAGAACAAGCTCGTCACCGTGTGCGAAGAAGCCAGTTGCCCGAACATCGGCGAATGCTTCGGCAAGGGCACGGCCACCTTCATGATTATGGGCGACAAGTGCACGCGCCGCTGCCCCTTCTGCGACGTCGGCCACGGCCGCCCGGATCCGCTCGACACCGAAGAGCCGGCCAATCTGTCGAAGACCATCGCCAAGCTGCGTTTGAACTACGTCGTCATCACCTCCGTCGACCGCGACGACTTGCGCGACGGCGGCGCCGGCCACTTTGTCGAGTGCATCCAGCAAACCCGCGCGCTGTCGCCGAAGACCCGCATCGAAGTGCTGGTGCCGGACTTCCGCGGCCGCCTGGCGAAGGCGCTGGCGATCTTCAAGGACGGCTTGCCGGACGTCATGAACCACAATCTGGAAACGGTGCCGCGGCTGTACAAGGAAGCGCGCCCCGGTTCGGACTACACCCATTCGCTGGAATTGCTGCGCGATTTCAAGGCCCTGTATCCCGGTTCGGTGACCAAGTCGGGCATCATGGTCGGCCTGGGCGAGACCGACGACGAGATCTTGCAAGTGATGCGCGACCTGCGCAGCCATAACGTCGACATGCTGACCATCGGCCAGTATCTGTCGCCGTCGGGCGACCATTTGCCGGTGCGCCGCTATGTGCATCCGGACGTGTTCAAGATGTTCGAGGCGGAAGCGTACAAGATGGGCTTCGTGCACGCGGCCGTGGGCGCGATGGTGCGCAGTTCGTATCATGCCGATGAGCAGGCGCATGGCGCCGGCGTGGAAGTGAACGGTTAGAAGATAATGCGACAAGCCAGCAGATAGTGCGACAGTTCAGAAGTTATTGAGACAGTTCAGCAACGATGGGGCGGACTTGGATCGAAATCTACCGTTTGCAAACAAGGACTTACCCTCGCTCTCGGTAACACCTCAATAAGTCGG
>DMYQ01000352.1:1139-3691 GCA_003482555.1 Janthinobacterium sp. | reverse complement strand
TCGGCGTCGGCGGGGTGGCGCGGTGATGGCATTGAATTTTCCATGGCGGGCGCCGCCGGCTCGGGTGCGGCGGTCGCAGCCGTAATGTGCCACGAATCGGCCGGATGCACCAGTGGCGCCGGCCTGGTGTCGGCTTGCTTTCCGCTTGCTTCCCGCTTCCTTGCCGGACGGGCCGGCGGCCTTCAATGGCGGCGCGGATGCATGGCGGCCGGCACCTGGCTGACCCACACCGGCGCCGACCACAGGACGTTGCCGTCGTCCTCGGTCAGCTTGACGTAATAAAAATGTTCGCCGTCGGCCGGGGTGATGACGGTGTCGGCCTCGTTGCTGAGCGCGCTGACCGTGCCGTTGCGGCCGGGCACGCCTTCGTAGACGACGGCGGCGGCCACGGAACGCCCGCTGGCGCTGGCGAAGTTGGCGACCAGGTGCAAGGCGCCGCTGTTGCTGAAGCGCTCGCCCATCAGGTGGCCGTTGGCGGTGAGTACCAGTTGGGCGTGCTTGTCCATGGTGGCGAACACGCGCCGCGCCCGCAGCGCTTCCAGGAAACTGTCTGCCGACAAGAGAGCCCCGGTGGCGATGAGCACGCCCGTCCGGTTGCCGTAGGAGGCGCCCCAGTTGGCGCAGTGATTGTCCTGGTCGCTGCTGAAGGCCAGGTGATAGCCCGCTTCGAGCGCCTTGTCGCAAGCCAGTTCATAGTTGCTCCGGTGCGCTTCCGTTTCCGTGTCGTTGTTGGAAAAGGCCGAGCTGTTCATGACTTCGCACAGGGCCATGACCTGGTCGCCGTCGGCGCTGTAGCCGAAGGGCTGGCCGCCGATCAGGAATTGGCCGGCCAGGGCCGGGTGGTTGAACTGGCCGACCCAGCCGCGCTGGCGCATCAGGCCGAAGAGGGTGGCGTAATCGCTCCTGGGCGTGAATGTATCGGCCAGCAACTGTTGCTGGTCGTTGTATTCCCAGCCCAGCAGTTCGGCACTGTTAAATATGTTCAAGTGGCCGCCGTTGGCGATGACGCCCCATTCCTGGCCGTAGATGGCGAGGAAGTCGGGGTGGCTGGCGTTGAAGGCGGCGGCGCTGGCCAGCCCGGCCTGGTATAGCGCCTTGGCGACGGCCGTATCGGCGGCGCCGTTGGTACCGTCGGAGCCGTCGTACATGTGGTTGTGTTCGGACGTCATCAGGATGTCGAGCCCGTGCCCGCGCGCGTAGGCGTAGGCGTAGTCGGGGCCGTAGGGCGCGCTTTGCGGCGGCTGGGCGCCATGGCAGGTGGCCAGTTCGCCGCCGCCATCGCTGTGATTGGTCTGGCTGTGCAGATTGCCATAGTAGACGGTGTAGGGCAGGGTGTCCGCCGTTGCGCTGCCCCGCGCGGATGCCCGCGGCAACGCGTGAAAGGCGGGCATGGCGGGCGGCGCCGGCTCGCCGACGGCGATGTCCCAATCCTGCTCGACGAGCTCGGACACGTGGGCGGCCAGGGTTTGCTCGGTGCTGGCGAATTCGGCCGCGTCGGCGGGCGGCCCGGCGTCCTGGGCCAGCGCGCGCAAGCGCAAATGATATATGCCGTCCGGCACCGTGGCGCGGCTGCTGCGCCCACCCCAGGGAATGTGCACCGTCACGGCTTCCCGGTACAGACGTTCGATGCCGAACCAGCGCTGCAGCAGCCGGCCGGAGGGAGTGAGCAGATCCAGGCGCCAGGTGACCGCTTGTTCCTGCAACACGGCGGGATAGTCGAAGCGCAGAACGAAGGTGCGCGCCTGCGAGTGTCGTTCGGCGGGCTGGGCTCGGTACGGCGCTTGCAGTGTGGCATCGAATTCGCGGTGCTCGAATGGTGCTCCTTCCGCGACCGGCAATGCCAGCGAGCCCAGCAACACGCCCAGCAAACCCTGCCGAAGCGCCGCGCCGCCACATGCCCTTGCCGCCAATAAAGTGTTCATGCGAACCCCCGCCGAGCCGGGATGACTCGGCAGTTAGATCGCGAACACTTATTAAAAGTTCAATATATCTTGATCGGGCCGATACAGTTATGTCACCACTGGGGCAAGCTTGACTTGCGAGGAAATTCCGCCCGTCCGAGTGTCCACCGCGTCCGACAAATCGGGTCTGGACGCGCGCGGCCGCTAAACGCGCGGCGCCGGTCGCGCCTGCGCCTGCGCCAGCTTGAACACGCTGACCACCTGCGTCAAGCTGGCCGCCTGTTGTTGCATGCTGTCGGCCGCCGCCGCGGCCTGTTCCACCAGGGCAGCGTTTTGCTGGGTCACCTGATCCATTTGCATGATGGCGCGCCCGATGTGCTCGATACCCACGGTCTGCTCCTGGCTGGCCGAGGCGATCTCGCCGATGATGTCGCGCACCTGTTTCACGCTGGCGACGACGTCGACCATGGTGTTGCCGGCCTGCTCGACCAGCCTGGAGCCGGCGCCCACTTGCTCGACGGAGGCGTCGATCAGGGTCTTGATTTCTCTGGCCGCGCCGGCGCTGCGCTGGGCCAGGTTGCGCACTTCGGACGCCACCACGGCAAAGCCGCGGCCCTGTTCGCCGGCCCGGGCCGCTTCCACGGCCGCGTT
>DMYQ01000352.1:0-1118 GCA_003482555.1 Janthinobacterium sp. | reverse complement strand
GCCAGGATATTGGTCTGGAAAGCGATGCCGTCGATGACGCCGATGATGTCGACAATCTTGCGCGAGGAGTCGTTGATGGCGCCCATCGTCGCCACCACTTGCGAGACCACGGCGCCACCCTTGGCGGCGACGCTGGAGGCGGCGGCGGCCAGTTTGTTGGCTACGCCGGCGTTGTTGGCGTTGCTTTTCACGGTGGAAGTCAGCTCTTCCATGGCGGAAGAGGTTTCTTCCAGTGAACTCGCTTGCTCCTCGGTGCGCGCCGACAAGTCCATATTCCCGGCCGCGACCTGGCTGGAGGCGTCGGCGATGGTGTCGGTGCCGACCCGCACCTGGCCGACGATGCGCACCAGGCTGTCGTTCATGTCTTTCAAGGCTTGCATCAATTGCCCCGTTTCATCGCTGGAGCGCACTTCGATGACGGTCGTCAGATCGCCGGCGGCCACCACTTTGGCGATCTCGACGGCTTCCTTGAGCGGGCGCGCGATGCTGCGCGCGATCATGGTCGCGAGCGCCACGCCCAAGCCCAGCGAGAGGCCCAGGGTGGCCAGCAATTCCCAGGTGGCGGCGCCGATGCTGTCCTTGGCGTGCGCCTCGTCGGCGTCGGCGCGCTGGTTCGACATTTGCACCACCTGGTCGATGGCCTTGCGGTGCGCCTCGTAAGCGACTTCCATGTGTTCCATGGCGGTGGCGGCGGCGGCCTTGTCTTGCTTGCGCACGGCGGGCAACAGTTCGTTCGCGGCCAGCGCATAAAAACTCTGGGCCGGGATGTGGGCCTGGTTCAGCAGCATGTCGCCGAGCGGGTTTTCCAGCTTTTGTTGCACCCAGTAGGCGTGCCGGGTATCGTATTCGCCCTTCAGCGCGCTCAGGCGGGCGATCAGCTTTTCTTGCGTGGACGGCACGCCCGAGTCGACCAGTTGCATGCACACCAGATAGGATTCGAGGATGTATTCGGGCGGCGGCAAGATGTCGGCGATCAAGTCCTTGCTCTGGACGATGCGATGGTAGAGGGGACCGTTCACCTTCACTTCGTTCAGGGTCTTGAATGACCAGGCGCCGTAGAAGGCGGAGCCGAGCACGAAGATGCTGATCAGAACCATGAAGCGGGTGCTGATTTTCAG
>DMYQ01000248.1:2543-2671 GCA_003482555.1 Janthinobacterium sp. | reverse complement strand
ATGCCGTGCAGGCACTGGAATTCATAGTCGGTGATGCCGTCGCGCTTGGCCCAGGAATAGATGACGGCCAGGGTTTGCGCGTTGTGGGTGGCGAATTGCGGATAGATGGAAGCGCTCGCGGCCAGCAG
>DMYQ01000248.1:0-2333 GCA_003482555.1 Janthinobacterium sp. | reverse complement strand
ATGGAAGCGCTCGCGGCCAGCAGCTTTTGCGCGCACACGAGGTAAGACACGTCGGTGTAGACTTTGCGCGTGTAGACCGGATAAGCGTCCATGCCGTCGACCTGGGCGCGCTTGATTTCAGCGTCCCAATACGCGCCCTTGACC
Source organism: Janthinobacterium sp. (assembly GCA_003482555.1). Classification (GTDB taxonomy): domain Bacteria; phylum Pseudomonadota; class Gammaproteobacteria; order Burkholderiales; family Burkholderiaceae_D; genus Janthinobacterium. Next base: position 2,189 of record DMYQ01000248.1, on the reverse strand, counting down.
AGGCGCACCATGAACTTGCGGCCGCTGCGGCGCGCCAGGTCGACCAGGTAATCGACCACGAAGGGGCAGCGTTTTTGATACGCCTGCACCACGAAACCGATGCCGTCGAAGCCGGCCAGGTCGGGATCGAAGGCCATCGCCTCCATCAGGTCGAGCGACAATTCCAGGCGGTCGGTTTCTTCGGCGTCGATGTTCAAGCCGATGTCGTATTTTTTTGCCAGCATGACGAGGGCCTTCAGGCGCGGCAACAGTTGCGCCATCACGCGGGCGCGCTGGGCGCGGCTGTAGCGCGGGTGCAGGGCCGACAGCTTGACGGAGATGCCGGGGCCGTCCTTGATGCCGCGCCCGTTCGAGGCGCGGCCGATGGCGTGGATCGCGCCTTCATACGAGGCGTAGTAACTGGCCGCGTCGGCTTCCGTGAGCGCCGCCTCGCCCAGCATGTCGTAGGAATAGCGGTAGCCGCGGGCTTCGTTGTCGCGGCTGTTTTTCAGCGCTTCCTGTATCGTCTGGCCGGTAACGAACTGGTTGCCGAGCATGCGCATGGCCATGTCGACGCCCTTGCGTATCAAAGGTTCGCCGCCCTTGGTGATGAGCTTTGAGAGGGCCGAGCCGAGCCGGTTTTCGCTGCTGGTGGCCACCAGTTTGCCGGTGATGAGCAAACCCCAGGTGGCGGCGTTGACGAACAGCGAAGGCGATTCGCCCAGATGCTTGCGCCAGTCGCCCTTGCTGATCTTGTCGGCGATGAGGCGGTCGGCGGTCTGGCTGTCGGGTATGCGCAGCAGCGCTTCGGCCAGGCACATCAGGGCGACGCCCTCTTCCGACGACAGCGAGAATTCATGCATCAGGGCGTCCACGCCGGAGGCGCGGGTGCGTTTTTCGCGCACCGCCGCCACCAGGGTGTGGGCCAGGGCCTGCGCCTGGCCGGCGCCGGCGGCGTCGCTTTCCCTGACTTCTCCCAGCAACCATTGCACGGCCGTCGCTTCATCGCGGCGGTAGGCGGCCGTGACGGCGCAGCGCAAGGCGCTCGGTTGGCGCAGGATTTCCGCCTGGAGCGCGCTAAATGGGAGAAGGGAGGATGCCGGGGGGGCCGCAGGATGCATGAAGGACTCTCTACAAAGATGGGTGGAACACGCCTGTCTGCGGCGCACTGGAAGCCGCGTAAAGCCGGCGGTAAGATGATTCGATTGTAAGGCGGATTCTCATGGATTTATTCTGGTAATACATGGGACTAGCCATAGATTGTTTTTGGTGAGACAATTTAACCAAATAATATTTATTTTCGGAGACGGTTGAGCATGCTTGACAAAATTAGTAAGAAAATTCTGATGGAATTGCAGAGTGACGGGCGCATCAGCAACGTCGAATTGGCGGCCCGCGTGAACCTGTCGCCGGCGGCATGCCTGGAGCGGGTGCGCAAATTGCACGAATCGGGCTATATCATGGGTTACACGGCCCAGCTCAATCCGCAGTTGCTCGACGTATCCCTGCTGGTGTTCATCGAGGTGGTGCTCGACCGCACCACGCCAGAAGTGTTCGACGCCTTCAAGCACAGCGTGCAAACCATCCCCGAAGTGCTGGAATGCCATATGGTGGCTGGCGGTTTCGACTATCTGGTCAAGGCGCGCGTGAAGGACATGGCCGCTTACCGCGAATTCCTGGGCAAGACGCTGTTGCAGAAAGGCGTGCGCGAGACGCACACCTATGCGGTGATGGAAGAGGTGAAGAACACCACCAAATTGCCGATCAAGTGAAGATCGTGCGGCCCGACACGGCCATGGGCAAGCCGGGGTGCTGAAGAACGCTCCCACCGGTCGCGCACGCCGGTTCTGCCGCATTAGCGAACGCCGGCGGGCCGGTCAGGTAAGCTGCGATGCCCGAACCGAGTACGAATCGACATGCGCAACTTCAAAGGGATGCGCTTTCCGATCGACGTGATCCTGGTCTGCATCCGCTGGTACGCGGCTTATCCGTTGAGCTACCGGCACCTCGAAGAGATGATGGAAGAGCGCGGCGTGTCGGTCGACCATTCGACGATTAAGCGATGGGCGATCCGCTTCTTGCCGCCGATCGAGAAAATGGCCCGCAACACATAAGCGCCCGGTCGGCGGCAACTGGCGCATGGACGAGGCGCACATCAAGGTCTAGGGCGTCTGGAAATATCTCTACGGGGTCTGAGGTGCAGTGGAACG
>DMYQ01000350.1 GCA_003482555.1 Janthinobacterium sp. | reverse complement strand
GAACCATTTGTAGAAGGGCGCATCGTCTTCGTTCAAGGTTTTCGTGAACGGCTTGTGCCAGGCCAGGTTTTCGCGCGCCAGGCGGGCCCAGAAACCCGCGTAGTCGCTGTCCGCCTCGGCGCACAGCGCCTTGTATGCGGCCATGCCCGAAATGTTTGCTTGCCGCTCAAACGCTGAAAGCGGCGAAAACACACTCGCGCGCCTGATTCCTTGATCCGATTCCGTCATCATATTCTCCATACCGATATAAAAAAATTGACGGCCGCAGCCGTCAGTAATGCACTGGCCGGGCGCGGAGACTTCCCGCCCCGCCCTTCCCACTCTCACATCATTTCGCGGCCAACTTGAACACCCATACCGAACCGCCCTGCTCCATGAAGTTGACCTTCTTCGCCACTTCACCGCCCCACAGGGGCACGGCGCCACCCCAACCGGACACCACGGCAACGTATTGCACGCCGCCATCCTGCCAGGTGACCGGCGGCGCGACCACGCCCGAGCCGGTCTGGAATTTCCACAGTTCCTTGCCGGTTTTCGCATCCACCGCTTTCAAGAAACCTTCAGGCGTGCCGTAGAACACCAGATTGCCAGCCGTCGCCATCACGCCGCCCCACAAAGGCGCGGTATTTTTGACTTCCCAGACGATCTTGCCGCTCTTCGGGTCGATGGCCCGCATGGCGCCGATATAGTCTTCGTTCAAAGGCCGGATGGTGAAGCCCGCGCCCAGGTAGGCACCGCCCTTTTTATAGGAAATCGGTTCGTTCCAGATATCCATGCCCCATTCATTGGCGGGCACATAGAACATTTTGGTTTGCGGGCTGTAGGCCATCGGCATCTGGTTCTTCGCGCCCAGGAAAGCCGGCGCCGAAAACACGGTCGAGCCCTTCTTGCCCTCTTCCCCCTTGGTCGGGTCGCCCGGACGGTTGGCCGCGATGAAGTTCGGCCGCCCGGTCTTCAAGTCGATGCCGCTGGCCCAGGTAATTTTCTTGACGAAAGGGAAGGCATTCTGCAACTTGCCCGTCTTGGCATCGTTCACATAAAAGAAGCCGTTGCGGTCGGCCTTGCCGCCGTAACGCTTGCCATCCATGTCGAAGGTGACGAATTCGTTGGCGCCGTCGAAGTCCCAGGAATCGTTCGGCGTATTTTGATAGCTCCACTTGATCTGGCCCGTGCTCGGGTCGAGCGCGACGGTCGACGAAGAATACAAATTATCGCCCGGACGCAGGTGGCTGTTCCACGGGGCCGGATTGCCGGTGCCGAAATAAGCCAGGCCGGTGCTGGCGTCGTAGGTGCCGCCCATCCACGTCGAGGCGCCGCCGGTTTTCCACAGGTCGCCGGGCCAGCTCTTGTTGAGCGTGCCGGAAATGCCGTTTTCAATCGCCTTGCCATCCTTGTCGTAGCGATAACCCATATGGCCTTCGACCGTCGGCCGTGTCCAGACCAGCTCGCCAGTCAGGGGATTGCGCGCTTCGACCCGGCCGACGATGCCGAACTCGCCGCCCGACACACCCGTCAACAGCAGACCCTTGGCGATCAGCGGCGCCGCCGTCATCGAATAGCCGGCCGCGTAATCGTCGATCTTTTCTTTCCACACCACCTTGCCGGTATCTTGATCGAGCGCCACCAGTTGCGCGTCCAGGGTGCCGAAGATCACCAGGTTGCCGAACAGGGCGGCGCCACGGTTGACCACGTCACAGCAGGGCATGATGCCGTCCGGCAAGCGATGCTCGTATTTCCACAGCTTGGCGCCAGTCTTCATGTCGACCGCGTAAATGCGCGAGTACGAACCGGTGACGAACATCTTGCCGTTGTAAATCAAGGGTTGGGATTCCTGGCCGCGCTGTTTCTCGCCACCGAAGGAAAAGGACCATGCCGGCACCAGTCTGGCCACCGTGCTCGCGTTGATTTGCGTCAGCGGCGAATAGCGTTGCCCTTGACTACCCATGCCGGACGAAAGCACGCTGCCGCTATCCTTGGCCGTGTTTTCCAACATCGCGGTGGTGACGTCGCCGGCCCGCGCCAGCGACATGACGGCCAGCCCGACCAATGATACGATTAATTTTTTATTCACTTCATCTCCCGTTTTGTTTGAACTTATTTCAATTATTTTTCACGATGGAGCGGCGGCTGCGCACCCAGGGTGAGGTTTTCCGCGTCGCTGAACAGGCGCGAGCGGGTCAGGAAGCGCTTCCCGGTTCCGTTATCGAGTGAAAACATGCCGCCGTTGCCGGCCACCACGTCGATGATCAACTGGGTATGCTCCCAGTAGGCGAATTGCTCCTTGCCCATGTAAAACGGCGTTCCTTCCAGATCGCCCAGATACACATCGCTGTCGCTGAGATTGAACTCGCCGGCCGCGTAACACATCGGCGAACTGCCGTCGCAGCAGCCGCCGGACTGGAAAAACATCAGCGGCCCGTGTTTAGCGCGCAAGGCCGCCAGCATTTCCAAGGCTTGCGCGGTGGCGATCACGCGCGCGATTCGTGCATCTGTACTCATGGCTGCCCCTTTCAAGCCGCGGCGACTGGCGCCGCGGCCCGCCGTTTAAAAGAAGCCCAGCGCTTTCGGGCTATAGCTGACCAGCAGATTCTTGGTCTGTTGGTAGTGATCCAACATCATCTTGTGGTTTTCGCGGCCGATGCCGGACTGCTTATAGCCGCCAAACGCGGCATGGGCCGGGTACAGGTGGTAGCAATTGGTCCACACGCGGCCAGCCTGAATGCCGCGGCCGACGCGGAAGGCGCGCGAACCGTCGCGCGTCCACAGGCCGGCTCCCAGGCCGTACAGGGTATCGTTGGCGATTTCCAGCGCTTCCGCTTCATCCTTGAAGGTGGTCACCGAGACCACCGGGCCGAAAATTTCTTCCTGGAAGATGCGCATCTTGTTGTGGCCCTTGAAGACGGTGGGCTGCACGTAGTAACCGCCTTCCATGTCGCCCGCCAGCGCGTTGCGCTCGCCGCCGGCCAGCAGGGTCGCGCCCTCTTGTTTGCCGATATCCATGTAGGACAGGATCTTTTCCATCTGTTCTTGCGACGCTTGCGCGCCTATCATCGTGGACGAATCGAGCGGGTTGCCCTGCTTGATGGCGGCCACGCGCTTCAGCGCCCGCTCCATGAATTTTTCATAGATCGATTCCTGGATCAGCACGCGCGACGGGCAGGTGCACACCTCACCCTGGTTCAGCGCGAACATGGCGAAACCTTCCAGGCACTTGTCGAAGAAATCGTCGTCGGCGTCCATCACGTCGGCAAAGAAAATGTTCGGCGACTTGCCGCCCAGTTCCAGGGTGACGGGAATCAGGTTTTGCGCCGCGTACTGCATGATCAGGCGGCCGGTGCCGGTTTCGCCAGTGAAGGCGATCTTGGCGATGCGCTTGCTCGAAGCCAACGGCTTGCCCGCTTCCAGGCCGAAACCGTTGACGATATTCAGCACGCCGGGCGGCAACAGGTCGCCGATCAAGTCGATCAAGACCATGATCGAGGCCGGAGTTTGTTCGGCCGGTTTCAAGACCACGCAATTGCCGGCGGCCAGGGCCGGCGCCAGTTTCCACACCGCCATCAGGATGGGGAAATTCCACGGGATGATCTGGCCCACCACGCCCAGCGGCTCATGGAAGTGATAGGCATAGGTTTCGGCGTCGATTTGCGCGACCGAACCTTCCTGGGCCCGGATGCAACCGGCGAAGTAGCGGAAATGGTCGATCGCCAGGGGAATGTCGGCGTTCATGGTTTCGCGGATCGGCTTGCCGTTGTCGATGGTTTCGGCGGTCGCGATCAGGGTCAGGTTTTGCTCGATGCGGTCGGCGATCTTGTTAAGGATATTCGCCCGTTCGGCCGGCGAGGTCTTGCCCCAGGCATCTTTGGCGGCGTGGGCGGCGTCCAGCGCCAGCTCCACGTCTTCCGCCGTCGAGCGGGCGATTTCACAAAAGACCTGGCCGGTGATCGGCGTCACGTTACCGAAATACACGCCATTGGTCGGTGGCACGAATTTGCCGCCGATGAAATTGTCGTAGCGCGCTTTGAACGGGTTGGCGACGCCGAGTTTGCTGATGTCCGCGAGATTCATGTCGTCCTCTTTCTGATGGGGTTATGGTCGTTCCGGGGGAACGGGTTGGGTGGAGCACAGCAATCATTTCGCAAGCGCCGTGCCAGCTTGTTACGACAGCGCAAACGAAGCGCGATTTTCATCCCTTCCAAGGGGCGTAGCGTGAAAAACAGGGCGTTCCGGCGGAATTCCGGAGCGGCCCCCGAACGGGGCCGCTGTGTGTGTTTTTTGAACAAGCGACGGCGCCGCTGTTCCGATTTGAGCCACTCGGCGGGCGCGCCCCCCGCTTGGGGAAAATGCGCTCAGGAATGGCACAACTGTTCCAGTACACAACAAGTACAGCCGCTGCCGTCAGCGGATCGCCACGCCCCAGGGAGCGATGCCGACGGCCACCTCGCCACTCTTGCGCGCGCTGGCCGTATCGATCACGGAAACGCTGTTGGAGCGCCCGTTGGCCACGTACAGCTTGCCGCCGTCGGGCGTCAGCGCCATATTCCACGGCCGCTTGCCGACCGCGACGGTGGCGCGCACGGTATTGCTGGCCGTGTCGATCAACATCACCGTGCCCTCGGCGCCGTTCGACACATACACCGTCTTGCCGTCCGGGTTGACGGCGATACCATTGGCATTCTTGCCGGCCGGGATAGTGGCGACGGCGCGCCGGCTGGCCAGATCCAGCACGTACACCGTGTTGACCATTTCGCAAGCCACGTAGGCGCGCGTGGAATCGGGGGAAAAGCCGATCCCGCGCGGGCGCAGTCCGACCGGGATCGCCCCGACCAGGCGCCGCTGGGCCACGTCGATCACGTCGACTTGCTCGGCCTCCTCGGCGCTGACCAGCAGCCAGCGGCCGTCCGGGCTGAACACGGCGTGCTCGGGATTGTGGCCCTCGACCTTGATGTCGGCCAGTTGCGCGCCCGTGCGGGCGTCGAACAGGGTCACGCTATTGTTTTTCTCCACCGCCACCGCGACGTAATTGCCATCGGCCGACACGCTCACGCCCTCGGGCGACTTGCCCAGCGCGATGCGGCGCGGGGGCGCGTCGCCGCCGCTGTCGATCAGCAGCAACTCGTTGCTGGCGGCGTCGGTGACGAACAGGCGGGCGCCGGACGGATCGGCGGCGATGCCGCGCGGGCGCGTGCCGGCGGGCAGCACGCGCAGCACCGTGTCGGTGGCGGTGTCGATCACGCTGACGGTGCCGGATTTTTCATTCGGCACGTAGGCAAACGGGGCCGCGTGGACGGCGCCGCACAGCAAGGCGCAGGCGGCCGCGATGGCGGGCAGGCGCAGGAAAGTCGAAGCATTCACGGTGGTGACCTTTTCAAGAAACGACAAGACGCGCGGAGCGCGCGCAATGCTCATCCATGCAAGGCCCATGCCACGCTGGCGGCGCCATGGCAGGTATATTGCTTAGAGATGGAGACAGACCGGGGGCATGCCGCCACCCGGGCGAGGTTTGCTATCCCGCAATCCCGTAATCCATTGGAGAAGACATGATGCAGCACCGCTTTCGACTCAACGCCATCGCCAGCCTGTTCGCCGCCGGCGGCGCCGCCTTGTCCGCACCGGCCCTTGCCGCCGACGCCGCCGCCGAACCACAGGCGGACGTGGTGGTGGTCAGCGGCAACCGAGTGGGTCACCCCAGCTTCGACGCCCCGGCCGCCATCGACGTCGTCGGCGCCGCCCGCATCCAGGATGGACAAATGCGCGTCAACGCCTCCGAAGCGCTGGCGGGCGTGCCCGGCGTGCTGGCGCAAAACCGCCAAAACTATGCGCAAGACTTGCAGATTTCCTCGCGCGGCTTCGGCGCCCGCTCCGCCTTCGGCGTGCGCGGCGTGCGCCTGATCAGCGACGGCATTCCCGCCACCATGCCCGACGGCCAGGGCCAGGCCGCCACCTTCAACCTCGACATGGCCGAGCGCATCGAAGTCTTGCGCGGCCCGTTTTCGGCCCTGTACGGCAACCATTCGGGCGGCGTGATCGCCCTCTTCACCAGGGATGGCGAGGGTGCGCCTACCCTGGAATGGAGCGCCCTGGCCGGCAGCGACGGCATGCACAAGGTCGACGTCAACGCGCAAGGCAAGCCGGGCGCCATCGGCTACGTGCTGGACGCCTCGCGCTTCCAGACGGACGGCGCGCGCGCGCACAGCGCCGCCACCCGCGATCAAAGTTTCGCCAAGCTCAATCTGGAACCATGGGCGCGCGCCAGACTGACCCTGGTGGCCAATGGCTTGCGCCAGAGCGATACCCAAGATCCCCTCGGCGTCACCTGGGGCAGCTTTCAACGCGACCCGCGGGCCGGCGAAATCGACGCCAGCGATCCGCAAAATCCCAAGCGCACCCTGGCCGAGCGCTACAATACGCGCAAAAGCATCGAGCACCAGCAGGTGGGCGCGAGCCTCGATCAAGACGTGGGCGCCGACCGCCTGCACCTGAGCGTCTACGGCGGCAACCGCCAGGTGATCCAGTATCAGGCGTTTTCGAAAGCCTTCCAGGCGCCGGCCGGCAGTTCCGGCGGCGTCGTCGACTTCGACCGAAATTTCTATGGCTTCGACTTGAATTGGCTAGACGTGCGGCCACTGGCGGGCGGAAAATTGAGCACCACCGCCGGCCTGGAATACGGCCATTCCGCCGACGCCCGCCTGGGCTTTGAAAACTTCATCGGTAGCCGGTTTGGTGTGAAAGGCGCGCTGCGCCGCAACGAAGACGACGTCGTCGCCAGCGCCGATCCCTACCTGCAGGCGGAATGGCACGGCGGGCCCTGGTTGCTGAGCGCCGGCTTGCGCCACAGCCGGGTCGACATCGACGTGCACGACAAATTCCTCGGCAACGGCAACGATAGCGGCAGCCTCTCCTACAGCCACACGACGCCGCTGCTGGGCGCCCTGTACCAGATCAACCCGGCCCTGAATCTGTACGCCAGCGCCGCCCGCGGCTTCGAAACGCCGACCCTGAACGAGTTGTTTTATTCGGGCGCGGGGGGCGGTTTCAACTACAATTTGCGGGCCGCCACCAGCACCCACCTGGAAGCGGGCGCGAAGGCCCGGCTGGACGGCGGCTTGCGCATCAACGCCGCCGTGTTCCAGGCGCGCACCAGCGACGAGTTGGCCGTCGACGTTTCCAGCGGCGGGCGCACCAGTTACCGCAACGCCGGCCAGACCCTGCGCCAGGGCGTCGAACTGGCGCTCGACGCATCCTGGCGCCACGGCTTGAGCGCGCGCCTGGCCGTGACCGGCTTGCGCGCCGTCTACGACCAGGGTTATGGCAATGTCTTGGCCGGCAGCCGCCTGCCGGGCGTGCCTAACGCCAATCTGTACGGCGAACTGGCCTGGAAGGATAGCGCGGAGCGCTGCGGCGCCGCGCTGGAAACGGTCGCCAGCGGCAAGATCTATGCGGAAGATGCCAACGCGGAAACGCCGGCGCCTGGCTACACCACCTTCAACGCCCGAGTGAATGCGAAACAGAGCTGGTCTGGCTGGACTTTCAAGGAGTTTGCGCGCGTCAACAACTTGATGAATCGGGTGTATGTCGGTTCCGTGATCATCGGCGACAGCAACAAGCGCTTTTATGAAGCGGCGCCTGGCCGCAACTGGGTACTGGGCGCCAGCGCTCAATATCTTTTCTAGAACGGCGCTTCACGCCCGCATCGAGAGCCGGCGTGTAGCGCCGCACCGCATCAAAACCGGTAGCGCAGCCCGAACGCCACGGAACGGGGCGCGCCGGGCGCCACGAAGCGGGCCGTGTTGGCATCGACGGCCCCGTTTTGCGGCTGCTGCAACTGGCCGTTGGGGAACAGGTCGCTCCCCACGGCGCCATAGGATGCGTGGCGCCGGTCGGCCACGTTGTTGATGTGGGCGTAGGCTTCCCAGCGTCCGTCCGGGCGGTAAGTGGCGCGCAGGTTCAGTAGCAGGTAGCCGTGAATGCGCCAATCCGCGTATCGCGGCGCCTGGCCCGCGACCGGGTCGGCGGCCAAGCCGTCTTCATTGCCTTGTGTCAGCAAATCGGAGACGGCTTGCCATTCCGCGCCCAGGGTCAGGGTCGGCGTCGCCTGCCAATCGGCGCCCAGCTTGAGCGTGTGGCGCGGCAAGCCGGCGATGCGGGTGCCGCTCGTGACCTGGACATTGCGCACGCCGGAAAACAATTGGCCGTCGGCATCGTAGACGGCGTCCAGATAACTGTAGCTCAGGCGCGCGCCGACGGCGCCGAAGCGGCGCGTCGCGTTCAGATCGAGTCCCTGGTGTTTGGTGCGCTCGAAATTCGAAAAATATCCCTGCTGGGTCAAGCCGGCGCTACGGAACAGGATGTCGTCCCGGTTCACGGTGCGGTACAGCGACGCCGCCACGCTGGCGCCGCGCGCGCCGTGCCAGCGCACGCCCGCCTCGACGGTGCGCGACACCACCTGCTTGAGGTAGGGATCCGCCTGCAGGCCGACCGGCAAGCGGCAAGGCTGGGCCGGGTCGGCGCAACCGAGTTCGATCACGCTGGGCACGCGGTTGCTTTGCGTGGCGTTGGCGGACAGGATCAAGCCGCCCTCCGTCCTGTGGGCAAGGCCGAGGGCGGGATTGAGCTTTTGGTAGTCGAAGGTTTCGCGCGGCTGCGGGCCGGCGTCGCCGCTCAGGGTATTGCCGACGCGGGCGCGGTTCAGGCACGCCGACGCCGTCACGTGGGTGGCGGGCGTCGCGCTCCAGGTGTCGGCCAGATACAGGCCCAGCGCCCGCGCGGATCCGTCCACCGACGTCGATGCCACGCGCTCGGCGTCCGGCTCGGCCAGCACGGCGCGGTCGGCGGAAAAGCTGGCCGCCCGCTGGTACTGGGCGAAGCTGACGCGGCCGCGGTCGATGCTGGCGCCGCCGGCCAGTTGATGCCGGCCCAGCGTGGCGCTCAGGTTGGCGCTCAAGCCCTCGCCGTTCTGGCGCGTGCTGGTGGCGTTGAGCGAGGCCGAGTCGAGGGCGGCGCCCTCGGCCCGCGTCAACGCACAGGCTTGCCGATCACGCGCTGCGCCGTCGGCGCCGAAACCCCGGGCGCAGGCGGACAGGTACTCGCCGTAGGCATCGCTGACGTCGCCGTTCACGGTGTCGCGCCGGCTGTTGCGCACATAGGCGTTCAGCGCCAGTTCGGCGTTTGCGGCCAGACGCTCGCTGAAATTGAAGGTGGCCTGGCGCAGCCGGTTGCGCGTTTCATCGGGATACGTGTAAGCGGCGCGCGGCGCGTCTTCGTACAGGCCGCCATGCACGCCCGTCCCGTCCAGGCGGTAGCTGGGCAGGAGACCATTGCCTATCAATTGGCTGGCGCCGCCCAGCAGGGCCACGCTCCAGGCGCGCGCGCCCTCGGTGTGGCCAGCCTTCAAGAAGAAATTCGCCAGGTGGCCGGCCGAATGCGCGCGCCAGCCCTTGTCGTCGAACAGGGTGGCGGCGATCAGCGCATGCCAATGCTCGTCCCGATTGACGCCGTAGGCGAAGTCGGCGCGGCGCTGGCCGCCGCTACCGTAGCTCAGGCCGCCGTCCAGGCCGGGATCACTCAAGCCCGACTTGGTGTTCAAGGCCAGCGCGCCGCCCAAGGTGTTCAAGCCGTACAGGGGATTCGAACCGGGCACCAGCAGGATATTCGCGATCGCCGCTTCCGGCAGCATGTCCCAATTCACCACGTCGCCGAAGGGTTCGTTCACGCGCACGCCGTCCAGATACACCGACATGCCTTGCGCCGTACCCAACACGGGCGAGGCGCGAAAACCGCGGAAGGTGATGTCGCTCTGGAAGGGGCTGCCGGAAATGTCGTTCACGTTGACGCCGCTCAAATTGCGCGCCATGAAGTCGCTCAAATTGTCGCTCTGGCTCGCGCGGATGGCCTCGCTGGTCGCCGTTTGCACGGCATAGGGCAAGGCGTCGCGGGCCACGCCGGGGCCCGCCTGCGGCAACACGCCCACCACTTCCACCGTCAGCATCGCATCCGGGCGCGCCACCTGGGCTTGGGCAGCGCAGCCCGCCGAAGCGGCCAGCGCGCCCAGCAGGGTGGCGCCGGCGCGGTGTCGCCAGCGCCAGCGCTTCACGGCGTGCCAGCTTGCACGCCGTACTTGGCGAAAATCGCCTTCAGTTCGCCGCTGGCGCGCATTTCGTTCATGGCCGCCTGCAACAACCGGGCAAGTTCCAGCTCATCCTTGCGCACCGCCATGCCGACCACCCAGCCGGCCTGCGGCAAGCGCGCGAACGCCACTTCTTCCAGCGGGAAGGCGGGATCGCTTTTCAGCACCGATTCGATCTCGGAACGGTTCGCCAGCACGGCATCCAGGGAACCGCCCTTGAGCTTCTCGAGCGCTGCGGCCGCCGTCGGGAAAATGCGCACATTGTCGCGGAATTTACCGTCTTCCTCGCCCAATATCAGCATGGCGGCGATCGACACCTTTTCCGCGCCGATTTGCTTGCCGGCCAGGGAATCGAGGCCATTGAAAGCGGGAATGGCGCGCGCGCTGCGTACCAGACGCACGGTTTCCACATAATATGGCGCAAAGATCTGTACCTTGTCATTCTCGGCCAGCAGTTGCTTGTCGACCGGCACATGCAGCATCACGTCGGCCGGCCCATAGCCCATATAGTGGCCCTTCCACACCATATTGCGCAAATCGTCGCCCAGGCTTTCGCCGGCGGGAAAGGGAAGCAGGCTCAGTTTCAAGCCCAGCTTGGCGGACAGCGCCTGGGCCAGGTCGATGTCGATGCCGGTCCCCTTGTCCGAGAATGGCGCGAACTCATTGTAGACGGCAACCTTGAGGCTGCCCGATTGCTGGATTTTCTGCCAGTCGGCGCGGGCTGGCGAGCACAACATCAGGGCGGCAAGCGCCAGGCCGGAAGCGGCGCGGCGGAAATGATTTTTAGACATGGCGGCGAACTTTCAAATCAAGGGCTGGAGCTGGCGGCGGGCGTTCAGTTCGGGTCGCGGCGGGTTTCCAGATAAGCCTTGATGGCCCACATGGCTTCCTGGTTGAAAACGCCCTCGAACGGCGGCATGTAGACGGCGCCATTGCGCACCTTGCCGTGCCGGATGCTGGTCAAGAAATACGCGTCGTTTTCCTTGTAACAGGCTTGCTTCTTGGTGTCATTCTTGATGTCGAAGCAATCGCGATCGAGCTTGCGCAGATCGGGGGCGATGCCGCCCGAAATCGCTTCCAGGCCATGACAGCGGGCGCAGTTCTGGTTGAAAGCCGAGGTGCCTATCTTCAAGGCCAGCTTATTGTTGCGGTAAGGATTTTGATCGAGCCACTTTTCGCCCAGCGACGCCAAGCCGGTGGTATCGACCGCCTGCGGCGTCACATTGCCGTGGGAATGGGCCAACAGGGAAGTGAAGGCGGTGGCGGCGACGAGGACGGCGCTGGCGATGAGGCGTACGGGATGTTTCATGATGTCTCCTGGCTGTTTTAATGGAATAAACAGATAAGAGCAATTGCCATGCCATGTCATCCACGCCTGCACGGGCGCCGCTTGCTGCGTCAAATTGGAGCAGCTGTCACATCCTTGTCCGGCGCCGCAACAGCGGCTCTCAAGCGTTCGACTCGATCGCGCCGAGTACGCCGGACTGTGCGCTCACCGTGGCCGGCAAACTCAAGGTGAAGCAAGTGCCGCGTTCCAGCGCGGACTCGACCTCGATGCTTCCGCCCAGCAAACCATGCACCATATTATAGACAATGTTCAAGCCCAGTCCGGAGCCGCCCCGGCCCAGCTTGGTGGTGTAAAAGGGATCGTAGATGCGCTTCAGGCTGGCGGGCGCGATGCCGGCGCCGTCGTCGCGCACCGACAATTCGACCCAGTCATCGGCCAGGGCTTTTGCCGCGATGTGGATGTGTCCTTCGGCGCGCCCGTCGAAACCGTGCAGCACCGCGTTGTTGATGAGGTTCGTCAACACTTGCCCCAGCGGGCCGGGATAACTGTGCATCACGATCTCCGCCGGGATCGCCTGGGTGATGTGCACGCCTGTTTTCTTGAGGGTCGGCCACAAGGTCAAGACGATTTCGGCGACGACATCGTTCAGGCAAAACCGGCGTCCCTGCATGCTGGCGCGATCGACGGCGACTTGCTTGAAGCTGGCCACCAGGTCGATGGCCCGGCGCAGATTGCGCAACACGATTTCCCCCGCGTATTCGACCTCGGCGATATGTTCGCGCAGCGCGGCGCGGCGCACCCCGGTGGCGCAGTCGAGCGCAAACGCCTGCGTGTGATCGATCAGGGAACTGGCGGCCAGCAGACTGTTGCCGATGGGCGTGTTGAGTTCATGGGCAATGCCAGCCACCAGGGCGCCCAAGGCGGCCAGCTTTTCGCTGCGCACCAGTTCGTCCTTGGCGCGCAGCAAGGACTTGATCGTTTGCTCGAGTTCGGTGTTTGCCTCGTGCAAGGCGCCGCTGCGCTCGACCAGACGGTCGCGCATCGTCTTCATCACGAACAGGAGGCTGGCGTGATCCTTGGCGTGCAGCACGATATCGGACACCAGGTCGCCGGCGGCGATCTTGCGCGCGATGTCGGTGGCGTAGTCCGGCTCGCCGCCCAATTGGCGCAAAAGCGAGCGGGTGATATAAAAGGTGATGCCGATGCTAAGCAGGGCGGCGAAGGCGGTCAGCACCAGCATCACCTTGCGCGCCGTCCGGTAGGATTGCGCGATAGTGTCGCTGGCCTGATCCATCAGGGCGCTCTCGTGACGGCGCAATTGATCGAGCGCCAGGAAATAATCGTTTTGATACGGACTCAAGTCCACCTGCAGCAAATTCTTTGCCTCGCCCATGCGGTGCTGCTCCAGCAGTTCGATGAATTCTTCCTGGTTCACGGTATATGTCGACCCGATGATGCCGATCTGGCGCAGGATTTCCTTGCCCCTGGCATCGCGCACGCGCCGGTTCAAGCCTTCGATCAAGTCCGCCATCTTGCGCCTGGCCTTGCCGATGTCGCCGATCTGGCGCTCGACTTGCTCCGGCTCGGTCACGATCAGCGTGTTGCGCATGGCAAGCGACAGCGATCCCAGCTCGACGATCAGTTCATTGACCATTTGCGTATTCGGATACTTGTCCTTGAGCGCATCGTTGGTCGTTTCGCTCAAGCTGCCCAGCTTGCCGATCCCGACCAGGGTCGTGCCGATCAGCAGCAAAATGACAAAGCCATAGCCGAAAGCGAGCCGCTGACCGATTTTCAGCTTCAGCAAGCGCATGCCGGACTCCCTGAAGGCGCGAACCGGGCGCGGCGTCTATTTCGCGTCAATGCCAAACACCGTCTTGTTTGCGGTCGGCATCAACGAAATGATGTTCTTTTTCGTCGCCACCAGGATCGGCACCATGATTTGCTTCGCAGGAAGCTGGCCCCGCAAGCTGGCGAGCAGGGCTTCGGCCGCCTTCACGCCCATCAGATAAGGTTGCTGCATGCCGACCGCCACCAGCGGGCCGGTCTTCAATAATTCCGCCACCTCGGGCATGGCGTCGAATGAGCCGACCAGCACCTGCTTCCTGTCGCCCTTGAGCGCCTGCAAGGCGCCCATCGTCGGCTGATCGGTTTCGACAAAGATGCTGCGCACATCGGGCGCCTTGGCCAGGATATCCTTGACGAAGCCGGCGGTTTCCTCGGACGAATAAGTCTGCATCTGGCGCAAGCCCGCTTCGCGCGCGATGCCGGCGTCCTTCATCGCGTCGCGAAAACCGTTGCTGCGATCTTGTCCGTTCTTGCGCGCCAGGGAAATGGTCACCATGGCAAAAGGATCGCCCTGCCAACCCCTTTCCTTGAGCACAAGGGCGAGAGCCGTGCCCACATCGTAGGCGCCCCGATAATTATCTGATTTAACGTAGGAAACGTACTGACCGCCATTGGTGCCGACGTCGGCGATGACCACGGGAATGCCGGCCACGCGCGCCAATTCCAGCACCTGGGGCGCCGTTTGACTATCTATTGGTGAAATGACGATGCCGGCCACGCCGCGCCGAATGGCGTCCTGGGCATTTTGCAACTGGGTCTGAGCGCTGAGGGCGCTGTCGACTTCGCGATACGTATAACCGCTCGCGACAAACACCGAGGCCGCGCCCTTGCCCAGCGTCGTCCAGAACGGCAAGTCCAGCTTGGCGCTGATATAGACGATTTCCTTGCCCGCCGCGGCGGGAGCGCACAGCAAGGCCGCCAGGCTAAGGACACAGGAAACAGTACACTGCAGCAATCCATGCGCTTTCATCCTCGCCTCCATTTCCCAATGGCATTAAAAACCTGCAAGTGATGATGATCCGTCTTGCCCGGACTGTCAACCCAAGATGTCTCCCAACACAGTCAGGTCCGCCGGTTTCCTCGTCTGCAACAATGGGGTCGGGTCTTGCCTTGTCGGTTTTCTTACTGGAAACAATGGGGTCAGGTCTCGCATTGTCGGTTTTCGTGCTTGGCAGATGGGTTTTGCACTGTCTCTTAGTACACATCTGACGCTGCCGACGAAGAGGATAGTGTAGATCT
>DMYQ01000300.1:3340-18056 GCA_003482555.1 Janthinobacterium sp. | reverse complement strand
CCAGGTGGAAAGCTGGTTCTAAGTTAATCTATCCCCGCGCCGCGCAAGCGGGAACCGCAGCTTCCACATGGAAAGGAGCCGGGGCGGCGAAAAACCGGGCGCCGCACCCATGGCGGCGCCCGAATGAGCCTTGCGGCCCGGGGGGGGGCGCACTTGATTTCCACCCTGGGATCTTGCTCAGATTAATATATAAAAGCACTTGTTTTATTAATTAAGCGGGAGTATATTGACCTTGGATGGCGCCCATTGTGCGCGCCATTCGAGGGTCAGCATCCCTCTCGAACCGGTCAAAAAATAATATACCCATATCCTTACGGAGACAATCGAATGAACATCAAACATTGCATCGCTCTGGCCATCTTAACCTCAAGCGGCGTCGCCATTGCCGCCGATGAACCTATCGTTGGCCTGATCACCAAGACCGACACCAATCCCTTTTTCGTGAAGATGAAGGAAGGCGCCCAGCACCGCGCCAAGCTGAAGGGCGCCAAGCTGCTGACGGCCGCCGGTCGCGCCGACGGCGACAACGCCGGCCAGGTCACGGCGATTGAAAACATGGTGGCCGCCGGCGCCAAGGCGATCTTGATCACGCCCAGCGACTCGAAGGCCATCGTGCCGGCGATCAAGAAAGCGCGCGCACAGGGCGTGCTGGTGATCGCCCTCGACAGCCCGACCGATCCGCAAGATGCGACCGACGCCCTGTTTGCAACGGATAACTACAAGGCGGGCGTGCTGATCGGTCAATACGCCAAGGCGGCCTTCGGCGGCAAGCCGGCCAAGATCGCCATGCTCGACTTGTTCCCCGGCCATCCGGTCGGTATTACCCGCCACAATGGCTTCCTGTCCGGTTTCGGCACCCCCGGCATCAGCGCCAAGACGGCGGACCTGGCAAAACCGGCGGACGTGGTGTGCATGGCCGACAGTTACGGCGACCAGGGCAAGGGCCAGACGGCGATGGAAAACTGCCTGCAGAAAAATCCCGACATCAATCTGGTGTATACCATTAATGAACCGGCCGCCGCCGGCGCTTACAAGGCGCTGAAGGCCGCCGGCAAGGAAAAAGGCGTGATGATCGTCTCGGTCGACGGCGGTTGCGCCGGCGTGCGCAACGTCAAGGACGGCATCATCGCGGCCACTTCGCAGCAATATCCGCTGAATATGGCCGGCCAGGGCGTGGAAGCGGGCGCAGAGTATGCCAAGACGGGGAAAAAGGTCAGCGGTTACGTCGACACCGGCGTCACCCTGATCACCGATAAGGCGCAAAAGGGCGTGGCCAGCCGCGACACGGTCTTCGGCCTGAGCGCTTGCTGGGGTAATTAAGCCCGCGCCGCGAGCCGCCAGGCGCGGCGGGCCCTGGCAGCCGGTATGACCTAAAGGAAATCGGCTGCTTCGATTCCTCAAGTCCAACAGGCCGCCAGGCCCGACCGCCCGCCGCTTGCGGCGGCCCTTTTTTCCTCTTCTTGAACATGGACACCGCTATGAGTTCCCGCCTTCCCAAATTTTTGCCGTCGATTTCGACCCTGGGGCCCGTCATCGCCCTGCTGGCCGCCGGCCTGTTTTTCAGTTCGCAAAGCAACCGCTTCTTCAGCGGACAGAATTTTTCCCTGATCTTGCAGCAAGTGATGGTCGTCGGCATCATCGCGATCGGCCAGACCCTGATCATCTTGACGGCCGGCATCGACCTGTCTTGCGGCATGGCGATGGCGCTGGGCTCCGTCGTCATGACCAAGTTCGCCGTCGACCACGGCATGCAACCCTATCTGGCCGTCGCCTGCGGCTTGCTGGTGACCACCCTGTTCGGCTATATCAATGGCGCGCTGGTGACGGCCGTCAAGCTGCCGGCCTTCATCGTCACCCTGGGCACGATGAATATCGCCTTTGCCATCACCCAGTTGTATTCGCACGCGCAAACCATCACCGGCTTGCCGGACGCGATGGGTTTCTTCGGCAATACCTTCCAAGTGGGACAGGCCACCTTCACCTATGGCACCGTGCTGATGCTGGCCCTGTATGTGCTGACCTGGCTGTTCTTGCGCGATACGGCGCCCGGCCGCCATATTTATGCGGTTGGGAATAATCCGGAATCGGCCCGCCTGACAGGGATCGCCACCAACAAGGTACTGCTGGGCGTGTATATGCTGGCCGGTCTGTGCTACGGCATCGCGGCCCTGATGTCGGTCGCGCGCATGGGCGTGGGCGACCCGCAGGGCGGCCAAACCGACAACCTCGACAGCATCACCGCCGTGGTGCTGGGTGGCACCAGTCTGTTTGGCGGGCGCGGCTCCATCCTGGGCACCCTGGTCGGCGTGCTCATCGTCGGTGTCTTCCGCAATGGCTTGACACTGATGGGCGTCTCTTCCGTCTATCAGGTGCTGGTGACGGGCATCCTGGTGATTCTGGCCGTGGCCACCGATCAACTTACCCATAAAAAGGGTTGAATATCATGACAACGAACGTACAGCCGGTATTCCAAGCCCGCGGCTTGGTCAAGCGCTACGGCAGCGTCACCGCCCTTGACGGCACCGATTTCGACCTGATGCCAGGGGAAATCCTGGCTGTGATCGGCGACAACGGGGCCGGCAAGTCTTCCCTCATCAAGGCCCTGTCCGGCGCCGCCGTGCCGGACGAGGGCAGCATGCTGCTCGACGGCAAGGAAGTCCATTTCAAGTCGCCCATCGATGCGCGCCGTTACGGCATTGAGACCGTGTACCAGGATCTGGCCGTGGCACCGGCCATGACGATCGCGGAAAACCTGTTCCTGGGACGCGAATTGCTGCGCCCCGGCTTGCTGGGGAAATGGCTGCGCATCATCGACAAGAAACGCATGCTGGCCGAAGCCGAAGCCCATATGCGCGACTTGAAGATCGGCATCCGCTCGATGAAGCAAGCCGTCGGAACCCTGTCCGGCGGCCAGCGCCAGGGCGTCGCCGTGGCGCGCAGCACGGCTTTCGCCAAGCATGTGGTGATCCTGGACGAGCCCACCGCCGCCCTGGGCGTGAAGGAAGGAAATATGGTGCTCGAATTGATACGCAATGTGCGCGACCGCGGCTTGCCGGTGATACTCATCAGCCACAATATGCCGCATGTGTTTGAAATCGCCGACCGCATCCACATTCAGCGCCTGGGCAAGCGGGTCGCCGTCGTCAACCCGCACAATATCAGCATGTCGGACACGGTCGCGGTGATGACGGGGGCGAAGAATCCGGAAGACTTGCCGGAGCAGGCCCATGCTTAAAGGTATCGATCCCCTGCTCAGTCCTGAACTCTTGAAAGTCTTGTGCGAAATGGGGCATGGCGACGAAGTCGTGCTGGTCGACGCCAACTTCACCAGCGAAACCCTGGGCCGCGGCAAGCCCTTGATACGCCTGCCCGGCGTCGACTTGCAGCGGGCTTGCGCGGCGCTATTGTCGGTGTTTCCGCTGGACGACAAGGTGGAGCGCCCCGTCGCCTTCATGAAAGTGTGCGGCAGCGCCGAAGGCTACCTGTCGGGCTTGCAGCGCGACGTGCTGACACAGCTGGGCGAGGGCGGTGCGGCGCCGGAGCAGTGCGAGGCGGTCGAGCGCTTCGCCTTTTACGAGCGCGTCAAGGGCGCCTACGCCATCGTGCAGACGGGCGAGTTGCAACCCTACGCCAATTTCCTGTTCAAGAAAGGCGTCATTGGCGCGCCGCTGGCTTCCTAGCAGGCGGCGCGGTGTCCGATGTGTAATAAAATGCAGTTGATTTTTCAGTAGATACCGGATCCGCGCCACCATGTCTGACAATTTTATCGCCACGCCCACCATCCAAGCTGACCTGGACGACATTCAATGGTTGCGCCCGCGCGGCTCGAACCAGATCGGCATGAGCCAGTTCAACGAGCGGGTGGTGTTGCAGGCGGTGCGTTTGCATGGCAGCATGCCGAAGGCCGACCTGGCCCGTTTGACCAATCTGAGCACGCAAACGGTATCCCTGATCATCAATCGCTTGCTCGAGGAGGGCCTGGTGCGCAAGCTCGCCCCCGTGCGCGGCAAGGTGGGCCAGCCTTCCGTGCCCATCGTGCTCAATCCGGACGGCGCCTTTTCGATCGGCATCAAGATCGGCCGGCGCAGCATGGACTTGCTGTTGCTCGACTTCGTAGGCCAGACCCGCGAGCGTTTTTCCCTGTCTTATTCCTTTCCCGATCCGGACACCGTGTTCGGCCAGATCGAAAAGCAACTCAAGCATATTTACATCCAGCTGGGTCCTTTGCTGCCGCGCCTGTGCGGCATCGGTATCGCCGCGCCGCTGGCGCTGGGCGGCTGGCGGCAATTGCTCGACATGGCGCCCGAGCAAGCCAGCCAGTGGAACGACATCGATATTCGCCAGCGCGTGCAGGCGATGACCACCCTGCCGGTCGAATTCGCCAAGGACACGGCGGCCGCCTGCGTCGCCGAGCTGGTGGCGGGACGGGGGCGCAGCATCAAGAATTTCCTGTATGTTTACGTCGATACCTTCATCGGCGGCGGCCTCGTGATCAACAGCCATTTGCACGGCGGCTTGCACGGCAACGCGGGCGCGGTCGGTTCCGTCCCCCTGGGGCTGGCCGGCGCCCGTCAGCCGCCCGCCCAGTTGCTGGCCGACGCTTCGCTATTCAATCTGGAGCAACTATTCAGCCTGGCCGGCCTCGACCCGGCCGCCGCCCACGACGGGCGCGCCCTGCGCCCGCCGTTCGCCACCCACACGGCGGCCTGGCTGGAAGACGCCGCCCGCGCCATCGCGCTGACGATCAACAGCGCCACTTGCCTGCTCGACCTGGAGGGGGTGATACTCGACGGTTCCTTCGACCGCGGCCTGCTGGAGCGCCTGCTGGCCCAGGTGGAGGGCGCGCTGGCTCTGTACAGCTGGGAAGGTATCGTCCGTCCGCCCGTTCTGGGCGGCACCATCGGCTCGGACGCGCGCGCCATCGGCGGCGCCTTCCTGCCCCTGTACGCGCATTTCGCCCCCGACCGCGACCTGTTCCTGAAATAAGTATTGCCAAAAGCAAGCGTTTCGGGCGCGGTGCGGTGCAACATTTTTTACACTTTAATATCTGACTCCGTATTCATTAGTGTTATATTCTCAATCCTTTGTCTGTCCCAAAAGAGGGGCCGCCTGCAGAGATTGGCGTTTCTGCACTACAATACGCCATTAAATACAATGAGCTTCGTCGTGCCTAATCTTGTCGAAATCCGCGATTTACATTTTGCCTATGGCGAACGTTCGATCCTGTCGGGCTTGCGCATGGACTTCCCGCGCGGGAAAGTCGTGGCTGTCATGGGCGGCTCCGGCAGCGGCAAGACGACCGTGTTGCGCCTGATCGGCGGCCAGTTGCGACCGAATTCCGGTTCCGTCTGTGTCGACGGGCAAATCGTGCACATGCTGGAAACGGACGATCTGTACAAGATGCGCCGCAAGATGGGCATGCTGTTTCAGCGCGGCGCCCTGTTTACGGACTTGACGGCCTTTGAAAATGTCGCATTTCCGCTACGCGAACACACCGACCTGTCGGAAGAATTGATACGCAATCTGGTCTTGATGAAACTGAACGCCGTCGGTTTGCGCAACGCGGCGCAATTGAAGCCGGCCGAGATTTCGGGCGGCATGGGACGCCGCGTCGCGCTCGCGCGCGCCATCGCGCTCGACCCGGAATTGATCATGTACGACGAGCCCTTCGCCGGTCTCGATCCCATTTCAATGGGCGTGACGGCTAATCTGATCCGCAACCTGAACGACGCGCTCGGTTCGACTTCCATCCTCGTTTCGCATGACGTCAAGGAGTGCTTCGCCATCGCCGACTATGTCTATTTTCTGTCGTCCGGCAAAATCGTGGCGCACGGCACGCCGGCCGAAATGGCCGCCTCGACCCACCCTTACGTGAAACAGTTTGTCAACGCGGAGGCGGACGGCCCCGTGCCTTTCCACTATCCGGGCAAGTCGCTGGCCGACGACCTGGGCCTGGGAGCGCGCCCATGACCGCGGTCGGCGACTTCCTGGCCGCCATCGGCGCCTGGCTGCGCGGCGTTCTCGTCAGTGTCGGCTTCGCCACGCGCGCCTTCTTCACGGTGCTGGGCGCCTCGGCCAGCCTGGTGCGCCGGCCGCGCTTGTTGATCGAGCAGCTTTACTTCATCGGCAATTATTCGCTCATCATCGTCGCCGTTTCCGGCCTCTTCGTCGGCATGGTGCTGGGTTTGCAGGGTTATTACACCCTGAACAAATACGGTTCCGAACAAGCTCTCGGCTTGCTCGTCGCGCTGTCGCTGACGCGCGAACTGGGCCCGGTCGTGACGGGCTTGCTGTTCGCCGGCCGCGCCGGTACCTCGCTGACGGCGGAAATCGGCTTGATGAAGGCCGACGAGCAATTGTCGGCCATGGAAATGATGGCCGTGAACCCGATCCAGCGCGTGCTGGCGCCCCGCTTCTGGGCCGGCGTGATCGCCATGCCCTTGCTGCAAGCCATTTTCACGGCGATCGGCATCCTCGGCGCCTACCTGGTCGGCGTGCAATTGATCGGCGTTGACGAGGGCGCCTTCTGGTCGCAGATGCAAAGCGGCGTCGATCTGTGGAAAGACATCGCCAACGGTTTCGTCAAGAGCCTGGTGTTCGGCATCGCCATCACCTTCATCGCCCTGTACCAGGGTTACCAGGCGCAGCCGACGCCGGAAGACGTGGCCGGCGCCACCACCCGCACGGTGGTGATTTCCTCGCTGATGGTGTGGTGGTTGGACTTCATGATGACGGCCTTGATGTTCAGCAAGTAAACGTGGCAATAGTGGCGGCCGAGCAAGGTCGCGGTAGTGAAATCAATTAGGATTGTTTATGCAACGTAAATCATTGGATATCTGGGTCGGCCTGTTTGTCGTGCTCGGCGTGTGTGCGCTGATGTTTCTGGCCTTGAAAGCGGGTAACATGAGTACCTTGTCGTTTGGGAAGACTTACGCGATTTCGGCAAAGTTCGACAATATCGGCGGCTTGCGTCCGCAAGCGCCGGTGAAGGGTGCCGGCGTGGTGGTGGGCCGCGTGGCCGAGATTCGTTTCGACGACAAGACTTATCAAGCCCTGGTGACCCTGAATATCGAGGCTGGATACAAGTTTCCAAAGGATAGTTCGGCAAAGATTTTGACGGCCGGCTTGTTGGGCGAGCAATACATTGGTATCGAAGCGGGCGGCGACACGAATAATCTGGTGGCCGGCGACAAAATCAGCAGGACCCAATCGGCCACGGTGCTGGAAGACCTGATTAATCAGTTCATCTACAGCAAGGCGGCGGAAGGAAAGGACAGCAAATGAAAAACATGACATCGCGTACCAGCTTGCCCCACATCGGCATGGCGCTTGCCGTCGTCGCCGCCCTGAGCGGCTGCGCCACATCGGGCAATCCGAAAGACCCTCTCGAGGGTTTCAACCGGGCCATGTTCAAGTTCAACGACACGGTCGACCAGGCCGCGCTCAAGCCGGCCGCCAAAGCCTACAAGGCGGTGCTGCCATCCTTCGTGCAAACGGGCGTGGGCAATTTCTTTGGCAATTTAGCCGATGTGTGGACTGGTGCCAACAATATGATGCAGGGCAAGGGCAAGGCCGGCACGTCCGACTTTACCCGCGTCCTGATCAACTCGAGCTTCGGCCTGTTCGGCCTGCTCGACATCGCCTCGCAAGCGGGCTTGTCCAAGCATAGCGAAGACTTTGGCCAAACCCTCGGTTACTGGGGCGTGAAGTCCGGCCCCTACCTGATGTTGCCGCTGCTGGGGCCATCGACCATGCGCGACACGGTCGCCCTGCCGCTCGACATCGCCGGCGACCCTTGGGCTTACAAGGAACCCGTGTACCTGCGCAATATCGGCAGCGCCGTGCGCATCGTCGACCACCGCGCCTATCTGCTCGACGCCTCCAATCTGATGGAAGAGGCGTCCCTGGACCGTTACGAATTCATCCGTGATGGTTATCTGCAACAGCGCGAAAGCAAGGTATTCGACGGCGAGAGCGCTCCGCGCAACAGCAAGCCGAAGAAGGACGCGGACGCCGACGACGGCGCCGCCAACAAGGCCGCCGACGCCGCGCCGGCCGACGCCGCGCCGGCCGCTGCCGTGCCCGTCGCGGGCGTGACATCCGATGCATCCCTGTCATCCGATTCGGCCGCCAAACAGTTAACCCCGGAAGCACCGGTTGCGGCAATATCCGCCGCCGATGTACCGGCTCAATAAGACAAAGGTAGACACCATGAAATCAATCAAACAATTCATCGCCCTGGCCACCGTGGCCTTCGCCGTCGGCGCGCAAGCCGCCGCTCCCGCCAACGAAGCGCCGGACGCTCTCGTCAAACGCATCAGCCAGGACGTGATCGACACGGCCAAGTCCGACAAGGACATCCAGTCCGGCAACCAGAAGCGCGTGATGGATCTGGTCGAAAGCAAGATCTTGCCTTACGTCGACTTCCAGCGCATGACCTCGCTGGCCGCCGGCCGCTTCTGGCGCGATGCCACGGCCGACCAGAAAACCCGGCTGGCCAAGGAATTCCGCACCCTGCTGATCTTCACGTATTCGGGCGCCCTGTCGCAAATCAAGAATGAAACCGTGGAATTCAAGCCCTTGCGCGCCGACCCGGCCGACACGGAAGTGGAAGTGCGTTCCCAGGTGAACATGGCGCGCGGCGAACCGGTCATGCTCAACTACCGCGTCGAGAAAACCCCGGCCGGCTGGAAAATCTATGACATCAACGTGCTCGGCGCCTGGCTGGTCGAGACTTACAAGGGTAGCTTCGCCAGCGAAATCAGCAAGTCCGGCATCGATGGCTTGATCAAGACCCTGGCCGAGAAGAACCAGAAGCTGGCCAGCAAACCGCTCGCCTCCGTCGCCAAATAAGACAGCCGCCATGCCAGACGCCCTCGACACCCTGCAATCGCTCACTTCGCTGACCGTGCACAACGCCACCCCGGCCCTGGAGCAGGGTGTCGCGGCGATCAAGGCGGGCCAGACCACTTTTGACCTGCGCAACGTGGCGGCCGTCGATTCGGCCGCCGTGGCGGTCATGCTGGCCTGGCAAAAGGCGGCCCAGGACGCCGGCGTCCAGTTGCAAGTGAAAAACCTGCCCGCCAATCTGCAAAGCTTGACCAAGATGTACGGTGTCTGCTCGCTGGTCTCGGGCGCCCTGTCCGCCTGCGGCCAGGACGATCCCCACCATCATTGACCCTTTCCGCCCCCCTCGCCAGCCCCCGGTATTGCCGCTTTGACTCTGCCGGATCGAATTTCCAATATAATTGACTGTTGCGCCACCGCCGAAATCGGCGGCGGGGCCCGCGCCGCTCCTTTGGCGCCGCTTCCCATAGCCAAGACATCAGCCGAGACCTAAGCCGAGACATAAGCCACCCATGACTGCCATTCAGATTAGTAACGTCGAGAAGAACTACAAGTCGCTCAAGGCCCTGGGCGGCGTCTCGCTGAGCATCGAAGAAGGCGAGTTCTTTGGACTGCTCGGCCCCAACGGCGCCGGCAAGACCACCCTGATCTCCATCATCGCCGGCTTGATCCGCCCCGACGCCGGCTCGGTCACCATCCACGGCCACGACGTTGTCGGCGATTTCCGCGCCGCCCGCAAGATGCTCGGCGTGGTGCCGCAAGAACTGGTGTTCGACCCTTTCTTCACGGTGCGCGAAACCCTGCGCCTGCAGTCCGGTTATTTCGGCCTGGCGAATAATGACCGCTGGATCGATGAAGTGATGGAAAACCTCGACCTGACCAGCAAGGCCGACACGAATATGCGCGCGCTCTCGGGCGGCATGAAGCGGCGCGTGCTGGTGGCCCAGGCCCTGGTGCACAAGCCGCCCGTGATCGTGCTCGACGAACCGACCGCCGGCGTCGACGTGGAATTGCGCCAGACCCTGTGGAAATTCATCGCCCGCCTGAACCGCGAAGGTCACACCGTGGTGCTGACCACGCATTACCTGGAAGAGGCGCAAGCCATGTGCCAGCGCGTCGCCATGCTGAAAAACGGCAAGGTGGTCGCGCTCGACACGATGTCCAGGCTGATCCGCCGCATCTCGGGCTCGCAACTGGTGTTGCACCTGAAGAACGGCAGCCTGCCGGCCGACTTGCTGCACCTGCTCACGCATCCGCAAGAGGCGGCCCAGGGCAACAAGTTCAGCCTGCGCGTGAATGAATACGCCGAAGTCGAAAAGATCCTGGCGCGCTTGCGCGAGAGCGGGGCCGAGATCGACGAAATGCAATTGCAACAAGCCGATCTGGAAGACATCTTCTTGCAGATCATGGATAAGGGCACGATATGATTTCAACGGGATTCCGCACCCTGGTCTACAAAGAGACCCTGCGCTTCTGGAAAGTGGCGACCCAGACCGTCGCCGCGCCGGTGCTCACTGCCATGCTCTACCTGCTGGTGTTCGGCCACGTGCTCGAAGGCCACGTGCAAGTGCACCCGGGCGTCTCTTACACGGCTTTCCTGATTCCCGGCCTGGTGATGATGAGCGTGCTGCAAAACGCCTTCGCCAACTCATCCTCTTCGCTGATACAGTCCAAGATCACGGGCAACCTGGTCTTCATTTTGCTGACCCCGCTGTCCCACTGGGAGATTTTTTCCGCCTATGTGCTGGCGTCCGTGGTGCGCGGCCTGGCCGTGGGCGCCGGCGTCTTCGCCATCACGGTCTGGTTCGCCGACCTGTCCTTCGTGGCGCCGCTGTGGATCGTCCTGTTCGCCTTCCTGGGCGCGGCCATGCTGGGCACCATGGGCTTGATCGCCGGCGTCTGGGCGGAAAAATTCGACCAGTTGGCGGCCTTCCAGAACTTCCTCATCATGCCGGCCACCTTCCTGTCGGGCGTGTTTTATTCGATCCACTCGCTGCCGCCGTTCTGGCAGGCGGTCTCGCATCTGAATCCGTTTTTTTATATGATAGACGGCTTCCGCTACGGCTTTTTCGGCAAGTCCGACGTCGATCCCTGGTTCAGCCTGGCGATCGTGAGCGGCTTCCTGATCGGGCTGGCCCTGCTGTCGATCCGCCTGCTGAAAAGCGGTTACCGCCTGCGCCACTGATACCGGACGCGCGCCCCCCCAACACCCCACTTATTGAGCAACAAGGAAAACATCGTGACCACCACCCCGGAACTGATACGCGGCTACCTGGCCGCCGGCCTCGACTGCACCCACCTGGAAGTGGACGGCGACGGCCAGCACTTCAACGCCCTCATCGTCTCGTCCGCCTTTGCCGGCAAGCGCCCCATCCAGCGCCACCAACTGGTGTACGCCGCGCTGGGCGACCGCATGCGCGAAGAGATCCACGCGCTGTCGATGAAGACGCTGACCCCCGAAGAATATCAAGGATAAGCCAGCATGGATAAGCTTTTGATTCAAGGCGGCCAGCGCCTGTCCGGCGAGATCGTCATCTCGGGCGCCAAGAACGCCGCCCTGCCCATCCTGTGCGCGGGCTTGCTCACGGCCGGCGACCTGGAATTGAGCAACGTGCCGCACCTGCACGACGTCGCCACCATGCTCAAGCTGCTGGGCCAGACCGGCTTGAAGATCGCCCATGACGGCGAGCGCGTGGTGCTCAACGGCAGCGCCATCGATACCCTGGAAGCGCCTTATGACATGGTGAAGACCATGCGCGCCTCCATCCTCGTGCTGGGCCCCCTGCTGGCCCGCTTCGGCGAAGCCAAGGTCTCGCTGCCGGGCGGCTGCGCCATCGGCTCGCGTCCGGTCGACCAGCACATCAAGGGCCTGGAAGCGCTGGGCGCCGAGATCCGCATCGAGGGCGGTTACATCTACGCCAAGTGCAAAAAGCTCAAGGGCACGCGCATCGTCACCGACATGATCACCGTCACCGGCACCGAGAACCTGCTGATGGCGGCCACCCTGGCCGAGGGCGAGACCATCCTGGAAAACGCCGCGCGCGAGCCGGAAGTGACCGACCTCGCCAATCTGCTGGTGAAGATGGGCGCCAAGATCGAAGGCATCGGCAGCGACCGCCTGGTGATCCAGGGCGTGGCCGAGCTGCACGGCGCCGCCCACGCGGTTATCGCCGACCGCATCGAAACCGGCACCTTCCTGTGCGCCGTGGCGGCCACCGGCGGCGACATCACGCTCACCAACACCCGTGTCGACATCCTCGACGCCGCCCTCGACAAGTTGCGCGACATGGGCCTGGTGATGACGTTCGGCCCGGACTGGATCCGCGCCCAGATGTCGGCCCGCCCCACCCCGGTGAGCTTTCGCACCACCGAATACCCGGGCTTCCCGACCGACATGCAGGCCCAGTTCATGGCCGTCAACACCATCGCGGCTGGCGCCAGCCGGGTCACCGAGACCATCTTTGAAAACCGCTACATGCACGTGCAAGAGATGAACCGCCTGGGCGCGGCCATCACGATCGAGGGCAAGACCGCGATCATCGCCGGCGTCGCCCGCCTGCGCGGCGCGCCCGTGATGGCGACCGACTTGCGCGCTTCCGCCTCGCTGGTCATCGCGGCCATGGCGGCCGAGGGCGAAACCGTGATCGAACGCATCTACCACCTCGACCGCGGCTACGACCGCATGGAAGTGAAGCTGTCGGCGGTCGGCGCGAATATCGTCCGCATCAAATAACGCAAGGAAGAAGAACATGAATGGATCGAACAGCGGCGCCAATTCCCAGTTGATACTGGCCCTGTCGAAGGGACGGATTTTCGACGACACCCTGCCTCTGCTGGAAGCGGCCGGCATCGTCGTCACCGAAAACCCGGAAACCTCGCGCAAGCTGATCCTGGCGACCAATGATCCGAATGTGCGCGTCATCATCGTGCGCGCCTCGGACGTGCCGACCTATGTGCAGTACGGCGCGGCCGACTTCGGCGTGGCCGGCAAGGATGTCTTGCTCGAGCACGGCGGCGAGGGACTGTACCAGCCGATCGACTTGAACATCGCGGCTTGCCGCATGTCGGTCGCGGTGCAGGCCGGCTTCGACTATGAAAAAGCGGTGCGCCAGGGCGCGCGCCTGCGCGTGGCGACCAAGTTCGTGCAAACCGCGCGCGAGCATTTCGCGGCCAAGGGCGTGCACGTCGACTTGATCAAGCTGTACGGCTCGATGGAGCTGGCGCCCCTGGTCGGCCTGTCCGACGCCATCGTCGACCTGGTCAGCACCGGCAGCACCCTGCGCGCCAACAACCTGGTCGAAGTCGAGCACATCATGGACATTTCTTCGCGCCTGGTGGTCAACCAGGCCGCCCTGAAACTCAAACGCGAACGGCTCCAGCCCATCATCGAGGCCTTTGAAAGGGCCTCGAAAAAACTCGCCTAAACTTATACAAACGCATTCAGCCGGAACCATCATGCCGATCACGATACGCAAGCTCGATTCAAGCCAGGCCGATTTCCAGACCACGCTCGCGGCCCTGCTGGCCTTCGAGGCCGGCGCCGACGAGGCGCTGGAAGCGTCGGTGGCGGCCATCCTGGCCGACGTCAAGGCGCGCGGCGACGCCGCCGTGCTGGAATACACCAATCGCTTCGACCGCATCCCGGACGGCGGCGCCGCCTCCATGGCCGCCTTCGACATCACGCAGGCCGAGCTGGATGAAGCCCTGGCCGGCTTGCCGGCGGCCCAGCGCGAGGCGCTGCAGACGGCGGCGCGGCGCGTGCGCGCCTTCCACGAGCGGCAAAAGCAGGAACTGTCGGGCTTTAGCTACACCGAGCCGGATGGCACGGTGCTGGGCCAGAAGATCACGCCGCTGGACCGGGTCGGCATCTACGTCCCGGGCGGCAAGGCCGCCTATCCCTCTTCGGTGCTGATGAACGCGATCCCGGCCAAGGTGGCCGGCGTGGCCGAGATCATCATGGTGGTGCCGACCCCGGACGGGGTCAGGAACCAGATGGTGCTGGCGGCCGCCGCCATCGCCGGCGTGACCCGCGTCATCACCATCGGCGGGGCCCAGGCCGTCGCCGCGCTGGCGCACGGCACCGCCAGCATCGCCGCCGTCGACAAGATCGTCGGCCCCGGCAACGCCTATGTGGCGGCCGCCAAGCGCCGCGTGTTCGGCATCGTCGGCATCGACATGATCGCCGGCCCGTCCGAGATCCTCATCATCTGCGACGGCACGACCGACCCGGACTGGGTCGCGATGGATCTGTTTTCCCAGGCCGAGCACGACGAACTGGCGCAGGCGATCCTGCTATGCCCGGACGCCGGCTACATCGCCCAAGTCGAGGCCAGCATCGAACGCCTGCTGCCGACGATGCCGCGGCAAGCCGTGATCCGCACATCGCTGAGCGAGCGCGGCGCCCTGATCAAGGTGCGCGACATGGCCGAAGCCTGCGATATCGCCAACGCCATCGCCGCCGAGCACCTGGAAATCTCGGCCGAAGAGCCGCAGCAATACGCCGACCGCATCCGCCACGCCGGCGCCATGTTCCTGGGCCGCTACTCGTCCGAATCGCTGGGCGACTATTGCTGCGGCCCGAACCACGTGCTGCCGACTTCGCGCACGGCGCGCTTTTCCTCGCCGCTGGGCGTCTACGATTTCCAGAAACGCTCCTCCATCATCTGGGTCAGCGAAGCGGGCGCGCAAACCCTGGGCAAGGTGGCCGCCGAACTGGCTTACGGCGAAGGCTTGCAGGCGCACGCGCGCAGCGCCGAACTGCGCCTCGATCCCGTGCCATGACGGCCTGGATCGATCAAGTCTTTTGCGAGGATGCGCTGGAGGGACTGGCGCGCATCCCCGATGGCTCGATCGACTTGATCTTGACCGA
>DMYQ01000300.1:0-3249 GCA_003482555.1 Janthinobacterium sp. | reverse complement strand
CGGCGCGTGCCATCCATGGGCGGCAGCGTGCGCAGCTACTCTTCGGTGCACGACACGATAGGCTTTTTCGTGAATCGCAAAGACTATTATTTCGACCTCGACGCGGTGCGCATCGCCTACGACGCGGCCACCAAGAAGGCGCGCTCGCGCTCCATCTTCGTGGGCGCCAAATGGCTGGAAATCGGCTACAACCCGAAGGATTTGTGGAGCGTCTCGCGCCTGCACAAGGAACATCCCGAGCGGGCCGACCACCCGACCCAGAAGCCGCTGGAAATCATCGAGCGCATGCTCAAGGCTTCCTGCCCGCCGGACGGCGTCGTGCTCGACCCGTTTATGGGCAGCGGCACCACGGCGCTGGCGGCGAAACGCTGCGGGCGCCACTTCGTCGGCTTCGAGCTGAACCCGGATTACTGCGCCATCATCGGGGCGCGCCTGGCGGCGCTGGACGCGCCAGCCGTGGCAACGGCGAAAAAGCCGCCCAAGCGCGCTCCCGTCAAGCGGGCCGTCGGCTCGGCGGCGGCCGCCCCGGCGCCGAAGAAACCGGCCGCCACCAAGACCGCGGCAGGCAAGGCCGGCGGCGCCAAAGCGGCGCCGGCCAAGACGGTCGCCGCCAAGGCCGCGGCCAGGAAGACGGCGCCGAAGAAGGCGGTAGCGGACGAAGTATCCATTTAAGCGGCGGCGCCCAGGCGCGCCGGACCCATTCATCTTTTCTCAGGAGCGCTTGCAACATGACTTTCATCGATAAGCTGATCAACAACACGATACGCGCCGACGTGCGCGCCATTGGCGGCTACCATGTACCGGACGCCAGCGGTTACATCAAGCTCGACGCGATGGAAAACCCGTATCGCTTGCCGGCGCATTTGAGCGAGGAATTGGGTCGGCGCCTGAGCGCGGCGCTCTTGAACCGCTACCCGGTGGCCTCGTACGCCACCCTGAAGGCGTCGATTTGCCGGCACCTGGGCGTGCCGCCCGGCTTCGACGTCGTCCTCGGCAACGGCTCCGACGAACTCATTTCCATGATCGCCATGGCGTGTGCGCGCCAGGATCGCCGCGCCGTGGTGCTGGCGCCGGTGCCAGCCTTCGTCATGTATGCCCGTTCGGCCCAATTTGCCGGCATGGATTTCGTCGGCGTGCCCCTGCAAGCGGACTTCACGCTCGACATGGACGCCATGCTGGCCGCCATCGCCCTGCACCGCCCGGCCGTGGTCTTCCTGGCTTACCCGAACAACCCGACCGGCAATCTGTACGCGGCCGACGACGTGGTGCGCATCATCGAGGCGCAGGGCGAGAATGGCCTGGCCGTGGTCGACGAAGCCTACGAGCCCTTCGCCCAGCACAGCTTCATGGGCCGCTTGCCGGAATTCGCCAACCTGGTGGTGATGCGCACGGTATCGAAACTGGGCCTGGCCGGCCTGCGCCTCGGCTATATGTCGGCGGCGCCGGCCCTGCTGGAGCAATTCGACAAGGTGCGCCCGCCCTACAACATCAATGTGCTGACCCAGACGGCGGCCGAGTTCGCGCTGGAACAGGTGGCCGTGCTCAACGAGCAGGCCGCCCTGCTGCGGGCCGCGCGCGGCGAATTGGCGGCGCGCCTGGCGGGCTTGCCCGGCGTCGAAGTGTTTCCATCGGCGGCGAATTTTATCTTGATCCGTGTGCCGAATTCCGACGAACTCTACGCAAAACTCTTCGACCTCAAGGTATTAGTCAAAAATATGGGTAAAATGCATGTTGTGCTGGCAAATTGCATACGCGTCACCGTCAGCACCCCGGAAGAAAATTCCGTATTTTTCGATGCGATAAAAGCATCGCTCGCATAAGACCACCGCCAGAGCCTCCCCATGAATCGCACCGCCGAAATCACGCGCAGCACCAACGAGACGCAAATCCGCGTCGCCATCAACCTCGACGGCACGGGCTTGCAAAAGCTTAACACCGGCGTCCCCTTCCTCGACCACATGCTCGACCAGATCGCCCGCCACGGCTTGATCGACCTCGACATCGAAGCGAACGGCGACTTGCACATCGACGCCCACCACACGGTGGAAGATGTGGGCATCACGCTGGGCATGGCGGTGGCCAAGGCCATCGGCGACAAGAAGGGCATTCGCCGCTACGGCCACGCCTATGTGCCGCTGGACGAGGCGCTGTCGCGCGTGGTGCTCGACTTTTCCGGCCGTCCGGGCCTGGAATACCATGTGCCCTTCACCCGTTCCATGATAGGCGGCTTCGACGTCGACCTGGCGCACGAATTCTTCCAGGGCTTCGTCAATCACGCGCTGGTGTCCCTGCACATCGACAATCTGCGCGGCGTGAACGCCCACCATCAATGCGAAACCGTGTTCAAGGCTTTCGGCCGCGCCCTGCGCATGGCCGCCGAGCTCGACGCGCGCGCCCTCGGCACGATTCCATCGACCAAGGGTAGCCTGTAAGCGCGGACCGGCGCCCGCGGGCGCCGTCCCCTATGGACTTCAAGTGTGATTGGCTTTATGAATAAAATTGTTGTGGTTGACTACGGCATGGGCAATTTGCGCTCGGTGGCGCAAGCCCTGCGCGCCGTCGCGCCGGAAGCCGAGGTGCTCATTTCCGGCAGCGTCGCCGATATCGATGGCGCCGACAGGATAGTCTTGCCGGGCCAGGGCGCGATGCCCGATTGCATGCGCAGCCTGCGCGAATCGGGCGTGCTCGAGGCGCTCATGCGCGCCGCCGCCAACAAGCCCCTGCTGGGCGTGTGCATCGGCGAGCAAATGCTGTTCGACGCGAGCGAGGAAGGCCAGGCGGCCGGCCTCGGCCTGTTGCCGGGCAAGGTGGTGCGCTTCCAGCTCGACGGCCAGTTGCAGGAAGACGGCTCGCGCTTCAAGGTGCCGCAAATGGGCTGGAACCAAGTGCGGCAAACGGCGTCACATGCTTTGTGGGCCGGCATCGAAGACGAAGCCTATTTTTATTTCGTGCACAGTTATTATGCGCGCCCGGACGTGGCCGCCCATACGGTGGGAGAAACCGTGTATGGCGCGCCCTTCAGTTGCGCCGTGGCGCGCGAGAATATCTTCGCCACCCAGTTTCACCCGGAAAAAAGCGCCGCCGCGGGCTTGCAACTGTATAAAAATTTCGTTCACTGGCAACCTTGAGTTTGCCTCCGACTTCCACCCACTTTTAACTTTATCCGACCATGCTGCTTATTCCTGCCATCGACCTGAAAGACGGTCACTGTGTACGCCTGAAACAAGGCGATATGGAACTCGCCACCGT
>DMYQ01000053.1:4146-4502 GCA_003482555.1 Janthinobacterium sp. | reverse complement strand
GCGCTGCTGTCGGCGATGCGCTGGCAGCCCTGCTCGCGGCGCGCGTTTTGCTGCAGATAGGTGCGCGCCGCCACGGCCAGGGCCTTGGCCGCTTCCGGCAAGGCGGTGTCGGCCTCGCGTTCGAGCACGCGCGCCACGTATTCATCGATGCCGAAGCGGCCCTGAATTTGCGTGCCCCCGTGTGTGCCCCCGCGCCTGCCCGCGCGCGCGGCGCCGGGCGCGCGCGACAGCATCAATTCGCCCTCGCTGCGCAGCGCCAGGCTTTGGCCATTTTCAAACGTCACCGTATAGCGTCCATTGAGCGCGCCCGGCGCGGCGATGCCGTCGCTGCCCTCCACCTTGCGGATCGGGTAGCG
>DMYQ01000053.1:2142-4030 GCA_003482555.1 Janthinobacterium sp. | reverse complement strand
CCGGCGCCGGCGAACCAGAGCGGCGTGCCGTCGGCCAGCCAGCCGGCGCCGCCGCCCAGTCTCTGCGCCGGGCGACCTTGCACCAAGCGTCCCTCTTCATGCCAGGAAAAAGTCTTGATGCGCAAACCGCTGCCGAACCAACTGACGGCATTGCCGCCGCGCGCGCCCAGCACCACCCGCAGCAGGGCCGCTTCGGCGTCGGCGCGGCTGGCGGCCGGCAGGCTGGCCAGCGCGGACAGCAGGCTGCGCAGGCTGACCAGGCGTTCCGGCCTGAGCCGCGCGGGGTCGGCCAGCCAGTCGAATTCGGCCGCCGCCGGCCGGCCCAGGCGCGCGTTCCAGTAGGCGCGCCACGGCGCCGCCTTGATCTGCAGGCGCGCCGGCGCGAAAAACAGGCCGCAGGATTGCGCCAGCGCCGCGTCGCGCGCCACGCTCTGGCCCGCCGGACAGCAATACACTTCTTCCGCGTCGCGGCCCGCGCAGGGGTAATCCGGGGTCGGCAGCTTGCTGTCGACGGCATACACATAGACGAACAATTTCCACAGGCTGCCCAGCGGCACCAGGCGGGCGCCATCGAAGGCGGCCGGCCTGGCGGGGCCGTCGTCGCGCAATTGCAGCGCGCTCAATTGGCCGGCGCGCCACCACGCCACGTCGAGCGTGGCGGCGCCGGCCAGCGGCGCGCAGGCGACCAGCGCCAGCGCTAGGAGCGGGCGTCCAAGCATCACTCGACGCGCAGGCTGCGCATGGTTTTACCACCGCCCTCGAGCGCCTTCCGCTCGGGCTGATACATGCGGTAGAAGCGCGCCGGCGGCAGTGTGTATTTGCCTTTTTGCGCGAAGCGCAGCAGGTGGCGCAGCTTGATCGGAGCGTCCAGGGTGTCGACCGGCACCACATAACCGTCGCGCCGGGTTTCATCGCGGGCCCGTTCCAGCGGCCCGCTGTCGCCCTTGATGGAAACGCCCCAGGTGCTCGCCTCGACCGTGGCGCCGGGCGGCAGCGCCACTTCCAGCAGGCCGAAACGGTATTTGGCGCCGGCCGCCGGTTTCAAGCTCACTTCATCGAGGTAGAGCGCGTCCGTCAGCAGGGCGTCGCCGGGCTTGACCGGGGTGGCGCTGAAGCCGTCGCTCTCCTGCGTCAACAGCAGGATGCGCCGTTCGACCTGAACCGGCAGCGCTTGCGCCTCGACGCTGCGGCTTTCATACCGGACCACGGCGACGCTGTTGGGCGGCACCGTTTCGCTGAGCAGCAGCAACTGCGCCGGCACGCCCTGGCCCGTCCAGCGCCAGACCGGCTGTCCCAGCTTGCTGAGCGATTTTTGCCAGCTTCCGGCCAGTCCCACGGCGGACGATTTCAAGGGCGGCGGACCGCCCAGCTTTTTCTGCACCCAGACCAGGGTCAGCGCGCGATCGATGCCAGGCGCGTCGGCCCGCACCGCCGCCAGCACGGCGTCGGCCTGGGTGGGCGGCACCTGGCCGCCCAGCATCAGCAAGGCTTGCGCCAGCGGCGCCGGGTTCGCGCCCAGGGCGGCCCAGGCGGCGGCCGTGCGCTGTTGCAGCTCGGGCGACAGGGCCAGACCGTTCTGGTTGGCCAGCACGGCCAGCAGGGCCAGGGTCAGCGCGTTGCCGTCGTCGGCGCCCAGCAGCATGCTATTGGTCGGCGTCCCGCCGGCGCTCTTCACCTTGACGTCTTGCAACGCCAATTCGTCGGCCAGGCCGGAAGCCAGGGTCTTCACCGGCAAGCCCATTTCCTGCGCCATCCACAGGGTCAGCGCGCGGTGCAGGGGCGGCTCCTTCAAGCCCCGCTCGGCGTACACGGCCAGCAGGTTTTGCCAGTGCTCGGGCGGCAAGTCGATGTGCAGGGCGCGCGCCGCGTACCAGTCGGCGTAATAGGC
>DMYQ01000053.1:1372-1992 GCA_003482555.1 Janthinobacterium sp. | reverse complement strand
GGCCCGGCCATCGCCACCAGGCGCAGGCGCTGCGCTTGCAGGCCCGCCAGCAAGCGCTCTTGCGCCGGGCCGGCCTCCGGCCCCAGGCTTTGCAGCGCCAGCGCGTAGGGAATCATGCGGCTGGCCGTGCGCTCGACGCCGCCGAAGGGGCTCTCGATCAAGTCGTCGGCGATGCGCGCGAAGTGCTCGGCCGCGCCCTGGGCGAAGGTGATGCGGATATTGCGCGCGTCGGCCGGCAGCGGCAGCGCGGTGGCCGTGGCGCCGAGCGGCAAGCTCAAAGCGCGCGCGCTATTCCAGGCCAGCGGCTGGTTTTGCACGCTCGTGTCGAGCGTGTCCAGCAGTTTGCCGCCCTGCTTCACTTCCAGGCGCAGCGGGCCGCCGCCGGCCGGCACGGCGAACTGCACATAGTTGACGCCCCGTTTGGCCGTGATTTTCTCGGTCTTCAGTAGCGCCCCGCCGCCCTGGCTCAAACTCACTTCCAAGTCTTGCTCGGCAGCGCTCTGGTTGAACACGGCCACCGTCGCCAGCGGCGCGTCGCCGGCCCGCATCCAGTCGGGCGCGCTCCACTTGGCGTAAAAATTCTTGTCCGAGCGCAGATAGGAACTGTGCTGGCCGACCCG
>DMYQ01000053.1:0-1202 GCA_003482555.1 Janthinobacterium sp. | reverse complement strand
AAGCTGACGCGGGCGTGGCCGTCGGCGTCGGTCTTCAGGCTGGGCGCCCAGAAGGCGGTGTCGACGTTGTCGCGCCGCGGACGCTCCAGCACCTTCACGCCCCGTTCATTGTAGTTGTGGCGCGCCGGCGCGCCGGCCGTGCGGCCCGCCGCCAAGTCGTAGCTGATGAAGGACAGGCTGGCGGTGGTGCGCACATTGTTGCGCCGCGGGTGATAGAAGAAGTCGCCGATCTCGGGCGCGATCTCCGGCTGCAGCACGTAGATCATTTCATCGACCACGCCCAGCGCCACCAGGGTCGACACCGGCTTGCCCTCGAACAGGGCGGTCACGTCCAGGGTCACTTTCTCGCCCGGCTGATAGACTTCCTTGTCGGTCTTGAACTGCAGCGCGATGCGCGGCTCGATGATTTGCAAGCCGGCGTTCTGGAACACGAAGTCGCCCTGGCGCGTGTACGCCACCGAAAACGTGATGTTCGGGCCATAGTCTTCCTTCACCGGGATGCGCACGCGCCACTGGTTCGGCGCCACACGCTGCGGCTTGATCCAGTCGGCGCCGGCGCCCAGCAGGCCGACCTGCTCCACCTTGTCGCGCTCCAGCGTCAACAGGGCTTGCTCGACCGGGTCGGAAAAGGTGATCAGCGCCTCGGCCGTGTCGCCGGCGTGGTAGCGCTCGTGGTCGAAGACGATCTCGATGCTGCCCG
Source organism: Janthinobacterium sp. (assembly GCA_003482555.1). Lineage (GTDB taxonomy): Bacteria > Pseudomonadota > Gammaproteobacteria > Burkholderiales > Burkholderiaceae_D > Janthinobacterium. The sequence continues at coordinate 502 of DMYQ01000053.1, read as the reverse complement.
GCGTGGCGCGCACGCCGGCGCCGCTGACCCAGTGGCTGGCCGCCGCCACCAGGTTGTTGTTGGCGTCGCGCAGGCTCAGTTGATAGGAACCGGATTCGGCGAATTTCACATCCCAGCCGGGCTTGGACGCATCGAAAGCGCCTTCCGTCTTGATCTGCTTTTCCAGTTGCACCATCTGCCAGCGGGCCGGCTTGGCGCCGGCGGGGCCTTCCGCCGTCAAGTCGAAATGCACGCTCTCGCCGGGCGCGGAAAATTTGCGCTGCGCCGCCAGGCGGTACAAGCTGGCCGAGCGTTCTATCATCAGTTCGCGCGTGCTCTTGATACGGTAGGCGGCACCGTCCGAGGCCAGCACCGTCAAGATGTAGCGCGAGGGATCGTTTGCTGCCGGCAGGGTGAAATCGACATTCCCGCCGCTGTCGGCGACCAGTTCCTGGGTCTTCAAATCGACCGGGAACAGGCCGCTGTAGCGCAACTCGCCGTCGACCATCGTGTTTTGCTGCGA
>DMYQ01000222.1:6529-16450 GCA_003482555.1 Janthinobacterium sp. | reverse complement strand
AAGGAGGTGCGAAACTCGCTGCAATAGCGGCCACGGCTGTCGACCAGCCACAGCTCATCGGGCGCGGGCCGCATTTCGGAAAAGCGCATCGGCTCTTTTTTCTTGGCCAGGCCGGCCAGCAAGTCCAGCGCCAGCGGATTGCAAAAGTCGACATAGATCGGCTTGGGCTCGCTCTCGCTCTTGACGAACACATGGCGCGGCAACCCTTGCCGCTCGCCCCAGCGCCGCCAGGCCAGATAACTGTCCAGGTTTTCGGCCGGCTCTGCGCCGGGCGGCAAGTCTTGTCCGTCCATCTGCCAGCTTTGCCGTTTCAATATCATGCGGCCGAGCACCAGCCGGCGCGGCTCGACCTGGCCGATCAGCTCGCCCGCCAGCGCGAAGCAAACCCGGTGCATATCGCTGGGCATCACGGTCAGCAAATCCTGGCAGATGCCGTGCTCGCCATCGTAATAGCTCAGCACGCCATCGCGCAAGACCACCGTGCCGCGGCCGGAGCGCAGGCCGAGGCCGGGCGCGGCCGGCGCCCCGCCTTTCGGCAGCACCAGGCGCGCCAGGGCCGGCACGTCCAGCCAGTCGATGTGCGAGCGCTGATAGTCTTCCGGCGTATCGGCCAGCACCAGGGTGCGCGGCGCCAGCAGGGCTTGCACCTCGTCGCGAATTTCCGCGCGGTAGGGACAGAAAGGCTGGGCCACCGGTTGCGACACGGTATGCACGGCCGGATGGACTTCGCCGATGACGACACGGTAATCGCCCCGTTCGATGGCCGCCACGTCGCGGGCCGCCAGCATGAAGTCGGGCGAGTGGATGTCCTTGCCCAACACCCGGAAGGCGGCCGCGCGCGGTTCGCCTTCGTTCAGCCATCGCAGCAGTTGCTCGATATCGGCCGCGCTCAGCGTGATTTCATCGCCATCCCGGTGAGCCGCGGTGAGCCGGCGCCAGCACGCGCGCAAGATGTCGCGCACCTCGACCCGCACCTGTTCGCGGCCGTCGCGCTGGCCCAGGCTGGAGACGAAACCGAGGAAGTCCAGTCCCGTGCCCGCGTGCGCGCCGGCCCGGCGCCAACCGGCCAGGTAGTGGTCATGCATGCGCACGGCCACCGCGCCAACGAGCCAGTTGTACAGGCCCATCACCGGTTCCAGTTGCGCCTTCAAGTCGCGCGCCAGCTTGCCGCCCAGTTCGACATGCACATTGCGCGAGCAATCCTCGTACAGGGGAAAGCGGCCAACGTACATTTTTCCCTGCGCGCGCGCAAGGTCGATGCCGGCCTCGCCGAGCAGGGTGCGCATGGCGTCCAGCGCGCCGGCGCGCGCGTCCAGGCCGCCGTTCGCGAAGGCCAGGCGCTGGTTCTCCAGGCCGCTCAAGACGTCCAACCAGGGTTGCCGCGCCGCCGGTTCCAGCGCCAGCGCGCCCAATTCGCGCCGCAACTGTTCCAGCGGTTGCGCGCTGCCCGGCGCCACGTCGAAACCGGCCACCAGCACGGTTTTTTCCAGCAGAAAGTCGAGCAAGGCGCGCGCATCGGCCGCATCGAAGCCCTCGGCCAGCAGCCGCGTCATCAGCGCGCCGCGCGCCATGCGGCTCCGGGGGGCGGCGACGACGGCTTCCAGCATGGCCGCGCCCAGCCGGTTCAAGACCTTGGTCTTGCCGGCCGGATAGCTGAGTACGCCCTGTTCGACGTGGCAGCCGGCGCTCAGCGCGATCGGCATGCTGTCCCTCAATGCCGGATCGGCCGCCATCGCCCGCGCCAGGCGCAGCACGACCCAGTGCTCGAAGAAGGTCAGGCGCGAGGCCAGCCAGGACGATGCACCCAGTTCCACGCGGATGTCGGGCCTGTCCTCGGCGCCAAACTTGCCCCAGGCGATGGGGCCGAAGAAACTCGAGGTATCGTTTTTCGCGCACAGCCGCTGCACATAATTCCAGCCCAGGCGCAGGCGCTGGCGGGTGCGGCTGTCGATCTGCGCCATGCCCCGTTCGAGCAAGGCATCGATCCGTTCCAGCGCATCCGGGTTGGACAGGAACAGCGCCTCGCGCGTGTCCGGCATGGCCAGGAAGTCCAACAATTGTTGCCTGGCCCCTTGCAGTTCGCTCTGGAACACTTCCCGCAAGCTCTCTTTGCAACTGGCCGCCCGCGCCAATGCCTGGTCGCGCGCGTCCAGCAGCGGCGCGCCGCCGGCACGGATAGCTTCGGCCAGTTCGCTGGCCTTGAGCGGGGCGCCTTCGCGGAATTTGCGCTCCAGCTTGGCCAGCGTTTCCGGCGCCCGCGCGCGCGCCGCCGCGATCAACCCGGCCTCGGCCGCTTCGCGCACGGCCAGTTGCGCCTCGTGGCGCGCCAGCGTTTCCGATCCCACCAGCACGCCAAGATGGTCGAGCCGCTCAAAAGGAAAGCCGGCCGAGCGCATCCAGAAATAGGAGGACCAGCTCATCGCGCCTGCCCGCTCTGCTCGATGGCGCGGTAGCCGGCCAGCGCCCGCAGACAGGCTTGGTCTTGCTCGGTATGTTCGGCGTAACCGCGCGCGGCCAGCGCGCCGGCCAGGGTTCCCGGCGCGCAGGGCCGCACCAGGGCGCGGTAAATCTCCAGCGCGCGCGGCGGCAGCAGGGCGAACTTGAGCGCCTGCTCGGGATCGGGCAGGTAGACCAGAAAGTGTTCCTCGCCGGGCGCCAGGTCGGCCTTGCCCAACTGTTTCTTGTCGCGCATCCAGGCCGACAGGCGCGCGTCGCTGTGGTAGTACGCGGCCCAGGGCGTGCGCGCCAGGCCGGCCGGCGTGGCCGGCACACCGTCGGCCACGCCGAGCAGCAGTTCGACCCCCGCGCCTTCCAGTCCGATCAACTGACGCAGACCGTACGGCGTTTCCGTCGCGGCGTGTTCGGACAGGAAACGCAGCGCGTCCCTGCAATAGGTGTAGACGTTGGGGCCGTAATCCTTCCAGCCATGCTGGTCGAGGAATTGTTCGCCCAGCGCGCGCAAGTCGCATCCCTTGGCCAGCAGCGCGCGCAACACCATGGGGGCGCCCGTTTCCAGCGCGTTCAGGAAGGAATTGGCCAGCCGGTAGCGGTAGTTGACCACGAACCATCGGGCCCGATCGGCTTGCGCGCCGTACGCCAGCGCCGCCTCGCGCGCTTCACCGCGCAGGCCGAAGCGCTCCAGCTCCTGGGGCCGGGCGCCGAACACGGCCTCCTGCAGGGCGGGTTCGCGCATGATGCGGCGCCATACTTGCCAGACGATGCGGGCGTTCATGCGGCCACCCTGGACGCGGCGCTGGCGCCGAAGTGGCGCTGCCACACGCTCCTGGCATGATTCAAATCGGCGCGTATCATGTCGCCGTCTTCCTGGCCGCCCAGCACGCGGGTGTCCGGGTGGTGGGCCTGGCCCTGGTATTCCAGCGTGATGGCCGACGGTTGGGTGCGCTCCAGCAACTCATCGTACAGATCCCACACCTGCGGCGGGATCCGCGAATCGTGCCAGTCGTGATACACGCCTTCGTGCCAGCTGCCGCCGGCAAGGTGCACCGCGATCACGCGCTCGAGCGGTATCGTGTTCATATAGTTTTTCAGGTCGAAGCCCGGCAGGTTGAGCGAGTTGGCGTAGATGTTGTGCAGGTCCAGGTGCAGATAGGTGCCCGCGCGCTCGACCAGGCGCGCCATGAATTCAGCCTCGCGCATCTCGGCGCCGGGGCATGGCAGGTAGTAGGCCGCGTTCTCATGCGCGAGCGGCATGCCGTACAAGTCTTGCAGGCGCGCCGCGCGCTCGGCGCAGCGCGCCACCTCGGCGTGCGAGAATTGCAGCGGGCTGCTCCAGATGTCGAGCCAGGATTCGTCGCCGTAGAAGCAATGGTCGGCCACCCAGGGGCTGTCGATCATTTTCGCCAGGGCCACGTGGCGGCGCACGGCGGCGCTATTTTCCAGCGCCGAAAAACCGAATTCGCAACCATAGTTCGAGTGTGCCAGCAGCGGGCACTTGGCGCGCAGGCGGTCGAGCATTTTTTTCGAGGCGGGCTTGACGATGTGCGGGCCGTCCAGGGGCGCCATGACGTTGTCGAGCAAGACTTCGAAAAAATCGACCTCCAGCTCTTCGAAGGGGAACCAGTCGAGGATTTCCGGGTTGTATTGGATTCCGACCCCGAGCGGGGCCGGTTTGCGGAACGCTGCCGCGTGCGGTGTGGTCATAGCTTCGCTTCATGAAAGGGTGGCGCGGAAGTGTCGGTCGTCGGTCTGCGGGTCAGGCAAACGGCTCAGGCAAACACCTTGCTTTCGATGACGTCGATATCGTCCAGGTCGAATTCCTCGAAGCCGTCCGGCTCGGCCGCTGGCGGCGCCGGCTGGATCGCCTCGACTTCCTCGACTGGCTTGGTATCGTTGCTTTGGCTGGGTTCTTGGTTCATGTCAGGCTCCTTGAAGGTTGATGTGGGAAAAAATCCGGCGTCACACCGGCTACGGTACGGTTTCATCCAGCGCTACGACAACTGGACGTGGGCGATCTTCGACAACAGCGACAGCAGGCAGGCCCAGGCCAGCGCCCAGCCCAGCGTGGTGGCCAGCACGGTGGACCAGTACAGCGCCGCGCGCCGTGGCGCCACCCGTTCGGCATGCGGGCGGCGCCGCAGCGTTTCGCGCGCATGCTGGAAGGCGCGCTGGCGCAGCCGCGGCACGCCCAGGTATTCGGTCAGGGCCAGGTAGGTGTCGCCGTTAAAGATGGGCAGCAGCGTCGGGATCAGCGACAGCGTGGCGCTGAAGGCCATCACCACGCCCAGCGTATGCCAGGCGCCGCCGGCCGTCGTTGGCGTCCAGACGGCCACGCCGGCGGCCGCAAACAGCAGGCTGGCATACGGTCCCATGGCGATGGTGACCATGCGTTCGCGCCGCCCCAGCGCCAGCCAGTCGCCCTGCAGCGGCCGCGCCCAGCCGGTCGCCATCAGCAAATAGATGGCGATGCCGAAATCGGTGACCCGCACCCGGTAGCGCCGGCACGACAGCGCGTGTCCCAGTTCGTGCACGGCGATGGAGGCGACCACCACCGGGTAGTGCCACAGCAGCCAGCCCACGCCGGTGCCGTAGACCGCGGCCACGTCGGCGCTGAATTGGCCAAAGCGCAGCAGCACCACGGACAGCGCGGCCAGGATGGCGCCCAGGCCGGCCAGCACGAAGGCGCGCGAGCACAGCCAGCCGCATGTTTCATAAATGCGGTCGAGCAGGGCCTCCGGCTGCATGCGCAGCAGCGGCAGCATCAGCATCGCCTTCAGCGGGCCATAGCTGATGCCGGTGGCCGGGTCGCGCAGCCGCGGCAGTTCGGCCTGGCCCGGCGCCGTCAGCAGGCGCAGCGACAGCAGGCGTTTTTCAAAGGCGGCCAGCTTGTCGGCCGAGGCATGGCGTCCGTGCGCGCTGGCCAGGTGGACGCCGATGTCGACCACGCCACGCTTGCCGTTGAACAGTCTGGCCACGCTCAATTCGTTCGCCCCCAGGCGATAGGACAGGTCGCTGACCGGGTCGTAGACCGTGTAGTGGCGGTCGTCGCCGCCCTCGCGGGGCGGATAGATGCGCAGGTCGGCGCGAAACTGCAGCCGGGCCTCGAGCGGCCTGACGGCGGCCGCCTCGGGCGGCTTGACGGCGCACGCCTCGGGGCGGGCGGTCGCGCCGCAGTCGCCGCTCACGATGCGCCCCGCAACGGCCGCAGCCGGGTTTTCAGCGCGGCCAGCGACTCGCGCCGGCCGCCCTCGATTTCGCCCTGCAGCGCCGCGGCGGCCAGCGCGTCGCCGGCCCGGCCCAGCACATGGACGGCGCCGGGGCGGGTCGGACCGCACAAGGGGTCCTCGGTCGACAGGATGGGCGTCCAGCCATGCTTGAGCATGAGCAGTTCGATCGATTGCAGGCTCAGGTAGCGCCTGTGATTGTGGCTGAAATGGCCCTTTATCAGACCATAATTGAGCGCCCTGCCCTCGATGAACAGCAGGCCGCCGGGCGCGCAAGCCTTGCGGCACAGGGCCAGCACGCGGTTGACGTCGAACACGTGTTCGAGCGAACCGGTGATGACGATCAGGTCGAAGCCGCCCTCGGGCAGTTGCATGGCTTCCGCCGGCACCGCCTGCAGCCGAAGGCCGAGCCGGCGCTTGCCGAATTCCACGTAGCTCGAATCGGGATCGGTGCCCAGCACTTCCCAGCCGCGCTTGGCGAAGGCCAGCATCAGGCCGCCGGCCGAGCAACCCACATCGAGCAAGCGGCCCTGTTGCGGCAGGCGCGACGCGAGGCTGCGGTACAAATGCTCGCCGCGGCGCACCTGGTCGAGCAGGAAGTCCTTTTCCGGCGCGCTGTCGCCGAACAGCATCAGGCGGTAATACTTGTCGTAGTAGTTATCGTAAAACTCCTGGTTGAAGCGCGGATTCTGGTACAGGAAGCCGCAATTGACGCAGCCGACCACGGGCAACCGGCCGAAGCGATCGTTGCCGATGTCGACCGTGTCGACCAGCACCTCGTGCTCGTCGCCGCCGCACACTTCGCACGCCACCGTCGCGGCGCTGACATGGTCGACGATGCCGACGCCACGCAGGTATTCAAGCAGATAGGGTTCCATGTTTCGTCTTATTTGATGCAAAAGAAGCCTTCGAAGCAGACATGCTTGAAGATCGTCATGATGTCGGCGAAACCGGCGCGCTTGAGCATGTCGATATTGCCGGCGCTGGAGAACGGTTCCAGCACGCCTTTCAAGCTCTTCGACTTGCCGATGATTTCCTGCGCGTCATAGCCCCGGGAGAGCTTGTAGTCGACGTACAGGCTGCTGGCCATGTCCTGGAAACGGGCGTCGGGTGCGCGCACTTTTTCAAACAGCATGAATGCGCCGCCCCAGTTCAGCGCCGCGTAGATGCGGTTGAATAATTCCTGGCGCACGCGCGGATGAATGAACTGCACCGTGTAATACGCCACCATGAAGTCGCTCGGCTCGTAGGGATGGCTGAGGATATCGTCGACCACGTAGTCCAGCTTGCGCGCCCCCGGCGCCGAGTCGGCCACGTACTGCCTGGCCTGGGCGATCATATTCGGCTCGACATCGATGCCGACCCAGCGCACCGGCGCCGGGTGGCGCCGCGCCAGGCGCCGTGTCAGGGCGCCGGTGGAGCAACCCAGTTCGTAGCAGACCGAATCGCTCTTGACGAAGAAATCGCTGGTGGCCAGCACGATTTCATGGCCGTCCGCGTAATACGGCACCGACTTCGAGACATGGTCCTCGAAGTGCTTGGGCGTATCGCCGCCAAACGTCCAGGCGGCGTTGTTCGATTCGATACCGTCGCCGACGGCGAAATGCTGGCTGAGCGCTGTTTCTGGAACCTTGTCATTCATCCTAGTCTCCATCGATATCACACAGGGAAAAACCGTGGCGGCCTCAGGCCCGCAAGCGCTGGCGCGCGCCGTCGCCGTTCAAGATCCGCGCCAGCTGCGCAATGCCCTCATCGATGCCTTGCGGCGTGACGGTGACGAAGGACAGGCGCGCCGTGCGGGGGTCGGCCTGGTTGGCGTAGAACGGCGCGCCGTTGACGAAGGCCACGCGCGGGCCGCTGTCGGGCGCCAGCGCGGCGCGCAGCAACTGTGCGCTGTCGACGCCCTCGCCCAGGCGCAGCCAGACGAACATGCCGCCCTCCGGCGCGGTCCAGCGCACCGAGGCCGGCATCGAGGCCTCCAGCGCGGCCAGCATGGCGCCGCACTGGCGCGCATACAGCGTGCGGATGGACTCGATGTGGGCGTCGAGGAAGCCGGTCTTGACGGCTTCGTAGGCGAGGCGCTGATTGAAGCCCGGCGTGTGCAGGTCGGATGCCTGCTTGGCCTGCACCAGTTTGTCCATGATGGCCGGCGGCGCGATCACATAGCCCAGCCGCAAGCCGGGCGCCATGACCTTGGAGAACGATCCCATATGGATCACGCCGTCCGGGTTCATGGACAGCAGGCTGGGCAGCCGTGCGCCGGAATAACACAATTCCCCGTACGGGTCGTCCTCGACGATCGGCACATTGGCGGCGCGCATCGCCTCCACCAGCGCGACGCGGCGCGCCAGCGGCATGCGCCTGCCGGTGGGATTCTGAAAATTCGGCATGGCATAGACGAAGCGGGCCCCCGCCGTCAGCTCCGTCGTCAACGCGTCCGGGATCATGCCGGCATCGTCGCAGGGCACTTCGACGAAGCGCGGTTCGAACATGGCGAAGGCTTGCAGGGCGCCCAGATAGGTCGGCGATTCGACCAGCACCGGGCTGCCCGGATCGATGAAGACCTTGGCCAGCAAGTCCAGCGCCTGCTGCGAACCGGTGGTGATCAGCACGCGGGCGGCGGGCACGCCGTGGCGCGCGCCCACCCACTCGCGCAGGGGAACGTAACCTTCGGTGGGCGCGTACTGGAACGCCGCCTGCGGATCGTCGACGAAGACGCGCTCGCAAGCCTCGTGCATGATGTCGATCGGGAAGGTCTGCGGCGCCGGCAAGCCGCCGGCGAAGGAGATGATCGTCGGGTCGGCGGTCAGCTTCAGCAGTTCGCGGATGGCCGATGAACTCATCTGCCTGGCCCGCTGGGAAATCGTGAATGTCATGGTTGCACCATCGCTGTATGGGTGAGAAAAGGTGAGAAAAGGCGGCGCCAGCCTCAATTGAGGACCGGCTCCAGACGCATTTCCGGCACCCGCAGGCGCAGGGTTTCCAGGCGCGGCAGGATCTTGGTGATGAAGCGCTGGCGCAATTCGCCATTGGTGGTGGTGCGCAAGCCCCACTTGACATACTCTTGCGAGCGTTTCGATTGGGCGTGGCCGAACAGGGCCAGCAGGTGCGGCCACAACCTGTCCAGCGCCACCTGCACCTCGGCCCGGCCAGCGTCGCTGGCGCAGGCGTGCTTGATGATGCGATAGCCGTGCGCGACGTGTACATGCTCGTCCTTGATGATTTGCTTGGCGAAGATCTCGGCGAACGGTTGATAGCTCGAGTGCTGGAATTCCAGCAAGTGTTCCAGCACGACGGCTTCGCCGATGAAGGAAAACAGACCGCGCTCCATCCAGGTCTTGACGCCGCGGACCAACTCGTTGGCGTAGTGCGGGCGCGCCATGAAGTGCTGTTCCAGCATATTCGAAGTGTCGATGCCGATGCCGCCGAGCACCTCGGCGCTGAGCACATAATGCTGGACTTCTTCGGCCGCGCGTTCGCAGCAGACGAATTTTTCAAAAGCGTTGGGGGCCAGGTTATAAAACACCTGGGTATAGTCGTCCGCTCCCGTCAATTCGCCTTCCGTGTGCACCAGCATCAGGCGGGTGGCCAGCTCCTGGTATTGCTGCGGCATGTTGCGGAAGTCTTCGGGGGTTTTTACCACGTGCTTGCCCAGCGGGGAGGTAATGCGAATGATGTCGGTGTCCATGGTTTTCATCTTCATATCGGTTTGGTGAGGGTTCATCTGTCTGCCGGGCGTTTCGGCGCGCGGCATGCGTGCGTTTCAACAGCAAAGTCGTCCATCGTCGCCAGGGGCCAGGGCGAACGGCGGCGCCAGGCCGGCCGGTTCCAGCCAGTTGGCGTCTTGCGCGCCGGAGGCCGAACCGTTGCGCAGGCTGGCCACGCCAACGACGCCGCTGGCCGTGGCGCTGCTGCGGCCCGCGTCATCGAGCAAATGCGCTTCCAGGAACACCATGCCAGGCGACTTACGCACCGCATAGCAGGCCACCACCGGCTCGGCCGCACGGACCGGCTTCATGAACTGGATCGACATTTGCACCGTACCGCAGGTGCGCCCCTTGAAATGCAGGATGCCGGCCACCGACATCGCGCAATCGATCATGCCGGCGATGATGGCGCCGTTCAGCGCATCCGTTCCCAGGCCGCCCTGGTGCGCGGCGCCCTGGCGCGTCAGGCGCAGGCATACCGCGTGGTCGTCGCGCAGATCGAGTTCCGCGCCCAGATGCGCCAGGATGGCCAT
>DMYQ01000222.1:2718-6378 GCA_003482555.1 Janthinobacterium sp. | reverse complement strand
AGCGCGTGCTGGTAGGCCGGCCGCGCGCCCGCCTTTGGCTCGTTCGGCATGGCGCTCACGCGCATTCCTCCATTTCCTCCACCTGCGGCGCGTCCGGGGCGCCCGCCGCGCGGCGGTGGAAGGGCGACCAGATGAACTGGCTCCAATAGCATTCGGCCACCTCGACCCAGGTGCGCAGCGTGTCGACGCTGTCCAGCGATTTGACCAGGCTGACCAGCAGCCAGCTATACACCGCCTGGCTGTCGCGGCAGTCATTGCAATGGCCGGAAGTGCAGCACAATTCCACCGTCTTCAGATCGGCCTTGTAGGTATTGAACAGCGGGATGGTGGGATGGCCGTTCGCCTTGCGCTCGGCGTTGCCTTCGAAGTCTTGGCTGATGCTCGGACACACGTCGTAGCCGAAGCTGCCGCACCAGGCTTTGCCGGTCACCATGGCGGCGATGTGTTCCGGGTGGTTCAACACGGTATCCGGATGGGCCAGCCTTACCCGCAGCATCTCGGCCAACAGGCGGCGCCCGTTTTCCATGCGCAGCGGGTGGCCGGTGTTGTACTTGCTGTAAAAGTTGAAGGTGACCAGGTTGCCATTCTCGCGGATGCGGCGCACCGTCGGCTCGATATGGGCCAGGCCATCCTCGGTGACGGCGTAGACGAAGGTGGCGCGCGGGTCGTCGCGGTAATTCTCCAAGGCGGTTTCAAACAGGCCGGTGAAGGTCGCGCCGCCGGGTTTGATCGCGCGCAGTTCGTCGTCCAAGGGACCGCCGCCGAACAGGGAAATGAACACGCAGACGTTCTGGAACGGCGCCACGTTCGGGAAGGGTTTCAGGCCATTGGTGGAGATGCTGACATAGCGCATGCCGTCGACAAAGGCTTCGATCCGGTCGGCGAACAAGGTCGGCTCGCCGCCGATCAGCAAGGGCGCGTTGACGCGCCGGCGTTTTTGTTCGGCGATAAAGGCGCGCCATGAATCGATGGACTTGGCTTCTTTGGCGCCCTCGTCGTGGCCGAATTCGAAGAACCAGCATCCCTTGCAGCGGATGTTGCACGCGTTGGTCAGATGGTATTCCGAGGCCCTGACGCCGGCCGAAAATTTTCGCACGGCGTGAAAACGGCGTTCCAGTTCCGGCTCCGATGCCAACAAGGCGGGTAAGCGCTCCGCGAGCAGGCTTTTACGTTGCTGGTGCATATACTTAAGATCCGTCATTGTCCTTCTTCCATAAAAATACAGACTGCGAGTCAAGATGGGGAGCGGATATGGGGGCGTTTTTCGACGCCAATCAAGCCCGGCTGCGGTGCGGGCCTTCCGCCGCAACTGCTAGTAACATTAGCAGAACGACTAGTCGGCGACCTAATGCATACTTGCGCCGGCTGTGTTTTATTGCGGGGAAATCTTGCGAAAGGAGAATGGCCGCCCGCGCCTCAAGCGAGCGGCATATCGCAGCGCTGTGGCGCGTGCCGAAATGCCGTGGACGGAGCGCGGCGATGGGGAGGCGGCGCGCTTCGATACGATGGATGGCGCGATGAGAAAGTTTGGACGTGGCGGCAAGTATGCATCGCCAGTCCGGCCCGTCCCTTGAGGGCGCAACAAATGCCTCAAGTTAAATGCCACTAGTGTCGGCGGAAAAAATCATGGAATGTGATCCGGCACAAGAACCGCCGCCCCATCGAACCGCCCTCGCGCAATGCGCGCAATGCATCGTTGGCTTGCTCCAGGCGAAAGACAAGCGGAACCGTCTTGATCTCGATCTTTGCCGCGAGCGCGAAGAATGCCTCGCCGTCGGCGCGCGTCAGGTTGGCAACTGAACGCAGCGCGCGTTCGCCCCACAGTAGCGCATAGGGAAAGCCGGGAATGTCGCGCATGTGAATTCCAGCGCACACGACCGTGGCGCCTTGCGCCTCGCGCGCAAGGCGCGTGGCACCAGCGCACCGTCGGGCGCGAAAATAATGGCGGCATCGAGCAAGACGGGAGGCGCCGCGTCGGCCCCACCCGCCCATGTGGCGCCAAGCGACAGCGCGAACGCCTGTGAACGGGTGTCGCCGGGACCGGTAACGCATAAACCTCCCCGCCCTGGCGTTCGGCGAGCTGCGCATAATATGCGCCGCGGCGCCAAAACCATACAAGCCCAGCCGCTTTGCCCCGCCCGTCATGGCGTAGGCGCGGTAGCCGATCAAGCCGGCGCACAGCAGCGGCGCCGCATGCGTGTCGTCGTAGCGCTCCGGCGGCGTGAAGCAGTAGCGGGCATCGGCGACGACATACTCGGCGAAGCCGCCATCGCGGCCATAGCCGGTAAATTGCGCCTGATCACACGGGTTCCCGCGCCCCGAGGCACAATAGTCGCAGTGTCCGCACGTTCCGGCAAGCCAGGGAATGCCGGCTCGCCGCCCCACCGCAAACGCGGACACGGACGCGCCGGCCCGCACCACCGTTCCGACCACCTCGTGTCCCAGGTTGAGCGGCAGACGCAAAGCGGGAAGATCGCCATCGACGATATGCAAATCCGCGCGGCAGACTCCACATGCGGCAACCTTGATCAGGATCTCATTCTCGCCGGGAAGCGGGATCGGAATGTGCGCCATGCGCAAGGGCCCATTCGGCGCATCCAAACGCATGGCCAGCATCGTGCCCTCATCGGTCGCCATTTGACTTTGGCCCCCGCAGCTAGCGCTATTTTCTCACTTCCTTGAAGTCCGCATCGACCACGTCGTCGTTTTCCGCCTTTGGCCGCCCGGCGCCGACTGCCGCCGCCCGGACGCATCGTTCGCCGCTGGCTCCCGCCCTTGCCCTTGCGAATACATCTTGTCGCCCAGCTTTTGTCCCGCACTCGACAGGGCCTTGATCCTGGCATCGATATCCGACTTGCCATTTCCTTTCAAGGCGTTCTCAAGGCCGCCGATCGCCACCTCGATATTTTCCTTTTCCGCCTGGTCGAGTCTTCCCCCCTATTCTTCCAGCATCTTGCGGCTCGAATGCACCAGCGCATCACCCGTATTGCGGCTTTCCGTCAATTGCTTGACCCGCTTGTCTTCGTTGGCGTGGAGCGCGGCATCTTGCACCATCTTTTGAATTTCCGCCTCGGTCAGACCGGAGTTGGCCTTGATGGTGATCCTGTTTTCCTTGCCTGTGGCTTTGTCCTTGGCGCTCACATGCAGGATGCCATTGGCGTCGATATCGAAGGCCACCTCGATTTGCGGCATGCCGCGCGGAGCCGGCGGGATGCCGACCAGGCTGAACTCCCCCAGCAGCTTGTTGCCGCCGACGATGTCGCGCTCGCCCTGGAACACCTTGACCGTGACGGCCGGCTGATTGTCGTCGGCCGTCGAAAACACCTCGCTGAACCTGGTCGGGATCGTCCTGTTCTTTTGGATCATCTTGCTCATCACGCCGCCCAGGGTCTCGATCCCGAGCGACAGCGGGGTCACGTCCATCGGCAGCAAGTCGGTGCGCTCGCCCGCCAGCACCGAAGCCTCGATCGCGGCGCCGACGGCCACCGCCTCGTCCGGGTTGACGTCCTTGCGCGCTTCCTTGCCGAAAAATGTACGCGCGGCTTCCTGCACCTTCGGCATGCGCGTCATGCCGCCGACGAGTATCACGTCGCCGATCTTGTCTGTCGGCACTCATGGGATCATATACCCATCCTTAATGCGGCGCCGTTCGCGATCCCA
>DMYQ01000222.1:0-2455 GCA_003482555.1 Janthinobacterium sp. | reverse complement strand
TGCTGTAAAACGGCAAGCATGTTGTGGCCCCGCTTGGGCAGCGTGTCGAGGCAAGAGCGAATGACACAGAAATGCTCGACGCCGTCGAGCATGCGGAAGCGGTCCGAGATCTTTTGTTTTACTTTGGGCATGCGCACGGCGCGTTCGGCGGCGTAGTTGGTGAACGGGACGGCGACGTTGGCGACGAAGCGCAAGATCGATTCCGCGTGAAAGCGGAAGCGGCGCAACAGGTTCACGGTGGTGGATTGTTTGACGCGCCCGCTGTGGATTGGATTGAGCCGTTCGCCTTCGCGCACGATGTCGTCATAGACCGTGTGGAGGGCGCCCACGTCGTCGGTGGCGAAGGTGATTTGTTGTTCGCGCGCGGCCGCGCGTAGCTTGTTGGCACCCAGCAGGAAGTCGGTCATCGCCTGCGCCCATGGCTGGCCGGTGGTTTCCCTCGCATACAGTCACTCGCGCGGAAGGTGAGCGTTGCACAGAGCATGGATACTGTCATCGAGACGCCAATGGGGCGCCCAACAATCGTGAACGCGTACACCGGTGCGCCCGGTGAGAACGCCGTGCGCCTCGACCGCGGCGCGCCCGCGCTTGCCGCGCACGCCGTACCAAGTGTGCGTCTCGTTGGCGGCGATGTGCAAGCAATGCGGCTTGCCCGCCACGCGCAAACCCGATTCGCCCGCGTGGACCAGCGACGCCGCATTGAGTTGAACGGCGATCACGTTCGCCGTTCCCCGCGCGTCCCGCATCGGCAAGGGCGCATGGCAGCGCTCGCAATGGCCTGGCAGCGGATGGGTCAAAACCTGATCCGGCGGCTCTGCTTGCCCGGGCGTCGCTCCCTTGCGGCCCTACTGTCCGCCGCCTTTCTTGCCCGACGACTCCCGCAAGGAGTTCGTCTTCTTGGTCAACCCGTCCGCCGAGGGCAGCTTGCTCGAATTCTCACTGTTCATGCCCGGCTTCGCCTCCAGCGCTTCCATGCGGGCAAACAGTGTGACGATGAGGTCGTCCTTGTCCGTGTCGGACAGTCGCGAGAGATCGGGGCGTTTGGGTTTCGGTGGCATGCCCGAACGATGCGGCAAACCAGCTTCGTTTACAGCTGCCATTTGCGCCGCTCACTCAGGCTGAACAGTTACGTATTATTTTTATTTGGAAGAGCGGAGTAATGATGAGGAAAATTAACGCTAGTTTTATTTTTTGTGTACTTTGCTTGCCAGCTGCAAGCTGGGCGGAAGACAAGATCACCCTCTATTACAATGATCGTCCGCCTTACCTGGTACCGAGCGCCGATGGCCGTCCGACCGGACTTACCGCAACGCCGGCGGCAAATGCGTTCAGGCTAGCCGGGATTTCGGTTATCTGGTCCAAATTGCCGAGCAATCGGCAATTATTGATGATCAAGGACAATAGCGAGATGGGATGCGCCATTGGCTGGTTCAAGAATCCGGAACGTGAACAATTTGCCAAATTTACGAAAGCAATTTATCGCGATTTGCCCACTGTTGCATTGGCGAACAATAATTTCAAGATCGAAGACGGAGCGAGGCTGGAACAGGTATTGGCGACCACAGGCGTGCGCGTATTAACCAAACAAAATTATTCATATGGGCCATTTATTGACAGATTACTTGTCAGCTTCAATCACGCAGTGATCCGCACCGCCAACGAGAATTCGGCAATGGTGGAAATGATCAGGCTGAATCGAGCCGATTTCATGTTTGTGGCGGAAGAAGAGGAGAAATATTTTATGGAAAATGCCGGGCAGAACATCAAGGAATTTCATTTGATTAAATTCACCGACATGCCATTGGGCGAAGAGCGCTACCTTATGTGCACAAAACAGGTACCTGATGAAATCATCAACAAACTCAATAATGCGATCACCAGCTTTCGTTAAAGTTCGCCGAACTGGTTAGTGCACAGCTCGGGCCCTGATGAAAGACGCGCGTGAGAATCCTCGTTCGCCAATCGGTATTGCAACTCCGATCCCCTTCAATTTTCCAGGTATTTCCTCACACGGTCGAACCGTAAGCTCATCAACGCACTGCAGAATCGAAATGTGGATCCCTTCATTTTGTGGTGGCGGCCGGTACCGCATTCATCCTGTAGACGCCTTTGGACAATGTGCATTTCAGCGCCATGTCGCGCGCCTCGCCATCGGCGAGATCCGACCGTCATCCGCTCGGACGACATGGGCCAGCCACGCATGTCAGCAGTTTAAATTCATTGCCTTTTGCCCGCATCGCCCACACCATGCGCGCGTTCTTGGCCGCAATGGCCACCAGGGTCTTGCCGTATCCGATACGCTCCCGCAGACCGATGACCCGGCGGCTGAGGCGATCCGTCTTCGCGGCCGCGGTAGCCAGCACTGCGCGCCCGAGTTCGACAGTTGCAGTAACACCTCAATAAGTCGGGGCGATGCGCCGACCACTCGGGTCGTCTATGCTGCTGCCGCGATGCG
>DMYQ01000252.1:6838-14933 GCA_003482555.1 Janthinobacterium sp. | reverse complement strand
CTCGAACGGGCGCTGCGGGTGATTCCGCTAGGCCGTAAAAATTGGATGTTCAGTTGGCCCGAACTGGGCGCCAGGCATATCGGCATCGTCCAGAGTCTGCTCGTGACGTGCCGTCTGCACGATGTCGATCCTTACGACTACTTGGTCGATGTCTTGCGGCGCGTGGGCCAGCATCCCGCATCGCAGGTTGAACAACTGACGCCACGCCTGTGGGAGACGCTGTTCGCCAAAAATCCACTGCGCTCCGACCTTTACCAACGCGACGAACGCCAGTCACGTCAATAACGCCGTTTGCTTACCGCTTACGTTTACCTGACCGTTCCGCCGGCGTTCGCTAATGCGACAGAACCCTTCGTGTCGCACTTTCCAGTTCCCCTTGTTCTCCCCAGCAATGCTTATTTCCGTAGAAAAGCATTCTTATCAGTAGATTGTCAGTCTTTTGTCAGTATTTTGTCAGTAATTAGTTGTATTGTGGAAATGTGGATCTCTGCTTCAGGGTCGATCCCGGGTCTTGCGCAGTGTCCGTACCTACCGAAAGCAAAAGATGAACACCAACCATCGGCTCTCGTCGCGTCTCAATGGCATGCGTGGTTTCACCTTGATTGACGTGATGACCGCAGTGGCCATCGTCGGTATTTTGGCGGCGATTGCGATACCGTCTTACATCAGTTTTCTCGCCAAGGGCAATCGCTCCGCCGCGCAGGCCCACCTGGCCGACATCGCGCAACAGCAGCAACAGTATTTACTCGATGCGCGCACCTACGCCTCCACCCTGGTTCAGTTGCACATGACGACACCGGGCAACGTTTCCGCCTACTACACCGTCGCCATCACCAACGGTGACGCGCCCCCCACATTCACCGCCACCGCGACGCCCATCGCGGGAACTGGCCAGGCAGCCGACGTGACCTTGAGCATCGACAGCGCAGGTAACAAATTGCCTAGCGGGACCTGGTAGGAGCGCGACGATGAATGCCGCTTCCCAACGCACCCAGGCTGACCGCCACCGGTCTGGCCGACACCTTGCGCGGCGATTGGCCATGCCTGGTTTTACCACCATTGAACTGCTGGTGGTCGTCGCGATCGCCTCGATTTTAGCGGCGATGGCTACGCCTTCCTTGACGACTCTGATTGCGCGGCAGAACGCGAAAAGCACGGGCTCGGAACTATTTTTCGCGCTCTTGCGCACCCGCAGCGAAGCGGTCGCACGCAATACGAACCTGACCCTGGCACCCTCCACGGGTGGTGACTGGCGACTGGGCTGGCAACTGCCAGATCCGGCCAATCCGGCCAATCTCCTTGACAGCCATGGCATCAGCAAGGTCGCTACGATCACCGGGCCCGACTCGGTGGTGTACGACGGATCCGGACGGATCAAGGGCGGCGTCGCGCCCGTATTCGTCATCAAGGCCTTGGTCGGGGCGACGCCGATTTACCAATGCGTGTCGGTCGACCTGGGTGGCCGGCCATATCAAAAGGCGGACTCGACATGTTGATCCCCCGGCCCTTATTGCGGCGACGTCAATCCGGCACCAGTCTGCTGGAAGTGCTGGTGACGGTCGTGATCATCGCGCTTGGCTTGCTGGGCATGGCCGGCCTGCAGAGCAAAACCCAGGTGGCCGGCGTGGAGTCGTTCCAGCGGGTCCAGGCGGCCATTCTGGCCTCCGACCTTGGCGAGCGCATCAACGCCAATCGCGCTCAGGCGGCCGACTATGTCGTGGCCGGTACCGTTGGCACGGGCGACGGCGAGCCATCGGACTGCACTACGCTGGCGATCGGATCCGACCGCGATCTGTGCGAATGGAGCAATGCCTTAAAGGGCGGCGGGGAGAAGGCCGGTTCCGCCAATGTTGGCAGCATGGTTGGGGGACGCGGTTGTGTGACCCTGGTGCAGGCGCCGGACCCCACCACCGGTGTGTGCACCCCTGGAATCTACCTGGTGACGGTTGTCTGGCAAGGTTTGCACCAGACCCAGGAGCCGCTCAACACCTGTGGTCAGAGTTTGTATGGCGACAGTGGCTACCGGCGCGCCGTGTCCATGCAGGTGTCGGTCGGGCTTCCACAATGTTAGCCCCTTTGACATTGCCCGCCCTGATCGGGGCGGGCCCCGTGATGGCGGCGAGCCGGGCTGGCCGCCAACGCGGCTATTCCCTGGTCGAACTGATGGTGGCCGTCGCCATCTCCCTCATCCTGCTGGTTGGTCTTGCGACGATTTTTGTCGGGAATCTCCGTTCCGGAACAGAAATCGAGCGCGCCAACCAACAGATCGAAAATGGCCGCTACGCCATTCAATTGATCAGCGATGACTTGCGCAATGCCGGCCAGCTGGCCACATTCAACCCCGGCCTGCTGGCCACGCCAATCACCAAACCGGACCCTTGCGCTACCGATTTGCCGACACTGACACTGGCTTTGCCGATCTCCGTGCAAGGCTACGACAATGCCGCCACGATTCCGACCTGTATTGTGGGCGACGTGCGGGCCGGGACCGACATCCTGGTGATCCGGCGCGCCAGCACCTGTGCCATTGGCGATGCGAACTGTGACGCGATTCTGGCTGGCGCCCCGTATTTTCAGGCGTCCGCCTGCAATAGCGTGACCGAACTGCTGTCCGCCGCCCCGACCAGCTATTTTACGCTCGACACCGTCACCGCCAACCTGACCTTGCATCAAAAAGATTGCGCGACTCTGGCGCCGATCTACCGCTACCGGACCCACATCTATTTCGTGGCGAACAACGACAAGGCGGGTGATGGGATTCCAACCTTGAAGCGGGCCGAACTTGGCGCGGCCTCTTTCACCATCGTGCCTCTGGTGGAGGGCATACAGAATCTACAGATCGAGTACGGCATCGACACTGCGGCGACCAGCACTGGCACGCCGGCCGTGTATACGGCCGATCCGGACGGCTACGGCGCGTGCGCCGGCGTGACTTGCATGGCTTATTGGCGCAACACCGTCTCGGCCAAGGTCAGCGTGCTGGCCCGCAATACGGGACTATCCACGGGGTATACGGATAGCAAGGTGTACTACATGGGACAACAGGCCGATGGCAGCGCCAACACGGCCGGGCCGTTTGGCGACAGTTATCGGCGCCATCTCTATCATGCGGTGGTGCGGCTAAACAACAACGCGGGAAGGAATACGCCATGACAGCGAGCTTGTTCCGGCAACGCGGCATCGCCTTACTGATGAGTATCGTCATGTTGCTGCTGATGACATTGATGGCGCTCACTGCCTTCAAGCTGGGCAAGTCGAGCCTACAAATAGCCGGCAATCAACAGCAGCGCAGCCAGGGGCTCACCGCCGCGCAGGGCGCGATCGAACAAGTGATCAGCAGCACGCAATTTGCCACCACCCCGGCCAATGCGGTGCCGGCGCCATGTGGCGGGGTGCCCAACACGACTTGCGTCGATGTCGATGGGGATGGGGTCGCGGACGTCAACGTGCTGGTCACGCCAACCTGCGTTTCCGCACAGATCATTCCGGTGAGCGCGCTTAACTACAGCGATCCCAACGATGCGGGGTGCCTCGCCGGCGTCAGCCAAGGTGGCGGAATAGATGGCGCCGCCAACAACAACTCCATGTGCGCCAACATGATCTGGGATGTGCAAGCCGTCGCCACGGATACCACCAACAATGCGCAAAACATCGTTCACCAGGGCACTGCCGTGCGGGTCGCGGCGACCACCACTTGTCCCTGATCAGCGTTACCGTTATTGAATCAAGGTTCACAGCCAGCCGGTCTGATGCCGGTCCGATGTTCTTGGGGAGATCAACATGAAAATCTTGCATATCAAAAAATGGCCGGCGCTGCTGCTGTGCGCCGGTCTGATTTTTATGCAAAGGGACGCGGGCGCCGATGACATCGATATCTTTGTCGGGGCGTCGGGGGGGCACGCGGACGCCCCCAACGTGATGTTCTTGATTGACAATAGCCCGAACTGGAGCCGGGCGGCGCAGAAATGGCCCGACAACGGCGGCACCCAGGGGGCTGCGGAACTGATGGCCGCCAGCGGCGTGCTCAACACCATCTCCGCCTCGCAACCAATGAATGTCGGTCTGGCGATGCTCAACTCCGTCAACGGCGGCGGCGGATACATCCGGTTTGGCGCACGTGACATGAGCATGGCGAACAATCGTACCGCGTTGCAAAATATCCTGACCTATATCGCGGGAAACTACACGTCGCCGTCGGAAAAAGTGGCCGGGATGGCCAACAAAGACGAGTCCGCCGGATTATATGAAATCTATAAATATTTCAATGGCTTGGCGCCATTTGCAGGCACGTTGGCGCAAAATCCGCAGGCCGACGTGGCCGGCAACGCAGCTACCTACACGGCGTCCGGACAGGGACTGACGGCGGGATTTGCGATCAGTGGCGGCCAATATCAGTCGCCGGTCAGTGCGGCCCAGCCGTGCGCCAAGAGTTTCATCATTTACATCGCCAACAACGCCAACAACACGGGGTCGGCCGGCTCGGCGCAATACGAAGCAGCCACCACCAGCGCGCTGACGGCCCTGGCGCCGACCAATTTGGACAACTGGAGCGATGAATGGACCAAATTTCTCTATAAAGGCGGGGCGGCCACCGCCGTCTCCTCTGCCCCGACCGTCGCGACGGCCTCTCTGTCGATCGGCAACGCGACCATCTCGGGACTTGCCTCCGGCACGTCCACCGTCAGTTTCCCGAATACCATGCTGGCGCCTTTGACCGTGACGGTGGCCCCCGGCCTAGCCGTGGCAGTGACCGCGTCGACGGTCTCGTTGCCGGTCGGCGGCAGCGCCCAGATCAATCTGGCCTACCCCGGCTCGGTCGTCACGTATGTGCTGGACGCCTATAATGCTCAGCAAAATACGGCCTATTCAGCGGCCTTGATGAGTGCGGCGAAATTTGGCGGTGGCCGGTATTTCAAGGTGGGTAGCCAGGCCGATATCGCGGCCGCGCTGGCCACGATTTTCGTTGAAATCCAGGGCGTTAATTCCACCTTCGCGTCCGCCAGTTTGCCGGTCAATACTTCCAACCGGGCCCAGGACAAGAATCAGGTGTTCATTCCCATGTTCCGGCCCGACCCCGCCGCACAGCCCCGTTGGATGGGCAATTTGAAGCAATATCAGCTGACGATCGACGGTGCCAGCGTGTCGTTGGGCGATGCCGCCGGCAACGCGGCGGTCAGCACCCTGACGGGATTTTCCACCGATTGCTCCACCAGTTTCTGGACATCGGACTCCGGTACTTATTGGAGCGGCGTCACGGAAAACCCGGTTCCTAAAGGCGCGTGTCCAACCACGGTGTTCGACCCGTATTCGGATGCGCCGGATGGCCCCTTCGTTGAAAAGGGCGGGGTCGCCGAGGTCGTTCGAAAAGGCAATAATCCGCCGGCCACCACCAGCACGCCGACCTGGGTGGTGAACCGCACCGTGTATACCCGGTCGAGTGGCGCGCTGACGGGATTCACCACGGCCACCTCCGGATTGTCGGCGTCACTGGTCAATTTCCTGCTGGGTCAGGATGTCAACGATGAAAACGGCAATGGCAACGTCACCGAATCGCGGCCGTCCCTGCACGGCGACGTGATCCACTCGCGCCCGGTGCCGATCGACTATGGCAGCGGCGTCACCACTTACTATGGATCTAACGACGGGACTCTGCGCGCTATCGATGCAAGTTCTGGCCGGGAACGCTGGGCCTTCATCGCCCCCGAATTTTTCCCCACGCTGTCCCGATTGATGAGCAACAATCCGCTGATCAATTATCCAGGCATGTCGGCCAGCCTGACGCCCACACCAACCAGGAAGGACTACTACTTCGACGGGTCGATCGGCTTGTATCAAAATTCGGATAATACCAAGGTGTGGATCTATCCCACCATGCGGCGCGGCGGCCGGAAGGTGTATGCGCTCGATGTCACGAACCCCGGCGTCCCGACGTATAAATGGAGCGCGGGATGCCCCAACCTTGGCAACGATACCGCTTGTACGGACCCACTGCTCACAGGCATCGGACAGACCTGGTCCATGCCTGTGGTCGCGACAACCGTGAAAGGCTACGCCCATCCGGTGGTGGTGCTCGGTGGTGGCTACGATAACTGTGAGGATGGCAATACGGCGACGCCCAGTTGCGCCACGCCGAAGGGGGCGAGCGTGTATGTGTTCGATGCGGACAGCGGGACCCTGCTCAAATCTTTCGCCACCACGCGCGGCGTCGTGGCCGATGTCGCGTTGGTCGGGGTGGCCAACCCCGGCGTGGCCGATCACGCCTATGTCGCTGATCTGGGTGGAAATATTTACCGTATTGACTTTGGCGCGACCACGGCCGACTGGGTCATGAACCGGGTCGCCTACACCAACGGGGCCGGCCGGAAATTCTTTTTCGCTCCCGCCTTGCTGCCTGCGCCAGGCGGCAAGGTTTACCTGGCCCTGGGTTCGGGTGATCGCGAGCACCCCCTGCAAAGCCAGTATCCGTATCTGGATGTCACCAATCGTTTTTACGTCTACCGCGATGACCTGAGCGCGACCAGCGCCAACAATCTCGACGAACCTGCGCTCATGAGCAATTTTTCCGGCGCGACCACGTGTGCCACCGTTGGCGTCTTACCGTCGTCAACGCCGAAAGGCTGGTTCATGGACTTGAATCAAAATGGACCTGGAGAGCAGACCGTCACCTCCGCCGCCATTATCGGTGGCATGGTGGTATTTAGCACCAACCGCCCGGTGCCGCCGTCCGCAGGTAGTTGCACGACCACGCTGGGCGAGGCCCGCGGATACTGGGTGAACCTGTTCAATGCCTCGGGCGCGATCGACACCACCCAATCGTGCGGCACCTCCACCCCCCGCTCATCGGTCTTCGTCGGCGGGGGCCTGCCGCCGTCGCCCGTGACGGGCATTGTCACCATCAATGGCAAACCAACGTCGGTGATCATTGGAGCCAGCCAGAAGAATGGCGGAGCCTCCACGTCCATCTCCCCGCAACAAATTTCGCCACCGATTCCGATGAACCGGAAAACCATTTACTGGAAGTCTTCGATAGGCGATTGAGGTTTCGCGAAAATCAGTTTGATGGAAAGCGTGACGGATCGGCCTGCAAAAGATCGAACCGCACTGGGACGACATGCTGCGCCTGGCCGGTTCACTCAAGCTTGGGTGCTGTCGCATTAGCGAACGTCGGCGGGCCGGTCAGGTAAACTGTGGTGCCCGAACCCAGGACGAATCGACATGCTCAACTTCAAAGGGATGCGCTTTCCGATCGACGTGATCCTGGTCTGCATCCGCTGGTACGCGGCTTACCCGCTGAGCTACCGGCACCTCGAGGAATGAAATGGACGTCTCCCTCCTACGCGGGCCGTAGCGATGGTTGAAATGGCGACGTAATCGCTCACATCAATGGCCAACACCCGGGCGTTCTGTAGGAACGCCCAGTGACTCCGATCTTCAGTTCCGTCCGGATGGATGTGCCAAGCCGGAGGCCCAACTGCGAACTTGCGACAGAGCCAAGGGATGTCACGCTCGTCGCATTCCCTGTAGGCGCGCGAATTCGGGGAATTCGGCAGCGCCAGCTTGCCTTACATCATCAGGACGGCCAGCAAGGATTGCACTTCGGCGGCCGATTCGGCCATGATGCTCGACAGCGTGCCTTCACCGACATCGCAGTCGATGGTGCGGGCCGCCAGCGCGGTGGTGGCGCCGGGGCTCTCGTGCAGCGGCGAAGGAACGGGAGACAAATCGTTGGCGAGCAGCAAGGTGTCGCCCAGGTTTTCCGGCGGCAGGGCGCGCATGCCTATCCACAGGGACTCGACCGCGTTCATCACCGTTTCCGGGATCGCCAGCTTGGTCAGCACGCCGCGGCCGATCTGCTGTTCGCCGAATTCGAGCCAGTCGTCCGGCTCGCCGTCCAGGATGCCGGGAAATTCGGCCGCCCGCGACAGCAGGTAAAAACCGCCCACTTCGTGCACGATGCCGGCGAACATGGCCGTCTCGGGATCGACGCGGGTGATGCGGCGCGCGATCACCTGGGCCAGCGCGGCCACGTGAGCCGTGTGCTGCCACAGTTGCGCCACTTTCGCCTTCAGCACCGGGTCGGTGATGGCGCTGCCCA
>DMYQ01000252.1:4486-6705 GCA_003482555.1 Janthinobacterium sp. | reverse complement strand
GCCGCGCGGACGCTGGAAATTTCATTGCCGGAACGGTTGTAGGCGACCGAGTTGGCGATCGCCACGGTGCGCGCCGCCAGCAGGGGATTGGCCTGCACCAGCTTGGCTGCCGCTTCGAGGTGGCAATCGGGGTCGTTGAGCGCTTGCTGCAACTTCAGCGCGGCATTCACACTGGTGGGGAACGTCAACTCCCCTCGGCTCGCTTGGGCGGCGATGCTTTTAAACGCGTCGGGTCTGTTCATCGAAAAAATTATACTCGCAATATTGCTGCATGGAATTTTTTTGAGCAAGCTTTAAAAACAGCATACGCCGAACGGGGCGGTTCGGCGCACGGCAGGCGCCTGCGATTTACGCCGCTTCGCTGAAGATGGCGTCGCAACCGTCCTGGATCGAGTCGCTGTCCTGCAGTTCGTCGACCAGGCCCAGGTCGAACAATTCCTCGATCGCGTTCATGAAACTGTTGTGTTTGGTCGCACCGATCAGGCGGTAGATTTCGCCATCTTCGTTGCGCACGCCGATGATCAGCTTTTCCTGGCGCACCAAGTCTGGCGTACTGACGTTCAGCAAGAGGTTGCCGATGATGTGTTTGTCAAATTTTGCAGGCTTTTTGCCTTCGAGCAGTGTCGTTTTCAATCTGTTTCCTTGTGTTCAAGAGTGTTGATTCGGGTGTCATTCATTGCCGGACCGCTTGCCGTCGCCGGCCGCGATGATTTGCTTGAGCCCGGCCAGCGTCCGTTCCAGGTTCGTGAAATCGGCGTCGCTGTAATGGGCGAACATCTTGCCGCCCGCCGCCGTGACCTGCGGAAAGACGTCGGTAAACACTTGCTCGCCGGCGCCCGTGAGGCGCACGAAAAACGAGCGCTTGTCGTCGGCGCTGCGTTCCCGCTCCACCAAGCCCTTTTGTTCGAGGCGATCGATGACGCCGGTCAGCGTGCCCTTGGTGATCAGGGTTTTTTGGCCCAGCTCCTTGTACGACATGCCGGGCGTGTTGCCCAGCGTGGCGACGATGTCGAACTGGGCGTGCGTCAAGCCGAAACGGCGCGCGCGCTCGCCCGACAAGCGCTCGAAGCTTTGCATGCATTCGGCCAGCAGCCGGATACTCTTTAGATATCGTTCACCCATAGGCCGTGATTATAGCCTTCCGCGCCGCATTTTTTGCGCCGCGCCACCGACTGTGGCGAAATCGCGCGGGCCGCCCCCGCGGTTCGCAATTTATCGCCCCTGCGGGTAAGATGGCGCCGATCCGCGCCATCATGAAATGAGACAGCAAGCATGACACATCAGTTCCGCGGCATTCTGGCCTTACTCGTGGTCACCCTGGTGTGGGGCACGACTTTTCCCGCGATGAAGAGCCTGACGGCCGATTTTTCGCCGATCTGGATCGTCTTCGTCCGCTTCGCCCTGGCCGCCGTGCTGATGCTGCCCTTCCTGTGGCGCGCCCGCCGCGCCGACTATCTGAGCGGCGCCCTGGTCGGCGTCATGCTCTTCGTCTGCTATGTGTTCCAGGTCGAGGGCCTGGCGCGCACCACGTCCAACCGCAACGCCTTCATCACCGGCATGAACGTGCTGATGGTGCCGCTGATGGGCTTTCTCGCCGGTAAGAAGCCGGAGCGCCGCATCGTCATCGCGCTGCTGCTGGCCGTGGCCGGCCTGTTCACCCTGTGCTCGGACGGGGCCGCCTCCTGGAGCCTGGGCGACACGCTGGCGCTGCTGGCCGCCTTTTCCTTCGCCATCTATATCCGCATGGTGGAGAGCGCCACGCGCAAGGTGGAAAAACTGATGACCCTGACGGCCATGCAGATCGTCACGGTGGCGCTGTGCTCGGCGCTCTGGTTGCTGCTGCGCGAGTTGCCGCTGGGTGCCACCGCCGCCGCTGCCGCCTACTGGAACCACATCGGCGCCGGCCTGCGCGCCTCGGCGCCCAATTTCCTGTTCCTGGGCCTGGTCTGCACGGCCGCCATCATCGCCCTGCAAACCTGGGGCCAGAGCCACAGCACGGCCAACGAGGCGGCCGTGATCTACGCCTTCGAGCCGGGCGCGGCCGCGTTCTTCGCCTATTTCTGGCTGGGCGAGGTGATGACGCCGTTGGCCTGGGCCGGCGCCGCGCTGCTGATCTCCGGTATGATAGTGAGCCAATGGAATTCGGAGCGCCCGGCCGCCGTGCTGGCGCCGGAATAGCCGCCCGCCGACAGCGGTCGATATCATCCGATATCATCCGA
>DMYQ01000252.1:0-4352 GCA_003482555.1 Janthinobacterium sp. | reverse complement strand
ATATCATCCGATATCATCCGATACCGCCGACACCCGAGAACATGCCGATGCCCGCAGCCGCCTGATGTCCTTCGCTAATTTATCCCCCAATTTGTCTCGAATAGGGCTCGACAAGCCGCTGCGCATCTTGCTGATCAACGCCGGCGAAGCCGATACGCTCACCTGGGCCGGCCTGGTGCAACCGCTGCGCCTGTGCGCCGCCGCCCTGGGCGCGGACGCGCTGCGGCTGGACGTGCGCACGCCCGAGGAGGCGGCGCAGGCCGGCGGCCACTGGCACATCGCCCTGCTGGTGGCGGACGAGACGCAGGCGCCGCCGCGGCCGGAACTGCGCCGCGCCATCATCGAACGCTGCCGCTCGGCGCCGTTCTGGGGCGGGGTCGGGGCCGGCGTGCTGTGGCTGGCCGACGCCGGCGTCATGGATGGCGTCCGCATCGCCCTGCCGTGGGCCCTGTACGCCGACGCCGAAGCGAAGGCCGACCGCGCCATCCTGACCCCGCATCTGTTTGAAATCGACGGCGTCCATTTGACGTGCAGCGGCGGCGCCGCCAGCGTCGACTTCGCCCTGACCCTGGTCGAGACCCTGTTCGGCGCCGACGCCCAGGCCCACGTCAAGGAAGCCCTGTGCGTCGAGCGCGTGCGCGGTAAGGAAGAGCGGCAGCGGGTGGCGCTGCAAGCCCGCTTCGGCGTGCTGCAGCCGAAGCTGTCCGAGGCCGTGACCCTGATGGAGGCGAATATCGAGGAGCCGCTCTCCACCGACGACATCGCCAACCTGGTGGGCCTGTCGCGGCGCCAGCTGGAGCGCCTGTTCAAGCAATATCTGGGCAGCCTGCCCTCGCGCTACTACCTGGAGCTGCGCCTGCAGCGGGCCCGCCAGTTGCTGCAGGGCACGCACAATTCCATCGTCCAGGTGGGGCTGATGTGCGGCTTTTCGTCCGGCTCGCACTTTTCCACCGCCTTTGGCGCCCTGTTCGGCCACACCCCGCGCGAGGAGCGCCAGCGCAAGCTGATGCCGGCCGGGTAAAAGTGAAAATCCCTGTCGCAGATTCAAAAGAGTTTTGGCACCCCCCTTTTTATAATGCAGTACACGCGTGGCTGCCGTAGCCGCGAACCTACCTAACATTGAGGAATGCTATGAACGCCAAGCTTGATTCGAACGCCACCGAACGCCAGGTCACCAGACAAACCTTCGACGACGTCCTCGTTCCCACCTACGCCCCGGCGGCGATGGTGCCGGTGCGCGCCGCCGGCCTGGATCTGTGGGATCAGAGCGGCAAGCATTACCTCGACTTCACCTCCGGTATCGCCGTCGCCAGCCTGGGTCACTGCAATCCGGTGCTGGTGGAAGCGCTGACGCGCCAGATCAACACCCTGTGGCACCTGGGTAACGGCTACACCAACGAACCGGTGCTGCGCCTGGCCCTGGCCCTGACCGAAGCGACTTTTGCCGACCGCGCCTTCTTTTGCAACTCCGGCGCGGAAGCCAACGAAGCGGCCCTGAAACTGGCGCGCAAATACGCGCACGACAAATTCGGCCCTACCAAATCGCGCATCATCTCCTGCTTCAGCTCCTTCCACGGCCGTACCCTGTTCACCGTCTCCGTCGGCGGCCAGGCCAAGTACACCGAAGGCTTCGAGCCGCTGCCGCAGTCGATCGACCATATCGTCTACAACGACATCGAAGCGGCGCGCGCCGCCATCGGCGACGACGTCTGCGCCGTGATCGTCGAGCCGGTGCAGGGCGAGGGCGGCGTGGTGCCGGCCGACGCGGCCTACCTGAAAGAGCTGCGCGCCCTGTGCGACAAGACCGGCGCGCTGCTCATTTTCGACGAAGTCCAGTGCGGCATGGGCCGTACCGGCGATCTGTTCGCCTACATGGGCTACGGCGTCACGCCAGACATCCTGACCTCGGCCAAGGCGCTCGGCAACGGCTATCCGATCGGCGCCATGCTGACCACCCACGCCCTGGCCGCGACCTTGAACGTCGGCACCCACGGCACCACCTACGGCGGCAATCCGCTGGCGGCGACGGTGGCCCTGAAAGTGTTGGAAACGATCAACACGCCGGCCTTCCTGGCGCGCGTGAAGGAAGCCGGCGTCAAGCTGGCCGCCATGCTGCAAGGCTTGATCAGCGACTACCCGCACATGTTCAGCAAGGTGCGCGGCAGCGGTCTGCTGCTGGGCCTGGTCGTCAGCGATGCCTACAAGGGCCGCGCCAAGGATATCCAGAAGGCCGCCGAAGCGCAAGGCTTGATGGTGCTGATCGCCGGCATGGACGTGGTGCGCCTGGCGCCGGCCTTGATCGTCTCGGACGCGCAGATCGACGAAGCGGGCCGCCTGCTGCACGTGGCGCTGGATGGCTTGAGCAAGTAATCGTCGACGCGTCAAGCAGCCGCTGTTCACCTGCGATCGTTGGCGGGCAAGCGGCAACAAGTGGTCGGCGGTGATCCCGCCGATGTCGCAAAACCGGCCCGGGGTGCAAGCGCCGGGCCACGCTGAACCGTATTTTAGGGAGTCCCCCATGTATGTTGTCCGTCCGGTAGAACTGGCCGATATCGCCGCCCTCGAAGCGCTGGCGACAGTGTCCATGCCGGGTGTCCATACCCTGCCGAAGACGCGCGACAAGATCGCCGCCTCGGTGGAGCGCTCGATCGCCTCCTTCGCCGCACACGTCGATATCCCGAGCGAGGAATCCTACCTGTTCGTGCTCGAATCCTGCGCCGACGGCAGCATCGCCGGCACCGCCGCGATCTTCGCCTCGGCCGGCTCGAACGGCACCTATTTTTCCTTCCGCAACGACGTCATCCAGCAAGTCTCGCGCGACCTCAACATCAGCCACAGCGTGCACGCCCTGACCCTGTGCTCGGAGTTGACCGCGTATTCGCAGCTGTCCGGCTTCTTCGTGCGCAACATGGACCAGGTCGGCCTGGAAGCGGCCCTGCTGTCGCGCGCCCGCCTGCTGTTCGCGGTGCTGGCGCCGCACCGCTTCGGCGACCGCTTTTTCGTGCCCCTGGCCGGCATCACCGATGCCGACGGCCAGTCGCCGTTCTGGGACGCGCTGGGCCGCAAATTCTTCCAGATGGATTTCCTCGACGCCGAGCGTGTCATCGGCGGCGCCCGCAACCGCACCCTGATCGTCGAGCTGATGCCGCACTATCCGGTCTACGTGCCGCTGCTGCCGGGCGACGCCCAGGCGGCCATGGGGCAGATCCATCCGAGCGGCGAACCGGCCTTCAACCTGCTGACGGAAGAGGGCTTCGAAGCCGACGACTACATCGACATTTTCGACGGCGGCCCGATCCTGCAAGCGCACAAGAATTCGCTGCGTTCCTTCAGCGGTTCGATGACGCGCAAGGTGGTCGCGGGCGTGCTGCCCAGCCGCGCCGGCCTGAAAGTGAACTACGCCATCGCCTCCGGCGCCGAGCAGCGCTTCCGCGCCGTCACCTTCGCCTGCGACGCGCTGGAAGCGACCGACACGGTCGGCTTGCCGCGGGAATTGCTGGACGCCTTGCAGGTCGCCGCCGGCGACAACGTGATCTGCGTCCGAATCTAATTGTGAGAATTTTATGCTAGTTGTACGCGCAATCAACGCCGCCGATCTGGATGCCCTGTACGGCCTGGCCAGCCAGGTCGGCACCGGCATGACGACCCTGAAACCGGACATGAAGATGCTGGGCGACCGCCTCGCCATCGCCTGCGCCTCGTTCGCGGAAACCATCCCGCCGGCCCAGCGCGACTACATGTTCGTGATGGAAGACACCGACAGCGGCCGCCTGGCCGGCGTGTGCGCGATCAAGGGCGCGGTCGGCCTGGAAGAGCCGTTCTACAATTACCGCATCGGCACCCTGGTGCATTCGAGCCGCGAGCTGAACGTCTTCACGCGCATGGAAACGCTGTACCTGTCGAACGACCTGACCGGCAGCACCGAACTGTGCTCGCTGTTCCTGCATCCCGACTACCGCCGCGGCAACAATGGCAAGCTGCTCTCGAAGAGCCGCTTCCTCTTCATCGCCCAGTTCCCGCACCTGTTCACGGAAAAGCTGATCGCCGAAATGCGCGGCTACCAGGCGCCGGACGGCAGCTCGCCGTTCTACGAGGGCCTGGGGCGGCACTTCTTCAAGATGAACTTCGACCACGTCGACGACCTCACCAGCCTGGGCAAGAAGTCCTTCATCGCCGAGCTGATGCCGCGCCAGCCCCTGTACGTGGCTTACCTGCCGGAAGAGGCGCAGGAAGTGATCGGCAAGGTCCACCTGAGCACCGCGCCGGCGCGCCGCCTGCTGGAGCAGGAAGGCTTGCACTTCGAAGGCTACGTCGACATCTTCGACGCCGGCCCCGTGGTGCAGGCGCGCGTG
>DMYQ01000214.1:6322-7671 GCA_003482555.1 Janthinobacterium sp. | reverse complement strand
TTAAGCATCGATTTCCCCCGGTCCACTGTGCGCTCTCATGGGCCAGCGTTCTAAGGGTGCACGCATGACGCAACGCTTCAATCGATGCAGAACGACGAGTTCAACCCCCTGACTAGCCGCCAGGCAGCGAATGACTGCGCGTAAACGACTCAACAGCCAGCGAGCGTCGCTACTTTACTGTTACTTGGGCAAACTCAAAGAAATTAGAGGAATCCTGTAAAAATGATATTTCCCCCCGTGGTATCGTTTCGATCTGAATCGTTCGTTCCCGGTCGCTCTCACCAGAAAGTACTCTCGTATGCTTGCACCCTTCCAACACAGCCATGCGCTGCCATCCGCGCCCGTTGTCGGCGAAACCGATCCATTGCGTATCACGGCCGTGTTCGAGGCGCAGCAGGAAACGGCGCTGCGGTGGCGCGTTTCCACGGCGCGCGAGCGCATCGAACGCATCAAGAAATTGCGCGATGCGCTGATGGCCCGGCGCGAAGCTTTCTATGTTGCCTTCGAGCAGGATTACCGCAAGTGCCCGACCGAAGTCGAGGTGTCTGAGTTGTTACCCGTGATGGATGAAATGCGCCATGCCATCGGCCAGTTGAAGCGCTGGATGAAGCCGCAGAAAATGTGGCCGACAGGCACCATGCTGGGTACCTCGGCCTGGATTCAGTGCCAGCCCCGTGGACGCGTCTTGATCATCGCTCCGTGGAATTATCCGCTCAGTCTATGCTTCGGCCCGCTCGTCTCGGCCCTGGCCGCCGGCAACACTGCCATCGTCAAGCCATCCGAAATGACGCCAGCCGTATCGGCCCTGATGGCGAAAATCATCCGCACCACCTTTCCCGAGAATGAGGTGGCCCTGTTCGAAGGCAGCTTGCCAACTTCGCAAGCCTTGCTGGCCCTGCCCTTCGATCATATTTTCTTTACCGGCTCGCCCGCCGTGGGCAAGATCGTCATGGGCGCGGCCGCCAAGCACCTGACCAGCGTGACTTTGGAACTGGGGGGGAAATCGCCCACCATCGTCGATGAAAGCGCCAATCTGGCCCTGGCCGCCGAAACGCTGATGTGGGGCAAATTCCTTAACAACGGGCAAACCTGCGTGGCGCCCGATTACGTTTACGTGCACGACAGCGTCAAGCCCGCCTTCATTGCCGCCTGCAAGAATGTCTTGGCGGCGCGCTACGGCGCCACGCCCGCGGAACAGAAAAGTACGCCCGACCTGGCCCGGCTCGTCAACGGCCACCACACGCAACGTGTCGCCGCCCTGTTGGCGGACGCGCTGGCGCGCGGCGCGGTGCTGCACGCCGGAGGCGAAGTCGACCAGGCGCAATGTTATATCGCACCAACCTTGCTCG
>DMYQ01000214.1:0-6119 GCA_003482555.1 Janthinobacterium sp. | reverse complement strand
CATCAATGCAGGCCCAAAACCGCTGGCCCTGTATGTCTGGAGTCACAAGCAAGCCCACATCGACGCCATTCTCGGGCGCACCAGTTCCGGCGGCGCCTGCGTCAACCATTGCGTCGCTCAGTTCGCGCATGGAAATCTGCCATTTGGCGGTATCAACAATTCCGGCATCGGCTCGGCACACGGCATCTACGGCTTCAAGGCGTTTTCGCACGAACGGGGCGTGCTGCGCTCGTCGCCGCTCATGCTGATCAAACTATTTTTCCCGCCCTACAGCAAGCAGCGCAATTATCTGGTGCGCAAAACCGTCGACATGATGCGTCTGCCTATGCTGTGATGCATCAAGGGGAGTCCGTACGGGCCCGCCCCTTACCGCCAAGTGCTATTGCCGAGACCTTGATGTCCTCCTTGCTGAGACCTGGAATTTCCGCGTTGACCGTATAGGCTTGATCGTCTTCCGAAATATCGATACGAATGCGGAGACTGGCATCGCGGCCGCGCAGGGCCGTCATTGCAAAGAAATCCCGGAACATGTCGTCCATGTCGGTGAACGGGTCGAAGCGGGCAAGTGCGCCAAATGGATCGCGTTGTATCAGATTGTTCGCCCTGGTGTTATCTCCTCATCGGAAACTGTGTTTAAAAAATTTGCGCCAACGCAAGACCGGCGCCGCAAAAGCATGCGCCCAATGCGCCGCTTTTTTATTTTAGGTTTTCGTCTATGCTGTCACATTGACACCTGTCAAATTAAGTAACCCGTCCACAGGCGATCAAAACACCCACCCCCGTGCCGCGCTTAAAGCGCGTGAACTCTGTTTGATCTGGACTGACACGCCGCCATTCAAGCGCAACCAAATGCGCCAGCGCGCTTCTAATCAAACATGCGCGCATCGTTGCCTGTCCTGCCGCGCGTCCTTTCGCGGAGTTTTCCCATGCAAACAGATTTGCCCTTGCACCTACCCGTTCACTTACGCGAAGGAAAACGGCCGATACGCGGCGACGCCCACCTGGAAACCGTGGTGCCTGGATGGAACGATTTCGAAGAGCCCAGCAGGCTCGATAGCTTGCTGCACGCGGCGATGGCCCGGGCCACACACGGCATCTCGCCCGTCAGCGTCGCGCTGGCGTATTCAGACTGGGCGTTTCATCTGATGGGTTCACCTGGCAAGTGGCAACGACTGCTGCGCAAGGCGGTCCGCAGGAGGTGCGTCTGTTTAATTACGCCACCCTGTTTTGTTCCGACGCGCATTGCTCGCATTGTATCGAACCCTTGCCGCAAGACCGGCGTTTTCACGATCCGGCCTGGAAGAACTCGCCTTTCAGTTTCATCTATCAAGGTTTCCTGCTCAATCAACAGTGGTGGCGCAATGCCACTACCGGCATCAGCGGCGTGTCCGCGCACCATGAACATGTCGGGTCCTTCGTGACAAGGCAATTGCTCGACGTCGTCTCCCCCGTCAACTTTGTCGCCACCAATCCGGTGCTGCTGGCCCGCACCGCGCAGGAAGGCGGACAGAATTTTTACGGGGCGTCGTCAATTTTTTCGACGACGTGGAGCGCGAACTGGGCGCCCATCCGCCGGCCGGCGCCGAAGACTTCCAGCCCGGCAAGCAAGTGGCGCTGACACCTGGCAAGGTGGTCTATCGCAACCACCTCATTGAACTGATCCAGTACGCGCCGAAAACGCCTCAGGTGCATGCCGAGCCGATCTTGATCGTACCGGCCTGGATCATGAAATACGATATCCTCGACTTGTCCCCGGAAAACTCGCTGGTCAACTATCTGGTCGAACGGGGCCACACGGTATTCATGATTTCCTGGCATAAGCCGAGCGCCGAAGACCGCGACTTGGGCATGGACGACTATCTGTGGACGTGTGTGTTGAACGCCTGCAAGGCGGTACGCGCCATCGTCCCCGAACGCAAGATCAACGCGGTCGGCTATTGCCTGGGAGACACGATATTGGCTGTCGCCGCAGCCTATCTGAGCGAGCGCGGCGAGCCTCCCCTTCAATTGCCTGACCCTCCTGGCGGCGCAGACCGACTTCAGCGAAGCGGGTGAACTGTCCCTGTTCATCGACGAGAGCCAGATCGCCTTCATGAAAAACCTGATGTGGCAACAGGGTTATCTGGGCACGCGGCATATGGCGGGCGCTTTCGAGCTATTGCGTTCGAACGACTTGATCTGGTCAAGAAGAATTGCGCACCGCGAACGAAGAACTGGGCGAACAGTCGCGTGTGCTGGAAGAGTCGTAAAGCCACCTCGAGCACCAAAAGGAGGCACTCGAATCGTCCAACGAGCAACTCGCCGTCCAAGCGCTGGCGCTCGACCAAAAAAATGTCGCCATTGTCCAGGCTCACGTGCAACGGGAAGCCCGGGCCGACGAATTGCAGCGCGCCAGCCGCTACAAGTCCGAATTCCTGGCCAATATGTCACACGAATTGCGCACCCCACTGAACAGTTCCTTGATCTTGTCCAAATTGCTTGCCGATAATGCCGGCACCAGCAGCGCAATGAAACGCGCGCCAGGTGGAAGCCCTGTTGCAAGAGTTGCGCGCCACCCAGGGCGAACTGCAACGTTCGCTGCGCATATATCACCCGGCAACTGGTGCGGGCGCACGGCGGGCACATCGGCCTGCACAGCGTGCCCGGTGAGGGCTCCGTGTTTTCCGTCCGGCTACCGCTGCTGCTGAGCGACTGAGGCGCCGCTCGAAGAACGGCTCGTCAGCAACTGGCGCACCTTGCGCGCCAAGTCTTCGCGCCGATAGGGCTTACTCAGCAGTTCGACGCCGGGGTCGAGCCGCCCGCCCTGCATGATGGCGTTTTGCGTGTAGCCCGACGTAAACAAGACCGCCATGTCGGGCAGCAGGATCTTGGCCAGGCGCACCAGTTCGGGACTGCGCAATTCGCCCGGCATGACCACGTCCGTCAACAGCAGATCGATGGCTTGGCCACTCTTGATGACGGTCAGCGCGCCTTCCGCCGAGTTGGCCTTGAGCACGGCGTAGCCCAGGCCGTGCAACATGTCGACCACCGCCGTCTGCACGTGCGGGTCGTCTTCCACCACCAGTATCGTTTCATTGCCGCCCAGTACGGGGCCGCTCAAGCCCACCCGCAAGTCGGCCAGGCGCTCTTGCGTGCGCGGCAAGAACACCTCGAAGGTGGCGCCCCGCCCGGCCTCGCTGGAGACCTTGATGTGGCCGCCGCTCTGCTTGATGAAGCCGTAAGCCATGCTCAAGCCCAGGCCGGTGCCCTCCCCCTCCCTCTTGGTGCTGAAAAAAGGCTCGAAAATCTTGTCGATGACATCTTGCTCCATGCCGTGGCCCGTGTCCGTCACGGCCAGCCGCACATAGTCGCCGGCGGCCAGGTCGATCTGTTGCGCGTCCAGGGTGACATTGTCCAGTTCCACGCTCAGCCGTCCCCGCCCCTGCATCGCGTCGCGCGCATTCAGGGCCAGGTTGAGCAAGACATTTTCCATCTGGTTGGGGTCGATCAGCGCATGCCACAGCCCGGCGCCCACCCGGATTTCCGTCGTGATGGTCTCGCCTATGGCGCGCTGGAACAACTCGGCCGTGCTCCGCACCAGCCGGCCCAGGTCGGTGACCAGGGGCTTGAGCGGCTGGCGCCGGGCAAAGGCCAGCAATTGCGAAGACAGCTTGGCGCCCCGCTCGACGGCGGCGATCGCCGTTTCCACGCGGCTCATCGCGGCCGGGCTGGCGCTGACGGTCAATTGCAGCAGTTGCAAATTAGCTGAAATAATTTGCAGCACATTATTGAAGTCGTGCGCCACGCCGCCGGTCAGCTTGCCGATCGATTCCAGCTTTTGCGATTGCAGCAGCGCCTGCTCGCTGAGGGCCAGGGCCAGGCGGGCTTCCTTCTCGTCGCTGATGTCGCGGCCGATGGCGTGTATCAAGCCGTCCGAGCCGGCCGCGGTCCAGGACAGCCAGCGGTAGCCGCCATCCCGGTGCCGGTAGCGGTTTTCAAAGCGCAGGGTGGCCACGCCCTCGTCCAGGCGGGCAAACTGGCGCACGGTGCAGGCGCGGTCGTCCGGATGCACCAGTTGCAGGAAGTCCATGCCCAGGGCTTCGCCTTCCGGACGGGCCAGGATCCCGGTCCAGGCCGGATTGACGGAGATGATCATGCCGCCAAAGTCGGCCACCAGCATGATGTCGGTGGACAACTGCCACATGCGGTCGCGGTCGGCGCCCCGGTTCGCCACTTCGATTTCCAGCGAAAAATTCAGATAGGCCAGCTTGTCGAGCGCGTTTTTTTGCTCCTGCACGTCCGTATTCGTGCCGACCCAGCGCACGGTGGCGCCGTTCTCGCCGCGCACCGGTACGGCCCGCACCAGGAAGTGGCGATACACGGCATCGGCGCGGCGCAAGCGCAGTTCGATCTCGTAGGCGGCGCCGGCGACGATGGCGCGCGCCCAGGCCGCGCGCGCGCGCGCCAGGTCGTCCGGGTGGATGGCCCGGGCCCAGCCGCCGTTGGTCAGGGCGTCGGCGCCGATATAGTCGTCGACGCGCTGGTTGACACAGTACAGGGCGCCGTCCTGGCGCGCCAGCCAGGCTTGATTCGGCATGGCATCGGCCAGGGAGCGGAATTCCGACTCGCTGTCGCGCAAGGCGGCGCGCGCCTGCCAGAGCGCTTCGATGTCCTCGGTCGAACCATACCACTTCAGGAGGACGCCGCGCTCGTCGCGGCGCGCCATGGCGCGCGAGCGCATCCAGTGAAATTGGCCGTCGCGCAAGCGGATGCGGTGCTCGATATCGTAGGCCAGTCCACTGGCCAGCGCCTGGCGCCAGGCCGCCCGCGTGCGCGCCAGATCGTCCGGATGGACGGCTGCTGCCGCACCGCCGCCCAGGCCGGAAGCGCCGGTCCACTCGCGCCAGCGCCTGGCGACATAGTCGACCCGGCCGTCGGCCTGCGCCGTCCACAGGGTGTGGGCGTTCAGTTCGTGGGCGTGGCGAAAGTGGTCTTCGCTCTCGAGCAGGCTCTTGCCGGCCAGGTCGCGCTCGATGGCGTGGGCGCAGGACCGCGCCGTCACTTGCATCAAGTCCGTTTCAGTCTGGGTTGGATGTTTGCTCACATGGAACAGCAAACCCAGCACGCCCAGGATATGCCCCCTGGCCCCGAATACCGGCGCCGCCCAGCAGGCGCGAAATCCCTGTACCAGCGCATCCTTGCGGCCCTGGGTCCAGGCTTGGTCTTGCACGATATCGCCGGAAAAAACGGGCGAACCGGAAAAGGCGGCGGTGCCGAAGGGGCTGGTGCGCAAGCCGGTTTGGCAGGAAAGCAAGGCGAGCTGGTATTCCGGCGCCAGGCCCGGCCCGATCACGCTACTGAAACGATCGGCCTCGTCGAGGAGCAGGATGCATGCCGACATGGCGTCATCCGATTGCGC
Source organism: Janthinobacterium sp. (assembly GCA_003482555.1). GTDB lineage: Bacteria > Pseudomonadota > Gammaproteobacteria > Burkholderiales > Burkholderiaceae_D > Janthinobacterium. The sequence continues at coordinate 721 of DMYQ01000214.1, read as the reverse complement.
GGCGGCCGCCAGCAAGATCTTGTCCAGTCCGGCGGACAGGGGCGCGCCGGCGGCGATCAAGCCGATGGCCGCATGTTCGGCGTCGAGCAAGGTGATGATGTTGTTTGCGTGCACGATAACTTTGTTGGCGGGGGGTGAGCGGTCGAATATAACATGCCGCCGATTGCGACCCGCACGCATGCGTCGGCGCTAGACTTCCGTGAGGACTCGGGCGCCATCCATTGAATAAAATACCACATGGAAATATTATGCCAAATTATAAAGGCTATTTCCCGGGCTCGTGCGATGGACGCATGCTCGCCGCCATGGCGCCGGCAGCGTGAGCCTGTCGCCGACCATATCCAGGTGGCCGTTTGAACCGGGGAATATGCGGCCACGCTTGCCTGGCCGCCCCGTTTCCCTGTACAGTCCGCAGCATCAGCCACCGTCGGAGAACTCATCAATATGGATGCCCACCACCCGATAAACGCCGCCTTGCTAGTGACCGCGCTGGGCACGGCCAGCGCCACGCCCATGAGCCTGGACGATTATCTGGCCCTGACGGGGCCGCAGCCGAGCGCGCGCATCGCCTACGGCACGGCGCCCTCGCAGTACGCCGAGCTGTTCCGCCCGGCCGGGTCCGGCCCCTTTCCCGTCGTGTTGCTGGTGCACGGCGGTTGCTGGACCGTCAAATTCGGCGGCATCGCGCAAATGCACAACCTGGCCGGCGCCCTGGCGGCGC
>DMYQ01000013.1:2809-4446 GCA_003482555.1 Janthinobacterium sp. | reverse complement strand
TCCTCCATCAGCCGGTGGACGAAATTCCAGTCGGTCTCGTACTGGACGCAATAGGAGCGCGACGGCGCCGGCCGGCCCCCGATGCCGACCCGGAAACGAAAATTGCCGCGCGCTTGCGGGTGGCCGTTGAACACGTCGGTGATGATGTCGTCGGCGCGCTTGTCTTGCCAGATGCGCGCGTCCTGGCGGAATTTCAAAAAATCGAGCCAGGGGGCGAATGTGAGCTGGCAAACGATGAACTGGCCGTCGCCGCCCAGTTTCTTGGCCGTGTGGACGTAGCCGTGCGTCGGCAAATAACTGCGGTCGGTTTGCCGCAACCACAGCGTGACCGGTTGCGCGATCAGTTTCTTGAGTTCAATGTCGCGTTCGAGGGACAGGCAATCGACGGTGTATCGGTAGCCGCGGCCCAAGCGCTCATTGGCGATGACGCGCTGCGGCACCAAGATATTTTCACCGAGCACGGTATCGAGCTGGATGAGTCGATTTTCCTGGCTAAGGACAGTCAGTCTCGAAAACCTGTCGGACATGAAGGGAACTCTCTTTCTGACGTTTCCAGGGGCCGCCAATTTGCTTCAACCCCGGCTTGCTAATAAAAAATATGAAATCAAAAAATTTGATTACTGGGCTTCGTAAGAGAGACCGCATACGCGACTGCGCAACCACACAGTCACGTCATCGGATACTTATCTTCGTGTTGCATCCTCGTATTGCGGATATACCGTCGAAATCGTAACTCCCGATGGCATAAATTAGCAGGCGCCATAGCGTCATAATTGACTTCGCACAATGTATTGTTAAAAACAGCTAGTAAAGGGGCAACACTTTACTATTTTTTCGTCAATCCTGTTTAATTTCGCCGGGAAGCGTGCGCGCTGTCGCGCCCGGGTACATGCCGCAACTTACCCGAGTGGTGATGTGATAATTGGTGAGGGTTTACGCCTGCGCGTGTACGCCGCAGGCCGGGCGTCGTCCCGGGCGCGGGCGGCGCTGCCGCGTCGCCGCGGGCGATAAAAAACGGGGCCGGTTCGCCCGCCACTCCGTCAGGAATGGCTGCGAACCGGCCCCGTCGCGGCATCGCCCGAGGCGCGCCGCGAAACTTAGACGATGGCCGTCAGGGTCGCCGGTTTCAGCTTCGCTTCCAGCGCCTTGCCCTTGCGCGCGCGCTTGCCGAAGTGCAGCGCCAGGCTGGAAGCCGTCAGGCGCGCCTCTTGCTGCTTGGCGCCGCGGCCTATGCCCGCCACCAGCACGCCTTTCTGGCTGATCGGTTGCACCGCCAGCAGTTTTTCCTTGTCGTCGAGCTCCATCAGGGTGACGCCGCGGCCGCCGTTCACCAGGGCCTTCATTTCGTCGAGGCCGAACACCAGCAGGCGCGCGTTTTCGGAAATGCAGGCCAGCGCGCTGGCGCTCTCGCTGATCACTTTCGGCGCCAGCGGCAAGTCGCCCTCGTCGAGCGTGATGTAGGCCTTGCCGCCCTTGATGCGGCTGACCATGTCGCCGGCCTTGGCGATGAAGCCGTAGCCGGCGCTGGAGGCCAGCAGCAGGGTGGTGCCGGCCGATCCCGCGAAGTAATGCAGGATGCGGGCGCCGCCGCTCAGGTCGACCAGGGTGGTGATCGGCACGCCGTCGCCGCGCGCGTT
>DMYQ01000013.1:1910-2662 GCA_003482555.1 Janthinobacterium sp. | reverse complement strand
GTATCGACGGTGCGGCACTCGAAGGCGCCGTGCAGGCTGTCGCCGGCCTTGAAGGTGAATTGGGCCGGGTCGTGGCCGATGCCGGTGCGGGCCCGTATCCAACCCTTGTCCGAAATGATGACGGTGACGGCTTCATCCACCACCTTTTGTTCGGCCACGGCTTTTTGCGCTTCTTCGATGATGGTGCGGCGGGCGTCGCCGAACTGCTTGGCGTCCGTTTCGATTTCGCGGATGATGCAGCGCTTCATCGAGGATGGATTGTCGAGCAGGTCTTGCAGCGCCTGTTCTTCCTTGCGCAGCTCGGCCAGCTCTTGCTGGATCTTGATGGTTTCCAGCCGCGCCAGCTGGCGCAGGCGGATTTCCAGGATATCCTCGGCCTGCCGGTCGGACAGCTTGAAGGCTTCGATCAGCGCCGCCTTCGGCTCGTCCGAATTGCGGATGATCTGGATCACCTTGTCGATGTTGAGCAGGATCGCTTCCCGCCCTTCCAGGATGTGGATGCGGTCCCTGACCTTGCCCAGCTTGAAGGCGGTGCGCCGGGTCACGGTCTCGAAGCGGAACTCGATCCACTCGCGCAGGATGTCGCCCAGGCCCTTCTGGCGCGGCCGGCCGTCGCCGCCTATCATCACCAGATTGATCGAGGTCGACGATTCCAGCGAGGTGTGCGCCAGCAGCATCAGCATGAACTCGGTCTGATCCTGGTTCTTCGACTTGGGCTCGAACACCAGGCGCACCGGCGCGGCGCGGCCCGA
>DMYQ01000013.1:1068-1745 GCA_003482555.1 Janthinobacterium sp. | reverse complement strand
GCCGACAGGGTCTTCTTGCCCAGCTTGATTTTCGGATTGGTCAGTTCTTCTATCTCTTCCAGCACCTTTTGCGAGGAAGTCCCCGGCGGCAGCTCGGTGACCACGGCTTGCCACTGGCCGCGCGCCAGCTCTTCGATCTTCCAGCGCGCGCGCACCTTCATGCTGCCGCGCCCGCTGGCATACATGTCGGCAATCAGGGCGGCCGGGGTGATGATCTGGCCGCCGCCCGGGAAGTCCGGGCCCGGTATCATCGCCATCAGCTCGGCGTGCGTCATCTTCGGATTGCGGATCAGGGCCACGGCCGCCTGCGCCACTTCGCTCAAGTTGTGCGAGGGGATCTCGGTGGCCAGGCCGACCGCGATGCCGGAGGCGCCGTTCAGCAGCACCATGGGCAGGCGCGCCGGCAGCAGCTTCGGTTCTTCCGTCGAACCGTCGTAATTGGGTTGGAAGTCGACCGTGCCCATGCCGATTTCTTCCATCAGCAGGCGGGCGATCGGGGTCAGGCGCGCCTCGGTGTAACGCATGGCGGCGGCGCCGTCGCCGTCGCGCGAGCCGAAGTTGCCCTGGCCGTCGATCAGCGGGTAGCGCAGCGAAAAATCCTGCGCCATGCGCACCAGGGCGTCGTACACCGACTGGTCGCCATGCGGATGCAGCTTGCCGAGCACGTCGCCGACCAC
>DMYQ01000013.1:0-833 GCA_003482555.1 Janthinobacterium sp. | reverse complement strand
TGGCCGTCGCAGACGTCGGGCAGGGCGCGCCCCTTGACGACCGAGATCGCGTAGTCGAGGTAAGCCCGTTCCGCGAAGGTGGACAGGGTCAGCGTTTCGCCATCGACCGGCGGCTCCGGCGGGATTTCGTCAAATAGAGTGGTTTGTGTGGACATGGTCTTGTGCTTGATTGGAGTACGTCTTGTGGTGCGTCACGTGGTGCGCGCCGGCGCCCGCGGGCGTCGGCGGTCGGGGCGCGGTCAGATGTCCGCTTCGGCCTCGTTGCCGTGTTCCTCGATCCAGGCGCGGCGGCCGGCCGCCTCGCCCTTGCCCATCAACATATTGAAACGGGCCGACGAGGCGCCGTGGTCGATTTCGCCCAGCGCCACCGGCAGCAGGCGGCGCGTGTCCGGGTTCATCGTGGTTTCCCACAACTGCTCGGCGTTCATCTCGCCCAGGCCCTTGAAGCGGGAGATGGCCCAGGCGCCCTGTTTCACGCCTTCCTTGCGCAGCTTGTCTTCGATGGCCACCAGTTCGCCGGCGTCGAGCGCGTAGATTTTCTGGATCGGCTTCTTGCCGCGCGCGGGCGCGTCAACCCGGTACAGGGGCGGGCGGGCGATGCAGATGTGGCCGCGCGCGATGAGTTGCGGGAAGTGCTTGAAGAACAGGGTCAGCAGCAGCACCTGGATATGCGAGCCGTCCACGTCCGCATCCGACAGGATGCAGATCTTGCCGTAGCGCAGGCCGGACATGTCGGGCGTGTCGCCGTGGCTGTGCGGATCGACGCCGATGGCCACCGCCATGTCGTGGATTTCGTTGTTGGCGAACAGGCGGTCGCGGTCGGTCTCCCAGGA
>DMYQ01000178.1:18113-23539 GCA_003482555.1 Janthinobacterium sp. | reverse complement strand
ATCAGGATGGGCGGGATGGCCTTGCCTATCATGATCTGGGTCGGACTCAGTGGCGTGACGAGCAACTGGTCGAAGGTGCCCTGCTCGCGCTCGCGCGCCACCGAGAGGGCGCTCAGCATCAGGGTTTGCAGCATGCTGAGCGCCGCGATCATGCCGGGCAGCAAATTCCAGCGGGTTTCCAGGTTCGGGTTATACCAGGCCCGGGTCGCCATTTTCAAGCCGGCCGGGGCGCCGCCGTGGTTCAGTCGCCACTCGTCGTTGAAGCCGTCGACGGCGGCGCCCACATAGGCGGCGGCCGTGCCCGCCGTGTTGGAGTTGCGCGCGTCGAGTATCAGTTGCACCGGGGCGGCCTCGCCGGCCGCCAGTTGCTGTTCGAAGCGCGGCCCGATTTGCAGCACGAACAGGGCGTCGCCGGCGTCGATGACGGGGCCGATGTCGCGCTGGCTCCGCAAGCTGGCGACGCGATGGAAGATGCCGCTGCCTTCCAGCCTGGCCACCAGTTCGGTGGCGGCCGGGCCGCGGCTCTGGTCGAGCAGCGCGTAAGACGCGTGGTTCAAGTCGTAGGTGGCGGCGTAGCCGAACAGCACGGTCTGCACCAGCGAGGGCATCAGCAGGATGACGCGGCTGCCGGGATCTTTCAGGATCGCCAGCAATTCCTTGCGGCACAGGCAAAACAGGGCGCGGAAGAATTCAAGCATAGGGTCGCTCAAGTTTTTATCAGTCGAGTTTCTTGCGGGTGGAAAAGCGCGCCACGCCCAGCAGCAGCACCGCGTACAGCGCCAGCACGGCCGTGTTGTGGGCGATCAGCGGCCAGTTATTGCCGGACAAGAATAGCGTCTTCAGCAATTCGATGTAATAGGTGGCGGGCAGCAGGCGGCCGACGATGCGCACCGCCGTCGGCACGCTGCGCAAGTCGAACAGGAAGCCCGACAGCATCAGGGCCGGCATGAAGCTGAGCACCAGCGCGAATTGGCTGGCCAGGAACTGGCTCTTGGTGGCGGCCGAGATCACCAGGCCCAGGCCCAGGGCGACCAGCAGGTAGAGCATGGAGACGGCGATGATCAGCAGTAGCGAGCCGAGCATCGGCACGTGGAACAGGAAGCGTGCGGCCAGCAGGCACAGGGCCAGGCCGACCATGCCGACGCAAAAATACGGGATGATTTTGCCGAGCAGGATTTCGGTCGGCCGCACCGGCGTCACGAACAGGGCTTCCAGCGTGCCCCGCTCCCATTCGCGCGCCATGACCAGGGCCGTGAGGAAGGCCCCCACCAGTGTCATGATGAGCACGATCAAGCCCGGCACCAGATACCAGGTGCTGGTGTTGGCCGAATTGAACCACAGGCGCTGCTCGATCACCACCTGGCCGGACGTGGCCGCCGCGCCGCCGCGGTCTGCCTGGCGTCGCCCCGCCTGCGCCAGCGCGCCCTGCACATAGGCCATGATGATGCGAGCCCGGTTGGCGTCGCCGCCGTGGACGATCAATTGCACTGTGCCGTCGCCGGCCGCCAGGCGCCTGGAAAAGTCACTGCCCAGGCGCAGGATGGCGTCCACCCGGCGCGCCAGCATCAATTCTTCCGCCTCGCGCATCGAGTGCAGGATCAGGGGCGAGATGGAGGGCGACAGTTGCAGGCCGGAGATGGCTTCATAGGCTTGCGGCGAGCTGTCTTCAAGCACCACGGCGACGGGCGCGTTCTTGACGTCCAGCGACAGGCCGTAGCCGAACAGTAAAATCAAGATGATGGGCAAGAGGATGCCGATCGCCAGGTTGCTGTTGTCGCGCAGCAATTGGCGGAATTCCTTGCGCGTCAAGGCCAGCAGGCGGCTGGCGAAGGTGCTCGTTTGCGCGTTTTTCATGCGGCCTCCCGCGCCAGCCGGGCGCGCTCTTGCTCGACGATGGCAATGAAGGCTAGCTCCATCGTGATGGCTTGGCCGGGCGCGGCGCCGGCCTGCAAGCGCACTTCTTGCGGCGTGCCCAGGGCCAGCCGCTTGCCGGCGTCCTGGATCAGGATGCGGTCGCAGTATTCGGCTTCTTCCATGAAGTGGGTGGTGATGATGACGGTGGTGCCGGCCGCCGCCAGCGCCGTGATGCGGCGCCAGAATTGGCGCCGCGCCAGCGGATCGGCGCCGCTGGTCGGTTCGTCGAGGAAGAGGATTTCCGGCTCATGCAGCAGGGCCGTGGCCATCGCCAGCCTTTGTTTGAAGCCGCCCGGCAAATGGCCGCTGGGCAGGCGCAACTGTTCGCCCAAGTCGAATTCGCGCAACACCGTGGCGATGCGGGCGGCCAGCGCCTTGCCGCGCAAGCCATAGGCGCCGCCAAAGAATTCCAGGTTTTCTTGCACCGACAGATTGCCGTACAGGGCGAATTTCTGCGCCACGTAGCCGATCTGGCGGCGCGCCTCGGCCGGCGCGGAGCGCAAGTCGACGCCGGCCACGCGCAGATAGCCCGCGCTGGCCGGCAAGAGGCCGCACAACATGCGGAAGGTGGTGGTTTTGCCGGCGCCGTTCGGGCCCAGCAAGCCGAAGATTTCCCCGCGGCGCACGGAAAACGAGATGCTGTCGACGGCCGTGAAGTCGCCGAAGCGGCGCACCAGCTCGCGCACTTCGATCATGACTTCAGGCTCGGGCGCGGACTCGGGCATGGGCGCCTGCGCGGTGCTTAAGTCCGAGTCGGAGTCAGGCAGGGGCGCTTGCGCGGGTGCGCGGGCCTGGGCGCGCAGCAAGGTCATGAAGCCATCTTCCAGGCTGGCGTCCACCGCGCGGATACCGGCGCCGGCCAGCAGCGCGTCCGGCGCCGGGCCGCGCCGTATCAGACGCACCTCGCCGCCCAGGGGCACCGCGTCGATGGTATCGGGATCGTCGAGCAGGCGCGCCTGCAAGGTGCGCGCCGCTTCCCCGGCAAGCGGCGTGACGATGTGTACCAGGCCGGCGGCCCGGGCGCACAGCTGGGCCGGACTGCCCTGGGCCAGCAAGCGTCCGCCATACAAGACATGCACTTGGGCGCAGCGCTCGGCCTCGTCCAGGTAAGACGTGCTGACGATCACGCTCAACTGTTCCTCGCTCACCAGTTGCTGGACGATTTCCCACAGTTCGCGGCGCGACAGCGGATCGACGCCGACGGTGGGCTCGTCGAGCAGCAGCAATTCCGGCGAGCGCACCAGGGTGCAGGCCAGCCCCAGCTTTTGCTTCATGCCGCCCGACAGCTTGCCGGCCAGGCGGCCCGTGAAGCGGCCCAGGTCGGTCATCCGCAGCAGGCGGGCGTAGCGTTCGGCGCGCAGGGCGGCCGGCACGCCGTGCAAGTCGGCGTACAAGTCCAGGTTTTCTTGCACCGACAAGTCGTCGTACAGGCCGAAGCGTTGTGGCATGTAACTGATGCGGTTCTGGATCTCCTGCGCCCGCGTGGCGGCGTCCAGGCCCAGCACCGTCAGGCTGCCGGCGTCGGCCGTCATCAAGCCGGCCATCAGGCGCAGCAAGGTGGTCTTGCCGGCGCCGTCGGGGCCAACCAGGGCCGTCAAGGTGCCGGCGGGAACGTCCAGCGACACGTCGACCAGGGCCGCCACGATGCGCTTGTCTTCCTTGCCGACGAAGCGCTTGTGCAAGCCCACGGCCGCCAGCGCCAACTCGCTCACGGCTTGCCATTCCCGGCGGCGGCGACGGCAAAGCGGACGGTCGCCGGCATGCCCAGGCGCAAGTGATCGTGCGGATCGTCGACCAGGATGCGCGCCTCGTACACCAGGCTGGTGCGGATTTCTTCCGTTTGCACGGTCTTCGGCGTGAACTCGGCCACCGAGGAAATATAGCCCACCCGGCCCGGAATGGCTTCGCCGGGATGGCTGTCGCTGGCGACCCGGGCCGCCATGCCGGCGGCGATGCGGCCCAGGTCGGCTTCCCGCACATACACGCGCACCCATTTCGGGTCGGTGATGGCGAGCGCGAAGACGGGCTTTTGCGGGCTGGCCATGTCGCCCGGCTCCAGCAGGCGGCTGCGCACGACGGCGTCGACGGGCGACTTGAGTATCGATAGCTCGAGCTGATGCTGGAGCAAGGCCAGTTGGGCGCCGGCGACATCGGCCTGCGCCCGCGCCTCGCCTATCTCTTCGCGGCGCGGACCGGCCAGCGTCAGCTCGAGCGCCTTGCCGACGTTCTCGAGGCGGGCGCGCGCCACCCGCAGGGCCGTGTCGGCGCTGGCGACATCTTGCGCGCTGACGGCGTAAGCCTTGCTGTCGGCGTTGGCCCCCTTCAGGCGCCGCAATTGCTGCTCGGCGTTGTCAGCCTCGGCCCGGGCCGCGCGCAGATTGGCGCGCCCCTGCGCCACTTCCTCGGGCCGGGCGCCATTTTTGAGGCGCAGCAAGGCTTGCTGGCGCGCCAGCAATTGCGCGCGCGCCTGCTCCACTTGCAGGCGCAGGGTTTGGCTGTCGAGTTCGCCCAGCACCTGACCGGCGACCACCCTGTCGCCTTCGCGCACCGTCAGCCGGACGATGCGCTCGCTGCCATTGAAGGCCAGCGACACTTGGCGCAGGTCGACGTTGCCGTACAAGACCAGTCCCGGCTCTTCCACGGCACGATGGCTCAGATACCAGGCAAAAGCGCAGGCAAGCGCGGCAACGGCCGCGCCGGCAAGCAAGACCACAACAATCCGTTTTTTCATGGTGTACCTTCCCGCCCGCGCCAGCCGCAACATTCATCAATTCTAATTTGAATTTGAATTAAGTTCAATATAGTATTGTAAATATGAGCAAAGACACCGCCCCGCGCACCAGCATACGCGTCCCCAGCGCGCATGGAGACGCTACGCGTCAACACATCCTCGAAGTGGCTGGCCGCCTGTACGCGGACGGTGGCCGCGACAGCGTCACCAGCAAGCAAGTCTGCACCGCCGCCGCCGTCAATCTGGCCGGCGTGAACTATCACTTTGGCAGCCGCGAAGGCTTGTACACGGCGGTGCTGGTGGAAGCCCACCGCCGCCTGTTCAGCCGCGCGGCCCTGAGCGCGATCGCCGACGGGGCGGGCGACGCGCGCGCCAAGCTGGGGCAAGTGATCGACACCCTGGTGGGCGGCATCGGACAGGACGGCTGGCACTTGCGCGTCTTCGTGCGCGAGCTGATCTCGCCCTCGCCCGCGCTCGACACCATGATCCTGGTCGAAGCGGGGCCCAAACTCGCCATCCTGAAAAGCCTGCTGGCCGAAGCCATGGGCCTGGAAGCGGACGACGTGCGCCTGGCGCGCTGCTTCCTGAGCACCTTCGCGCCCTGCATGATGCTCTTGATCGCCAACAAAAGCGTGCTCGGCCGTGTCATGGGCCAGCTCTGGCAAGACCCGCCCGCCCTCGCGCGCCACCTGAAAACCTTCGCCTTCGCCGGCCTCGACGCCGCCGTCCGCGCCCCCGCCTGAACCCTGCAACAATAGGGGTCACGGCAACAATGGGGTCA
>DMYQ01000178.1:17014-18012 GCA_003482555.1 Janthinobacterium sp. | reverse complement strand
GGGTCAGGTCTCGCATTGTCGGTTTTCGCTCAAAAAACCGACAATGCGAGACCTGACCCCAAAGTTGTGACGCCAAAATTGCTCGCGGTTTGGTAGTATTGGTGGATATGCAAACACTTCCATTACGATTGTTGCCGGGACAAGATGTGCGGGCCGCGCTCGAGGCAGCGCTCGCCGGCGCCGGGGTGGACGCGGCCTTCGTGCTTGCGGGGATCGGCAGTCTGAGCGTGGCGCGCTTGCGCCTGGCCGGCGCGAAGGAGCCCGTCGAATTGCGCGGCGACCTGGAGATCTTGACGCTGGCCGGCTCACTGTCGGTCGACGGCGCGCACCTGCATATGGCGCTGGCCGACGCCCAAGGACGGGTCACGGGCGGCCACGTGGCGCCCGGATGCGTGGTGCGCACGACCGCCGAGATTTTGCTGGCATTACTGCCTGAGCATCATTTTTCGCGGCTACCCGATGCCGCCACCGGTTTTCCCGAGCTGGCGATACGCCCGCGCACCACGCGCGACTGAGGACGCTGTGACTGTCGAGACGGACGAAAATCGGGCGGCGCGGCAACTGGCCGCCTTCTTCGAGCGCCATGCCACGGTGCTGATGCTGACGGGCGCGGGCATGAGCACAGCTTCCGGCATCCCCGATTACCGCGACCGCGACGGCGTGCGACGCGGCAACGCGCCGGTGCAGGGCCCGGATTTCCGCCGCCACGAGGCGGTGCGCAAACGTTACTGGGCGCGCAGCATGGTCGGTTATCCGAGCCTGGCCAGGGCCGAACCGAATCCCGGCCACCGCGCGATCGCCGCGCTGCAGGCGCAAGGGCGGCTGGCCGGCCTCGTCACGCAAAACGTCGATGGCCTGCATCAGCGCGCCGGCAGTGCCGATGTCGTCGAATTGCACGGCAGCATACATGCCGTCGTCTGCCTCGATTGCGGCGCCCGCTTCCCCCGCCCTCTCGTCCAGCGCCTGCTGGAACAGGCCAACCCAGGCCGGGCCAATCC
>DMYQ01000178.1:8299-16858 GCA_003482555.1 Janthinobacterium sp. | reverse complement strand
GGGCGGCGCCAGCCTGGCCGCCGCCGAGGCGCGCCCCTTGCCCGACGGCGACGCGCAACTGGAGCCGGCCCATCTGGCCGATTTCCACCTGCCGCTTTGCGTCCACTGCGCCGGCACGCTCAAGCCGGACGTGGTGTTCTTCGGAGACGGCGTCGAGCGCGAGCGTGCCGAAGCGGCGCAGCAGCAATTGGCGCGCGCCGATGCCCTGCTGGTGGTGGGATCGTCGGTGATGGTGTATTCCAGCTTTCGCCTGTGCCGCCAGGCCGCCGAGGCCGGCAAGCCGGTCGCCGCCCTCAACTTTGGCATGACGCGCGCCGATCACCTGCTGTCCTGGAAGGCCGAGGCGGCCGCGGAACAGGTCTTGCCCCTGCTGGCCGGACTGCTGGAAAATCGGCTGCCACGCTAAGCTCCACCTCGCCCCCATCAAGGGCGGCGGGCACCGCCGGCGGCCCAGAGACGCGCGCCCCGAACGCCACTGTGGCTATACTGTCATATCGCATTCCTTAGGAGTATCCATGCTTGAACTGCTTAGCGAACACGCCTGTTGCGGCGGGATGCAGCGCTTTTACCGCCATGATTCACGCGAAATCGGTCTGCCGATGCGTTTTTCCGTCTTCATTCCCGGCGCGCCGGCCGACGCCAACATGCCGGCCCTGTTTTACCTGGCCGGACTGACCTGCACGGAAGAAACCTTCATGGTCAAGGCTGGCGCGCAAAAGGCGGCCGCCCGCGAAGGCATGATCTTGATTTCACCCGACACCAGCCCGCGCGGCGCCAACGTGGCCGGCGAAACGGAAGCCTGGGACTTCGGTGTGGGCGCCGGCTTTTATGTGGACGCGACCGAGGCGCCTTGGAGCCGGCACTACCGTATGTACAGTTATATCCTCGAATTGCGCGAACTGGTGCTGCAGGAATTTCCGGTCGACGCGGAAAGGATAGGCATCTTCGGTCATTCGATGGGCGGCCACGGCGCGCTGGTTCTGGCCTTGCGCAATCCTGGCCTGTTCCGCTCGGTGTCCGCCTTCGCGCCCATCGCCGCGCCCACACTCTGCCCCTGGGGAAAGAAGGCCTTCGGCGGCTACCTTGGCCCGGATCAAGACAAATGGCAGCAATACGACGCCAGCATGCTGATGGCCGGCGCGCATGCACCCTTCCCGGCCGGCATCCTGATCGATCAAGGCTTGGCCGACAAATTTTTGCCCGATCAACTGTATCCAGAAGTCTTTGAAGCGGCTTGCCGCACGGCCGGCCAGCCCCTGGAATTGCGCCGCCACGCCGCCTACGATCACGGCTATTACTTCATTGCCAGCTTCGTGGATGAACACCTGCGTTTCCACGGCAAGACCTTGAACGGCGGCTGAGACGCGGCACTACCCATGCGGGTATCCCAAGCGCGCTAGTCGCGCGCGACAGGGCGCGGGGTTGATACCTTTGGGCCGATATGCGCGCGCCTCAAGCCCGCCCGGAAAAATGCTGCGTGAACCAACTCCTGGCGAGCACGGCGGCCGCCTGCAAGGCGCCCGCCTCGCCGAACTGGCTGCTGGCGCCGTTGATCACTTCCAGTTGCTTGTCGCAGTGCAGGGCCGTGAAAGCCATCCGGTTCAAGTCGAGGATATCGTTGTCGAGCCCGCCGACGATGAGCAGGGTTGGCGCCCGCACCTTGTCGAGCGTCTGTCGCCCCGCCAGATCGGGGCGGCCGCCGCGCGTCACCACCGCCGCGATATCGGCGCCGCGCCAGGCCGCCAGTTGCAGTGCCGCCGCCGCGCCGCTGCCTGAGCCGAACAGACCCAGCGGCAAGCCCCGCGTGCGCTCACTCTGCGCCAGGCAATCGGCCGCCTTGGCCAGCCTTTGGGTCAGCAAGGTCATGTCGAAGCGGGTGTAGTAATCCTTTTCTTCTTCGGCGCTGAGCAAATCGAGCAGCAAGGTGCCCATGCCGGCATGGCGCAATTCGGCGAGAATTTCCCCATTGCCGGGATTCAGGCGGTCGCTGCCGTAGGCAAACAAGACGACGCCGATCGGCATATCCGGCAACTCCAGCGCGCCGTCCATGTGCACCGCATCGCCTTCGATACTTACCAGTTGCTCTTCCATGTATTCTCCCGTTGTTACTGCAGACCGCTCCGTGTCGCACGGGGACGGCAGACGCCGCGCCCCGGCAACTCAATTTAGCTGCTTGCCCCCATGCCGGCCTTGGCCCGCCACGCCACAAGCGCCCCAGCATTTCCTCGACTTCAGCGTCGCTCACTTGCGCAAAATCGCCATACCAGGCGCCCACCGCCAGGAAGGGCGAGGGCTTGAGCAGGCACACGCACCGGTCGACCAGCAGGCGCAATTGCAGCTACGCCTCCGGCGCGCACACGGGCGCGGCCACGACGACGCGCGCCGCGCCCGCCAGCCGCACCTGCTGCACGGCAGCCAACATGGTGGCGCCTGTCGCCACGTCGTCGTCGGCCAGAATCACGACGCGCCCGCCCAGCGAGGGCGGCGGCCGGCCGCGGCGGTAGACTTGCTCGCGCCTCGCCATCTTCGCCACCTCGGAGCGGGTGCGCATGTCTATCCATTCCGGCGCAATGGCACAGCCCGCCATCACGTCGCGCTGCAAGACCCGCGGCCCGCCGCTGGTGACGGCGCCCACGGCCAACTCTTCGTGGCCGGGAACACCGCGCTTGCGCACCAGCAACACATCGAAGTCCAGATCGAGCTTGCGCGCCACTTCCACGCCCACCGGCACGCCCCCGCGCGGCAGCCCCAGCACGATGGCGCCCGCCCGGCATAGGCGCGCAAACGCCGCGCCAGCAACTTGCCCGCTTCACGCCTGTCCTTGAACCGTCTCAACCTTGCCATGATCCGCCTCGGCTTGCCATTTATCATTTGACAGGCCGTCCGCGCCAAAGTTGCACGCGTGCGCGCCATCGCCGTTCTGCGCCAGCTCAAACGTCCCTCGCCCCGTTAGTCCCTGGCTCGTTACACGGCGCCTTTCTTCCCGATCCCGGTCAGCACCGCGCTTGGCCGCATGGGCAAGTGCCGCAGGCGCGCGCCGACGGCCGCGAAAATCGCATTGGCGATGGCCGGCGCCACCACCGTGGTGGGCGGCTCGCCCATGCCGGTGGCCGTTTCCGTGCTGCTCACAAATTCGATGTCCATCTCGGGCACGTCGGCCATGCGCAGCGGCGTGTAGGAATTCAAATTGGTGTCGCGCACCTCGCCGTTGACGAACACGGTGCCTTCGTGCAGCGCCATGCTCACGCCCCACAGCGCGCCGCCCTGCGCCTGTGCCAACGCCCCGTCCGGGTGGATGATGGTGCCGGCATCGATCACCATGAACAGCTTTTCGATCTTCACCAGGCCGCTCTTGCGGTCGACCTTGACGCGCGCCACGCAAGCCGTCCAGGTCGGCATGTCGCGTTCCTGGCCGAAGGTCGAGGCGATGCCCAGGCCGGTGTCGGCCGGCATCGCCGTGCCCCAGCCAGCCTTTTCGGCGGCGCGCTTGAGCACTGTCGCCAGGCGCGCCGCGCCGCCGACGGCGTTGGGCGCCGAGCCGGCGTTCTTGCCGGCCGCGTCCAGCAGCGCCAGCCGGAAGGCGAGCGGGTCGACCTTGGCCGCGACGGCCGCCTCGTCCATGAAGCTTTCCACCGCCCAGTTGGTCCAGCCCGGCCCCACCGAGCGCAGCCAGCCGGGCCGGAAACTGTCGTTGGCCAGGTCGTTGACGATGGCGCGCACGCGCTGCGCGCCCACCGTGTACCAGTGGTCGGCGCCGGAAATGGCGAAGGGGTCGTAGGGCTGGCCGTTCTTCGTCTTGGCCAGCAGGGCCGGCGCCATGGCCTTGGTGGGCCAGCCGGCGCTGGCGTGGTGTTCCATCGCCGTGACCTTGCCGTCGGCGCCGAACGCCATGCGCAGGCGCTGCACCGAGGGCGAACGGGGCGAGTCGAAACGGGCATCGTCGGCGCGCGTGCACAGCATCTTGACGGGCCGGCCGAAGGCCTTGGCCGCCAGCGCGGCCGGCACCGCATAGTCGCCGTTCAGGCGGCGGCCGAAGCCCCCGCCCAGCAAATAGCTGTGCAGGATGACCTTGCCCTCGGCCACCCCGAGGGCCTTGGCCAGCACCGGCAAGATCAAGGATTGCCACTGGTTGCCGGTGTGGATATGCCAGACCCCCTCCTTTTCCAGCGCCAGCGCGTTCACCGGTTCCAACTGAAAATGCAGCACGGTGCCGGTGGTGTAGTCGCGCGCCAGGGTCAGCTTGGCGCTGGAAAACGCCGCTTCGACGCCGTCCTCGGCCACCACCAGGGCGCCGCCGGCCGCGTCGCCGACCAGTTTGGCGCCGTGGGCCAGCAAGTCCGTCTCCGACACCGAGGCGGCCGCGCCGGCGCTCCACTGGACGACGACCAGTTCGGCGGCCCGGCTGGCGGCGGCGAAGGAGTCGGCGTACACCATCACCCAGCCGGGCACGGTGCCCGAGGGGTCGACCAGGGCCAGCGACTTCAGGTAGCCCCTGACCTTCCTGGCGGCGCTGTCGTCGATCGAGAGCACCTTGGAGCCGTAGCGGGTGGGCGGAATTTTCGGCCGCGCGTACAGCATGCCCTCGACCACGGCATCGATGCCGTACACGGCGCCGCCATTGGTCTTGGACGGGATATCGATGGCTTGCACGTCCTGGCCGATCAGGCGGCGCTGCTCCGGCGTCTTCAAGACGATGGCCTTCAACTGCTCCGCCGTGTATTTGCGGGCCAGGTTGCCGCGGCTGACGATTTGCGCGTAGGAAATCGACTTGCCGCCGCCCCGCACCACGCCCTCGCGCGCTTCGCAAGCGTCGACGGCCACGCCCAGCAACTTGGCGCCCTCCTCGATCAGCGCGATGCGCCCGGCCGCGCCGGCCCGGCTGAGCGGCTCGAAACTCTGCCACACCGACCAGCTGCCGCCGGTCACCATGGTGCCCCACTTGGGATCGGAATCGACGTAATTCAGGCGCACCGAGCTCCAGTCCGCCTCCAGCTCGTCGGCCACGATGCGCGCCAGCGCCGTGCCCACGTGCTGGCCCATTTCCGCCTTGGCGATATTCACCGTGACCAGGCCGTCGCGGTCGATCTCGAACCAGATGGTGGGATCGAAGACCTTGCCGGCCGGGCCCACGTCGGCGTCGGCAAAGGACATGTCCGCGCGCAAGAAGGCCAGGGTGAAACCGGCGCCGATGGCGCTGATCAGGAAACCGCGCCGGCCCAGCGACTGGCCGCTGGCGCGCGCCTTCAATTCGGGCGGCAACGCTTCGGAAGGTGATGATTCAGGAGGTAATTTACGCATGGGGAGTCGCGCCCTTCATGTCTTCGGCGGCCAGCTTGATGGCCTTGCGGATGCGCACATACGCCATGCAGCGGCACAGATTGCCGCTCATGACAGCGTCGATATTGGCGTCGCTGGGCTCCGGATAATCCTTGATCAGGGTCGCCGCTTGCATGATCTGGCCCGACTGGCAGTAGCCGCACTGCGGCGCCTGCGTCGCGATCCACGCCTTTTGCAGGGGATGCTGGCCGTCCGCCGCCAAGCCTTCGATGGTGGTGATGGCCGCGTTGGCCACATTGGCGACCGGCGTGATGCAGGAGCGGATCGCGCGCCCATCCACGTGCACGGTGCAGGCGCCGCACATGCCGATGCCGCAACCGAACTTGGTGCCCTTCAAGCCGATGTCGTCGCGGATCACCCAGAGCAGCGGCGTGTCCGGATCGACGTCGACCGCGACCGCCTTGCCATTGACTGTAAAAGTATGCATTCTCGTCTCGCTTCGGCTGTGGATCGATTTTAATTAAGATAATTGTCAAGGCCGGCTGGCGCGGCGCGCGGCGGCGACGCTCGCTTCCAGATCGCTCCAGGGCGGCAGCGCCGTGCGGCTGCGGCGCAGATAGGCGGCCAGTTGGGCGATGTCGGCATCCGACATTGCCGCCGCGAAGGCCGGCATCATGGCGCCGGGAGCGCCGTCGCGCCGGCCCACGCCGCGCAACACCACTTGCAGCAAATTGGCTGGATCGGCCGCCGTCAGCGCGCTGTTCAAGCCCAGTTCCGGGCGCAGCGGCGCCGGCTTGCCGCCACTATTCGAATGGCAAGAGGCGCAGGCCGCCAGATACAGCGTGGCGCCATGGTCGTTGTATTGTCCGGCGACACTGGCCGACCTGGCCATCACGGCGGTCAGGGTGGCGTCCGCCTGCGGCGCGGCCTGGGTGGAACCGTTCATGTCGGCAAAATAATTGGCCAGGGCGTGGATGTCGGCGTCCGGCGCCAGCGCCAGCCCCTCGTGCACGACGGCCGCCATGGGCCCGGACGCCACGCCGTGCAGTGTAGTGGCGCCGCTGCGCAGGAAAGCAAACAGCTCCGGCTCCGTCCACGGCAAGGGCGCCGTGTTGGCCGCCGTCAGCGCGGGCGCGAACCAGCCTTCTATCTTCGCGCCCAGATACGGCGAGCCCTTGATTTCCGCTCCCAACTGGTTGCGCGGCGTGTGGCAGGCGGCGCAGTGGGCCAGGCCTTCGGCCAGGTAGCGCCCACGATTCCAGTCGACGCTCTTGGCGGCATTGGTCTGGTACTCGCCCTTGTCGAAAAACAGCAGTTTCCAGCCCGCCTGCAGGGGCCGCAAGCTCAGGGGAAACGGTACCGTATTCTCCTTGGGCGTGACGATGATGCCGGGGCGCGTCATGAAATACGCGTACAGGGCCGTCAAGTCGGCGTCGCTGACGAGCGTGAAGTGGTTGTAGGGGAAAGCCGGAAACAGGTGGGCGCCGTCGCGCCGCACGCCTTCGCGCATGGCGCGCTTGAAGGCGGCCTGCGACCAGCGCCCGATGCCGGTGTCGGGATCGGGCGTGATATTGCTCGAATAAATGGTGCCGAACGGCGTCGCCATGCCGAGTCCGCCAGCGAAGGGAGCCCCGCCCTTGACCGTATGGCAGGCGGCGCAATTGCCGACGCCCGCCAGCATGGCGCCCTTTTCCACCAGTTGCGGCGCGAAGGCGGTGAAGACGGGCGGCGTGATCGGCGCCAGCGCCGGCCGCCAGGACCAGCCGTAGAGCGCCACGGCGGCGAGGATGATCAGGCCAAGCAGGCCGAACAGTTTACGTGTAAGCAAGGCTGGCTCCGGTGGGTTCCCCTGGCGCCAGCGGCGGCGACAGTGCGTGATCGAGTGCGCCGATGTTACGCCCATTTAATATTTGCGTACGTACGCTAAGACACATAATGGTGGGCGCGCTCCGGATCGCGCTTCGGTCCAAGATTTCCCCCAAAGCCAGGTCCATACCGCCGCGAATATTGGCTAACAGACTATGCCCGGCGCACCTTATAATTTGTCTACCGCGGCGCAGCCTGGCGCGGGTTTAAGCACCGCCGCGCAAGCGACGGGCCGATGATAACGCTATCAAAATATGTCGAAAAACGCTCATGAGTAAGATTCAGACGGGGAAAGGCCGCGCCAGCGGACGCGTCACCCTGGCCGAGGTGGCGGCCCACGCCGGCGTTGCCACGATGACCGCCTCGCGCGCCATCAGCCAGCCCGACATGGTCTCGCCAGCCCTGCGCGCGCGCGTCGAGCAAGCCGTGGCCGAACTCGGCTACGTGCCCAACCGCGCCGCGCGCGCGCTGGCCTCGGCCCAGTCGAACGTGATCGTGGTGCTGGTGCCGTCGCTGTCGAACGCCGTGTTCACGGCCGTGCTGGCCGGGATCCAGGATGCGCTCGACGCCGACAATTACCAGATCTTGATCGGCAACACACGCTACTCGGACGCCGAAGAAGAAAAGCTGCTCAGCATTTATCTGCAATCGAATCCGGACGGCATCCTGCTGTCGGGCCTGAGTCACAGCAAGCGGGTGCGGCAAATGCTGGCCGCTTCCCACGTGCCCATCGTCTCGATGATGGATCTGGCCAGCGAGCCGGAGCAGTTATCGGTCGGCTTTTCGCAACAGCGCGCCGGTTACACGATGACGCGCTACCTGATCGACAAGGGCCATACCCGCATCGGCTTCATCGGCGCCCAGCTCGACGAGCGCGTCTTGAAGCGCGCCGAAGGTTACCGCAAGGCCATGGATGAAGCGGGCCTGTCCGATCCGCGCCTGGAAATCATGGTCGGCGACCCGTCCACCATCGCCCTGGGCGCCGAGTTGCTGGGACGGATACTGGCCAGCGCGCCCGATTGCGACGCCATCTTTTGCTGCAACGACGACCTGGCGCACGGCGCCATCTACCAGTGCCAGCGGCGCGGCATCGCCGTGCCGGAGCAACTGGCGATCTGCGGCTTCAACGATTTGCCGGCTTCGGCCTGGATGAATCCGTCCGTCACCACCATCGGCACGCCGCGCTACCGCATCGGCTTCGAGGCGGCCACCCTGCTGCGCACCGTCATCAGGGGCGAGACGCCGGCCGCCACCCGGATCGACCTGGGCTTCACGCTGATGGCGCGCGAAAGCGCCTAGCTTCGCCGGCCGCTCGCAGCGGGCGGCCGCGCATCAGCCGAACCGCGGCCGGCAGCACGCTGGAACAGGGCTCATCCAACTCGCTCGCGACCACCCACCCCGATCCCCTTTCCCGCG
>DMYQ01000178.1:5231-8083 GCA_003482555.1 Janthinobacterium sp. | reverse complement strand
TTCCCGATCCGTTTCCCGATCCGCCTTCCGCACCGGCTCGCCGCACTGCAACATGGATTGTTCTTTACAAATCGCATCAAGACGGTAGACTAACTACAAATGTTAGCGCTACCATACATCAAGCAAACAGCGCTGCGCCACCCTTAACATCGATATGAAAAACCGTATGCTCAATCAAAGCAGCAACACCGGCACCGCCACCCGCTGGATAGTGATGGGCGTGAGCGGCTGCGGCAAAAGCGCGATCGGCCAGGCTCTGGCGACGGCGCTGACCCTGCCCTACCTGGAAGGCGACGCCTACCATCCGGCCGCCAATGTCGCCAAGATGGCCGCCGGCATCGCCCTCGACGACGCCGACCGCGCCGGATGGCTGGCGCGCCTGCAAGCCGAAATCGCGGCGGCGGTGGCGCGCGGCGAAGGCTTGGTGCTGTCCTGCTCGGCGCTCAAACGGCGTTACCGCGACTTGTTGCGGGCGGCCGACCCCGAGCTGCGTTTCGCCCACCTGAGCGGGGCGCGCGACTTGATCGCGGCGCGCATGCAAGCCCGAATCGACCATTACATGCCGCCCTCCCTGCTCGACAGCCAGTTGCGCGACCTGGAAGCGCTGCAAGCGGACGAAGCCGGCGTCACGCTCGACATCCGCAAGAGCCCGCCACAACTGATCGCCGATATTTTGCAGTCCTAGGCACCAGGGTTACACCAAGAGAACCCGTTTATTCATCCATCAAGGAGACCACAATGAACACCACCACACAGAAAATTCCCAAACGCCGCTGGGGCATAGGCGCCCTGCTCGGGGCAGGCGTGCTGATTAACTATATCGACCGCATCGGCCTGTCCGTGGCGGCGCCGCAGATCAAGGAATTGTTCCAGCTCAGCCCGATCCAACTGGGCTTGCTGTTCAGCGCCTTCGCCTGGTCTTATGCCATCTTGCAAATTCCCGTCGGCATGGTGCTGGACCGCTTCGGCCCCACGCGCGTGGGCCGCTGGGGCGCTTTCCTGTGGGGCGTGGCATCGACCGTCACGGCCTTTTCCAGCGGCTTCGCCGGCATCTTCATCGCCCGCATCTTGCTCGGCGTGGCCGAGGCGCCCGCCTTCCCGGTCAGCTCGAAGGCGACCGGTTACTGGTTCCCGCGCAATGAACGGGGCCTGGCCACGGCCATCTTCGACGCCGCCGCCAAGTTTTCCAACGTCATCGGCGTGCCCCTGATCGCCGTCACCATCGTCAGCCTGGGCTGGCGCTGGGGCTTCGGCATCACCGCCGTGCTCAGCTTTATCTACTTCATCGCCTTCTTTTGCATCTACCGCGACCCCAGCGCCGACACCAAGCTCTCCAAGGTCGAATACGATTACATCGTGCAAGGCGGCGCCGCCCCCGAAGGCGCCTCCGACACCGGCGCCCTGAATATGCTGGGCTATCTGCTGACCCAGTCGAAAGTATGGGGCTTGACCATCGGCTTCGCCGCCTACGGCTATTCCTTTTATTTGTTCCTGACCTGGTTGCCGGGCTACCTGGTGCAGACCATGCACATGAGCATCTTGAAGTCGGCCGGCTTCGCCGCCATCCCCTGGGCCTTCGCCACCGTCACCGACCTGTTTGTCGGCGGCTGGCTGATCGACCACATGGTCAAGCGCGGCCGCGACGAATCGACGGTGCGCAAGGGCGTGCTGATCGTCGGCATGCTGTTCGGCCTGGCCGTCTTCGGCGCCACCCAGACCACGGACCCGGTCTGGGCCATCTTCTGGATCTCGATCGCCCTGGGCGGCCTGGCATCGGCGGCCCCGGTCGGCTGGTCGCTGCCTTCGCTGATCGCGCCCAAGGGCGGCGCCGGCACCATAGGCGGCATCATGAACTTCGTGAATAATCTGATGGGCGCCGCCGCCCCCATCGTCACCGGCTTCATCGTCGGCGCCACCAATTCCTTTAGCAACGCCTTCTTCGTGGCCGGCTTCATCCTGCTCATCGGTATCATTTCCTTCATCTTCGTGCTGGGCAAAATCGAACCGATACCCGATCCGCTGCCGGCCGGCGCGCCCGCCCCCTTGCTGTAAATCACACCGGCGGCGCCCGCCAGCGCCGCCGCACACCACCCGAGCGGCGCCACAGCCGCATTCATCCCAACGCTGGAGACACATATGAACACCACCAAATTGGCCACCCTGGCCGCCCTGACCTCCCTTTCCTCCCTGTTCGTCGGCGGCGCCGCCATGGCGCAAAGCTCGGTCACGCTGTACGGCGTCGTCGACATGGGCCTGTCGCAAGACCGCGGCGGCCTCGCCGGCACCGCCACCCGCGTCACCAGCGGCATGGCGACCCAGAGCCGCTGGGGCGTGCGCGGCACGGAAGACCTGGGCGACGGCCTGGCCGCCTTCTTCGTCATCGAGGGCGGCATCCACGCCGACACGGGCGGCTCGACGCAAAACAACACCCTGTTCGGGCGCAACACGGCGCTCGGCTTGCACAACGGCCTCGGTTCGCTCTCGCTGGGCCTGCAAGACACACCGCTGTTCACCACCCTGAACACCATCGTCGACCCTTTCCGCAACGGCATCGCGCGCTCGAACAATCTGATGGCAGCCACCGGTTTTCGCGCCGGCAATTCGATCCTGTACCGTAGCAATGACATGCATGGCTTCAGCGCCGACTTGATGTATGCGGCCGGCGAAGTGGCCGGCGACGGCAGCGCCGGCCGCGCGCTGGGCGGCTCCTTCGGCTACGCCCAGGGCCCGCTCAATGTGCGCCTCGCCTATCATCAGCGCAACAACGACACGACCTTGTTGAAAAACACCGAAGCGGCCAAGAACATCTTGCTCGGCGCCAACTACGATTTCGGCCCGGCCAAGGCCTTCTT
>DMYQ01000178.1:4260-5078 GCA_003482555.1 Janthinobacterium sp. | reverse complement strand
CCGCTGGCCTCGACCGACAGCAGGGACTTGCTGCTGGGCCTGGCCCTGCCCTTCGGCGTCCACACCGTCGTTGCCACCTATGTGCGCAAGGACGACAAGACGGCCCGCAATCAGGATGCGCGCCAGAGCGCCCTCGCCTATATGTACGCCTTCTCGAAACGCACCGATGTGTACACCTCGTATGCGCTGATCAGCAACAAGAACGGCGCCGCCTATACCGAGGGCAACAGCGAAGAGCCCGGCACCGGCAACAAGCAATTCACCGTCGGCCTGCGGCACCGCTTTTGAGGCCCGCGGCCGGGCGCGCCAGCACGGCGCGCCCGGCCCGGCCTGTCAAAGCATGCTTTTTTTGCTAGCTTGCGCGCCCTCCCTTGTGGCAACATGCGTACTTCCGCCGTCGGCGTCGACGGCGCAACCATGGAGCACAGCATGAAGCAAAACTATATCAACGGTGCCTGGGTCGACGGCGCCACGGCCGCGGCCAACATCAATCCCTCCGACATCAGCGATGTCATCGGCCACTACGCCCAGGCCGACGCGCGGCAGGCCGAGCTGGCGATCGCCGCCGCCGCCGCCGCCGCGCCCGCCTGGGCGCTATCCAACATCCAGTTGCGCGCCGATGCGCTGGACCGGATTGGCAGCGAAATCCTGGCCCGCAAGGAAGAACTCGGCACCCTGCTGTCGCGCGAGGAAGGCAAGACCCGCCCCGAAGGCATAGGCGAAGCGTCCCGCGCCGGTGCCATCTTCAAGTATTTTGCCCAGGAATGCCTGCGCCTTCGCGGCGACAAGCTCGCTTCCGTGCGGCCCAACCTGGATAT
>DMYQ01000178.1:0-4219 GCA_003482555.1 Janthinobacterium sp. | reverse complement strand
GGCAACTGCGTGCTGATCAAACCGGCCGAACTGGTGCCCGGCAGCGCCTGGGCCCTGGCCGAGATCATCAGCCGGGCCGGCTTGCCGGACGGCGTCTTCAACCTGGTGATGGGGCGCGGCAGCGTCGTCGGCCAGGCTTTCTTGAACGACCGCCGCGTCAACGCGATCAGCTTCACCGGCTCGGTCGCCACCGGCGCCAAGGTGGCGCAAGCGGCCATCGGGCGCATGGCCAAGGTGCAGATCGAAATGGGCGGCAAGAATCCGCTGCTGATTCTGAACGACGCCGACCTGGCCACGGCCGTCCACTGCGCCGTACAGGGTTCCTTCTTTTCGACCGGCCAGCGCTGCACGGCGTCGAGCCGCCTGATCGTCGAAAAAGGCATTTATCCCGCCTTTGTTACCGCCGTGCGGGAAAAACTGGCCGCGCTGACCATCGGCGACGCGCTGGCGGCCGGCACCGACATCGGCCCCGTGGTCGACGCCAGCCAGCTGGAACAGGATCTGTCGTATATCCGCATCGGCCGCGACGAGGGCGCCACCCTGGCCTTCGGCGGCGAGCGCCTGCAGCGCGACACCGAGGGTTTCTTCCTGCGCCCGGCCCTGTTCACCGACTGCGGCAACGACATGCGCATCAGCCGCGAGGAAATCTTCGGCCCGGTCGCCAGCGTGATCCCGGCCGACAGTTACGAGCACGCGCTGGCCATGGCCAACGACAGCGAATTCGGCCTGTCGAGCGGCATCTGCACCAGCTCGCTCAAGCACGCCACCCATTTCAAGCGCGCCGCCCAAGCCGGCATGGTGATGGTGAACGTCCCCACCGCCGGCGTCGACTACCATGTGCCTTTCGGCGGCAGCAAGGGTTCCAGCTACGGTTCGCGCGAGCAAGGCGCCTACGCGGCCGAGTTCTTCACCACGGTCAAGACCGCCTACTGCGGGGTCTGATCCGGCGGGCCGGCGCGCGGCGGCGGTGGTGGCGGAACGCGGCGCGCGAAATCGAGTCCAACATCGACACCTTGGAGATCCGCCGCCATGAATGCCGAACAGGAACGCCGCGAAGCTCCTTCCCACGCCGCCGCGCAGGCTGGCGCCCAGCCGCTGCAACGGCAGGGCGGCGCCGGACCAGCCTACCCGCGCCTGCCCGACGACGCCCTCATCATCATCCCTTTGCGCAATCTGGTGCTCTTCCCCGGCCTGGTGGTGCCCATGCATATCGGGCGCGACAACACCATCGCGGCGCTCGAGGATGCGCACCGCAACAATCGCCAGGTCGGCATGGTGCTGCAGAGCGACTCCGAGGTCGACGCGCCCCGGCCCGAGCAATTGCACCGCATCGGCACCGTCGCCAGCATCCTGCGCTACGTCAACGCCCACAACAGCGAGCACTACCTGGTCTGCCAGGGCTTGCAGCGTTTCCGCATCGTCGAATTCCTCGACGGCTACCCGTTTTACGCGGCCCGCGTGCTGATGCTGCCCGACGCCGATGAGCATGGCGCCGACATCGAGGCCCGCTTCCTTCAGCTCAAGGAAAGGTCGGCCGAAATCCTCGGCCTGCTGCCGCAGGTGCCGGCCGAACTGGCCATCGCCGCCGACCACATCACGTCGGCCTCGGCCTACGCCGACTTCATCGCCGGCCTGATGGATATCGACTCTGAAGAAAAACAAGACATCCTGGAAACCCTGTCGTTGCCGGCCCGCCTCGACAAGGTGCTCGCCTTCCTCGTGCACCGCATCGAAGTGTTGCGCCTGTCGCGGCAAATCAACCAGCAGACCCAGGAGCGCATGAACGAACAGCAGCGCGAGTTCATGCTGCGCGAGCAATTGAGCACCATCAAGAAAGAGCTGGGCGAGAGCGAGGATGGCGACGCCGACACGGCCCAGCTGGCGGCCGCCATCGGCAAGGCGGGGATGCCGCCCGAAGCGCAGGCGCACGCCTTGAAGGAATTGAAACGCCTGCAAAAAATGCCGGCGGCGGCGGCCGAATATTCGATGCTGCGCACCTACCTGGAGTGGCTGACGGAACTGCCCTGGTCGGCCATGAGCGAAGACAAGATCTACCTGCCGGAAGCGAGCCGGGTGCTCGACGAAGACCATTTCGGCCTGGCCAAGGTGAAGCGGCGCATCCTCGAATACCTGGCCGTGCGCAAGCTCAATCCGCAAGGCAAGGCGCCCATCCTGTGCTTCGTCGGTCCGCCCGGGGTCGGCAAGACTTCGCTGGGCCAGAGCATCGCCCGCACGACGGGGCGCAAGTTCGTGCGCGTCAGCCTGGGCGGCGTGCACGACGAGGCGGAAATCCGCGGCCACAGGCGCACCTATGTGGGCGCCCTGCCGGGCAATATCCTGCAAGCCCTGCGCAAGGCCGGCACCCGCAACTGCGTGATGATGCTCGACGAAATCGACAAGCTGGGCGCCGGCTTCCACGGCGACCCCGCCGCCGCCCTGCTGGAAGTGCTGGATCCGGAACAGAACGTCAGCTTCCGCGACAATTACCTGGGCCTGCCCTTCGACTTGTCGCGGGTGCTGTTCATTTGCACCGGCAATGTGCTCGACACCGTGCCCGGCGCCTTGCGCGACCGCATGGAAGTCATTTCCCTGCCCGGCTACACGGAGCAGGAAAAGGAACAGATCGCGCGCCGCTACCTGCTGGCGCGCCAGCGCGAAGCGAACGGCCTGCTGCCCGGGCAATGCGAGATCGGCGACGACGCGCTGCGCGCCGTCATCCACGACTACACGCGCGAGGCGGGCGTGCGCAACCTGGAACGCGAGATCGGCGCCGTGTTCCGCTACGCCGCCATGCGCATCGCCGAAGGCAGCGCGCAGCAATTGACGGTGGACGCGGCGCGCCTGGCCAGCATCCTGGGGCCGGCCAAGTTTGAAAGCGAGCTGGCCCTGCGCACCAGCCTGCCCGGCGTGGCGACGGGACTGGCCTGGACACCGGTCGGCGGCGACATCCTGTTCGTCGAAGCGAGCCGCACGCCCGGGAGCGGCAAGCTGATCCTGACCGGCCAGCTGGGCGAGGTGATGAAGGAAAGCGCGCAAGCCGCGCTGACCGTGGTCAAGGCCCACAGCGCCGATTTGCACATCGCACCGGACGTGTTTCGCAAGAACGACATCCACGTGCATGTGCCGGCCGGCGCGATCCCGAAGGACGGCCCCAGCGCCGGCGTGGCCATGTTTGTCGCGCTCGCCTCCCTGATGACGGGCCGCCCCGTGCGCAGCGAGCGCGCGATGAGCGGCGAGATCAGCTTGCGCGGTCTGGTCTTGCCGGTCGGCGGCATCAAGGAAAAGGTGCTGGCCGCGCAAAGGGCCGGCATCGCCACCGTGCTGCTGCCGGCGCGCAATCAAAAGGATTTGGAAGACATCCCGGACGACACGCGCCGGCAACTGCAGTTCGTCTGGCTCGGCAGCGTCGACGACGCCCTGCGCGAGGCGCTGGGCGCGGCCCCGGCGGCCTGAGCGCCGGGCGCTTCACCGTCGAGCGGGCGTCGACGGTGAAGAAGAAGCGCCCGCGCGCGCCCGTGTCCATGTCGCCTTGCCATCGGCGTCAAACCTAAATGCAAGCCCGGTTTCAGCGCGAGGCGCGGTCCCGTTAAATCGTATCGGTACTCACTGCCAGCGCCAGATAATTATCCTTGACGCGCACATAATGCTCGGCCGAATATTTCAGGTAAACCAGTTCCTCCGCCGTCAGGGCGCGCAGCTTCACGGCTGGCCGGCCCACATACAGATAGCCGCTTTCCAGCACCTTGCCCGGCGACACCAGGCTGCCGGCGCCAACCATCACGCTCGGCCGCACCACGACATCGTCCATGATGATGCTACCCATGCCGATCAGGCATTCATCGCCGATCGTGCAGCCGTGCAAGATCACGGAATGGCCGATGGTGACGTAATCGCCGATCAGCAGCGGCGAGCCGTCCGGCTTGGCCGGGCTCTTGTGCGACACATGCCCCATGGCGAAATCCTGCACATTGCTGCAGATGCCGATGCGGATATGATTGACGTCGCCGCGCAAGACCGTGTTGCACCAGACCGAGCTGTCGTGGCCGATGCGCACATCGCCGATCGCCTGGGCCGAGGGGTGCAAATAAATGCGTTCCGCCAATTGCGGGCTATTCTCAAGGTAAGAACTGATGGGCATGGGTGCTCCGGTGGGTGTGGTGGATGTGGTGGATGCTGCCGGTGTCAAACGCGCGACGCCAAGCGTGCGACACCAAGCGCG
>DMYQ01000349.1:17901-18021 GCA_003482555.1 Janthinobacterium sp. | reverse complement strand
TAAGCAAAAAAAGAGGCGAAAACGGCATTGACCGAACGCTATCCAGCCCTTATGATACGCCCCGTTGTTGCAGAAAACGCGACAAGCAGCAAGCAGTAACAGTGCCCACGTGGCGGAATT
>DMYQ01000349.1:7999-17821 GCA_003482555.1 Janthinobacterium sp. | reverse complement strand
GGCACCATCTACCGGATAAGCAGGACGAACGAGCCGCACACTTTCACGAGTGTGCGGCTTTTTTCATTGGCCGCGCCGCTGCGGCCATTGCGTCACACTCGCAGCCGCGTTTGCGCGCCGGCACCGCTTTCGCTCACATCGCCGCCCCGCGATGTAATACACTTGCAGCATGATATGCGCGAGGAAGTCAGTCTCATGAGCCAGCCCAGCCACCGCCACGCCGGGCAATTGAGCATTTTGCTCGTCAGCGCCGCGCCGGAACGGCTGCGCGAGCTGATCTACCAACTCGATTTGCACGATTTGCGCGCGCTGACGGCCCCCGACCTCGACACGGCGCTCGTGCTGGCCGCCGGCGGCGTCGCCCTGGTGCTGCTCGACGCCGCCCTGGCCGGGACCGACCTGGCGCTGGCCTGTCAACGCCTGCGCCAGGCTTGCGCGCCGGACCCGGCGCCGCCCCTGTTTCTGATGTCGGCCGCGCCCGACGCGCAAGAACAAAGCCGCAGCATCGCCGCCGGTGCCGCCGATTACCTGAAAATCCCCTTCGACGCCCTCGATGTGGCGGAAAAAATCCTCGTCGAACTGGCGCTGCGGGCGCAGGCGCCGCCGCCCGCCACCCATGCCACCAACCACGCCGCCACCCTGCATCCGCAAACCCTGGAAGTCAATTACCATACCGTGCTGGCCGGCTCGCCCGACGCCGTGGTCTTGCTCGACGTCGACAACGACCGCCTGATCGACGCCAACCACCGCGCCGAGGAACTGTTCGGCCTGCCACAGGATGCGCTGCTGCGCGCCAACCTGGTGAACCTGTGCCCGCCGTTCCAGCCGGACGGGCGCCCGTCCGCGTCGCTGATCCCGGAAAAAATCGCGCTGGTGCTGGCCGGCCAGATCGGCGTCTTCGACATGCTCTGCCGGCACAGCGGCGGCGCCCCCATCGATTGCGAAATGCGCCTGGTGCGCCTGTCCGTGCCAGGGCGCCGCCTGGTGCACGCGCGCGTCGTCGACCTGAGGGCGCGCAAGCTGGCCGAAGCCTTGCGCATGGGCCAGAACAATTTGCTGGAAATGATCGCCAAGGGCGCCCCGCTGGGCCAGACCCTGGACAGCCTGATGCGGCTCATCGAGAGCCAGTCGGAGGGCGTGCTGTGCTCGGTGATGTTGCTCGACGAAGACGGCAGGCGCATGCATTGCGCCTCCGGCCCCAGCCTGCCGGCCGACTACGCGGCCGCCCTCGAAGGGCTGGAAATCGGGCCGGCCGTGGGTTCTTGCGGCAGCGCCATGTTCCTCAAGCGCGCCGTGGTGGTCAGCGACATCGCCAGCGACCCACTGTGGGCGCCCTACCGCGATCTGGTGGCGCCGCACGGCTTGCGGGCTTGCTGGTCCATGCCCATCGTCAAGCAGGATAGCGTGCTGGGCAGCTTTGCCATGTATTACCGCGTGGTGCGCAGCCCGACCCCGGACGATATGCGCCTGATCGACGTGGCCATCCACCTGGCCGGCATCGCCATTGAACGCAGCCGCCACGAACTGGAGCTGGAACGCCACCGCGCCCACCTGGAAGAGCAGGTGGAACAGCGCACCGCCGCCCTGACCCGCGCCAAGGAACAGGCCGACCTGGTCAACGAGGAATTGGCCAGCGCGCTGGAGAACCTGTCCATCACCCAAGAAGAACTGGTGCGGCGCGACAAGCTGGCGGCCCTGGGCGCCTTGGTGGCCGGCATCGCCCACGAGCTCAACACGCCGATCGGCAACAGCCTGGTGGTGTGCAGCACCATGGCTGAACGCACCCGCCTGCTGCATGAAAGCTTCCCCCACGGCTTGCGCCGCTCATCCTTGGAAACCTATCTGGGGCAGGCGGCCGAGGCCGACGTCATCTTGCTGCGCAATCTGCAAAGGGCGGCCGATCTGGTGTCGAGCTTCAAGCAAATCGCCGTCGACCGCGCCAGCTCGCAACGGCGGCGCTTCGAGCTGGGCCGCTTCGTCGCCGAGCTGATGCTGCCCTTGTGCGCGCCGCTGCGCGACAGCGGCTTCACGGTGGCGCTGGACATCCCCGCCCATGTGCCGATGGACAGCTACCCCGGCCCGCTCGGCCAGGCCCTCAGCAACCTGTTTGAAAACTGCCTGCGCCACGGCTTCGAGGGCCGGAGCGGCGGCCACATCACCATCCGCGCCGTCGCCGACTACAGGGGCGAGATCGCGCTCTCGATCGGCGACGACGGCGTCGGCATCGCCGCCGCCGACCTGCCGCGCGTCTACGACCCCTTCTTCACCACCAAGCTCGGTTCGGGCGGCTCCGGGCTGGGGCTGCACATCACGCACAACATCGTCACCGGCTTGCTGGGCGGGCGCATCGACGCCGTCAGCGATGCCGGCGGCACCACCTTCACCCTGCAATTGCCGGCCGTGGCGCCGCCGGCGGGCGCCCATTGATGGCGGCGCCCGTCCATTCACGGCGCCCCGGTCATGGCGGGAAATCGAAGGCGCCGTTCGCCATGCCGCCCGGGCCCGGCGCGCGCGTAGCCAAATTGCTGTACTCTGGCAAAACCTTATGCGCCGCCCTCCTCGTTCTATGCGCCGGCGGCGCCCTTGCCGGGCCGGCGCCGTGGTATCAATGGGCGAGCAAAATCGACGCCACCCTGGTGTGCCGGCAAACCTCGCCGGGCCCCGGTTGGGAAAAAGCCTACGGTCCCTATCGAGATAGCCATTGCGAAAAACGGGCGCTTGCTAAATAATGGGCCGTCACAACAAGCAAGCAGCCGGAAGACACCGTATCAGAGTCGAAGTAGTGAGAAGATCAGCCGTATCTGTTCAAACTGAGGAGACCACATGTTTACCAATCCCGAGCAATTTGCATCCGCAACAAAAGCGCTGTTCGAATTCCAGCTGATGACCTTTAACGCCCTCACCAGCAAGGCCGTGCAAGGCGTGGAACAAGTGGTGGCGCTCAACGTCGCCACCGCCAAGTCGGCCGTCGAGGACGGTCTCGCCGCCGGCAAGGAATTGAGCCAGAGCAAAGACCCGAAAGCGGCCATGGCCGCCGCCGGCGCGCAAATGCAGCCGGACCTGTCCGGCGCCACCGCCTACAACCAGCAGCTCAGCGAAATCATCAAGGATATTCACGACGAGTTCACCAATGCCGCCGACGCCCACGTGGCGGAAGCGAAAAGCAATTTGAGCGCGCTCATCTACGACGTCACCAAGAACGTGCGTCCCGGTTCGGAAAACGCCGTCGCCATCGTCAAGACGGCGATCGACAATGCCTTCCTGGGCTATGAACAAGTGACCAAGGCCACGCGCCAGGCCGTGCAAGCCGTCGAGGAGCACATCGCCAAGGCCGCCGAGCAGGTGGCGCAGGCGCCCGCCAAGGCAGCCAAGGCCGCCAAGAAATAATCAGCGTTTCAATTGAAACCCCGGACGGGCCGCATCGAGCGGCCCGTTTTTATTGGCGCGGAGCGCAGCCGCCCTTCGGTACCTGTCGGATCGACCAGCCAGCGGTTCGTGCCACGCCGATCCGCCACACGAGAGGAAAGGTGCTGGGCAAAACCGGCATGAGGCAATATACTGTATGCAAATACAGCCTTTTGCATTTCCCCTTGCGCGGCGCACCGAAAAAATCCTGCCATGCCCAACATTCTTGAAAATCCCTTCTATTACCTGGAAAATTTCCACCGGGTGCTGGAGTGGATAGTCGAGCGCTACAGCGATCTGCTGAGCGAGGAGGAAAGCACCTTCATCGCCCGCTTCCCCCTGTTGCCGCAAGCTTCGCGCGCGCTGTTCGTGCGCATGGTGATGCGCAAGGGCAGCCTGTTCCGGGCCAGCAAACTGGTGTATCCCGAGATCGGCGACACGCACGCGGCCGCCGCCCCGCTGTTGGCCCTGGGCTGGCTGGAAAACGATCCCCTCTTGACCCTGGAGCAATTGTTCGAACTGCTGCACATGCCGGAGATCGGCGCCATCTTCCGCCCCTCGCTGCGGGGGAAAAGCGGCCCCAAGGCGGCCCAGCTGGAAGCCCTGCGCCTCGAGTTTCCCGGCCAGTTCCGCTTTTCCGCCTGGTATGAGGCGTCCGGCGACCACCTGTACCAGATCCTCGGCAAACCCCTGTGTGAGCGCCTGCGCCTGATTTTCTTCGGCAACTTCAGGCAAGACTGGAGCGAATTCGTGCTCTCCGACCTGGGCGTGTACAAATACGAAAAAGTCGAATTCTCGCCCGCCTCGCGCGGTTTCCACCAGCGCCGCGACATCGACGACTACCTGGCCCTGCAGCGCTGCCGCGAGCGCTTCCTCGACAATGCGCCCGCGGCCGAGGTGTTGCGCGAACTGGCGGACAGCGCCCCCGACAACGACTGGCTGGCCAGCCGGCGCGACAAACTGCTATTCCAGATCGGCCAACACCTGGAAAAGAGCGGCGCCTGCGACGCCGCCTTCGCCGTCTACGCCGACTGCCGCTATCCGGGCGCCCGCGTGCGCGCCATCCGCGTGCTGGAAAAGAGCGGGCGCGAGGCGGACGCCTTCGAGCGCCTCGGCAGCGCCTGGCTGGCGCCGGAAAACGAGGCGGAACGCCAGCAATTGCTACGCATCGCGCCCCGCCTGCGGCGCAAGCTGGGCCACGCCAGGCTGGCCGCGACGGCGGCCGCGGCCGTGCCCCGGCTCGACCTCAGCCTGCCCATGCCGGCCGAGCCCGGCCCGGTCGAACACCTCGTGTGCGCGCACCTGACGCGGGCGGACGCGCCCGTCTACTATGTGGAAAACACCCTCATCAATGCCCTCTTCGGCCTGCTGTGCTGGAGCGCGATCTTCAAGGCCGTTCCGGGCGCCTTTTTCCACCCCTTCCACCGCGGCCCGGCCGATTTGCACTGCGCCGACTTCCAGCGCCGGCGCGCGCGCGACTTCGAGGCTTGCCTGGCCCAGCTCGACACGCAGCAATACCGCGCCACCATCCTGGACAATTACGCCGCCAAGGCCGGCATCGAGTCGCCCTTCGTTCACTGGGACATGCTGGACGGGCAATTGATGTGCTTGGCGCTCGACTGCATCCCGGCCGCCCATCTGAAGAAATGGTGCGAGCGCATCCTGCTCGACATCAAGGCCAACCGCAGCGGCTTTCCCGACCTGATCCAGTTCTGGCCGGCCGAAAAGCGCTACAACATGATTGAGGTGAAAGGCCCCGGCGACCGCCTGCAAGACAGCCAGAAACGCTGGATCGATTTTTGCGCCAGCCACGACATGCCGGTCACGGTCTGCTACCTGCAATGGCTGGAGGGCAAACCTTGAGCTATGTCGTTGCCGTGCGCGCCCTGTGCGAATTCGGCGCCAAGGAAGGCGATCTCGACCTGCGCTTCACGCCTTCGCCGTCGGCTGGCGAAGGCATCGCCGGCCACGCCGTGGTGACGGCGCGGCGCGCCGAAGGCTACCAGCGCGAAGTGCGCCTGTGCGGCGACTTCGGCCCCCTGCGCGTGCGCGGGCGCGCCGACGGCTACGACCCGGCCGGCGCCCAGTTGGAAGAAATCAAGACTTACCGGGGCGACCTGGCGGCCATGCCCGCCAACCACCGGCGGCTGCACTGGGCCCAGGCGCGCGTCTATGGTCACCTGCTGTGCGAACAACTGGGCTTGAGCCAAGTAAGTGTCGCTCTGGTGTATTTCGACATCGGTAGCCAGCGCGAAACCGTGCTCGTCGAAACCTGCACGGCGGCCTCCCTGCGCACGCACTTCGAGCTGCTGTGCGGGCGCTTCCTGGCCTGGGCCGAGGGGGAAATGGCGCACCGCGCGGCGCGCGACGCGGGCTTGAAAGCGCTGACCTTCCCGCATCCCGACTTCCGCCCCGGCCAGCGGCAACTGGCGCAAGCCCTGTACCAGGCCAGCACGCGCGCCTGCTGCCTGCTGGCGCAGGCGCCCACCGGTATCGGCAAGACCGTCGGCAGCTTGTTCCCCATGCTCAAGGCCAGCGCCGAACACGGCCTCGACAAGATCTTTTTCCTGACCGCGAAAACCTCGGGCCGCCGCCTGGCGCTGGACGCCTGCGCCACCCTGCGCGCGCACGCGCCCGCCCTGCCCTTGCGCGTGCTGGAACTGAGCGCCAAGACCAAGGCTTGCGAACATCCCGACAAGGCTTGCCACGGCGATTCCTGTGCGCTGGCGCGCGGCTTTTACGACCGCCTGCCGCTGGCGCGCGCGGCGGCGCTGGAAACGGGCATGCTCGACAAAGCGACCGTGCGCGAGGTGGCGCTGGCGCACCAAGTCTGCCCCTACTATCTGGCGGCCGAGTTGGCGCGCTGGAGCGACGTGGTGGTGGGCGATTACAACTATTATTTCGACAGCGGCGCCATGCTCCACGGTTTGACCCTGGCCAACGACTGGAAGGTCGGCGTGCTGGTGGACGAAGCCCACAATATGGTTGCCCGCGCGCGCAAGATGTACTCGGCGGAACTGGAGCATGGCGCCCTGAAGGCCCTGCAAAAAGGCGCGCCCGAGAGCGTCAAGAAGCCGCTGGCCCGCCTGCACCGCGCCTGGCTGCGGCTGGAAAAGGAAGCGGACGGCGACTACCGGGTGCACGCGGCCATTCCGGAAAAATTTCTCGATGCCCTGCAAGGCGCCGCCACCGCCATCGGCGAGCACTGCGCCGACCATCCGGCCGCCGTCGACGCCGAACTGCTGCGCTTCCAGTTCGACGCGCAACACTTCACGCGCCTGGCCGACAGCTTCGGAGAACATTCCCTGTGCGACCTGGGCAAGAACGGCGGCGGCTCCCTGCTGTGCATCCGCAATATCGTGCCCGCGCCCTTTCTGCGCCAGCGTTTCGCGGCCAGCCACAGCACGGCGCTATTCTCGGCCACCCTGAGCCCGTGGAATTATTACAGCGATACCCTCGGCATGCCGGACGGCACCGCCTGGGTCGAGGTCGACTCGCCCTTCGGCGCCGCGCAGTTGTCGGTGCGGGTGGCCCGCCATATCTCGACGCGCTACCAGCACCGGGGCCGCTCGCTGGCCCCGATCGCCGCCCTGATGGCGCGCCAGTACGCAGAACAACCCGGCAATTACCTGGCGTTTTTCAGCAGCTTCGATTACCTCGATCAAGCCGCGGACTTGTTCGCCAGGCTGCACCCCGACGTGCCGCAGTGGCGCCAGGCGCGCCGCATGGACGAGGGCGAGCGCGAGCGCTTCCTGGCGCGCTTCACCCTGGACGGGCGCGGCATCGGCTTCGCCGTGCTGGGCGGCGCCTTCGGCGAAGGCATCGACTTGCCGGGCGCGCGCCTGATCGGCGCCTTCATCGCCACCCTCGGCTTGCCGCAAATGAATCCGGTGAACGAGCAAATCCGGCTACGCATGGAGGCGACCTTCGGCGCCGGCTACGACTACACGTATTTATATCCGGGCATACAAAAGGTGGTGCAGGCGGCCGGGCGCGTGATACGCGGCGCTGGCGACCGCGGCGTCGTCCATTTGATCGACGACCGTTTCGACCGCCCCGAGGTGCGCGGCTTGCTGCCGGCCTGGTGGAGTGTGCAAACCTCGCAAAGTTCGCACGGTTCGCAAGGGTCGCGGGCGGGGCCTTGCTTTCCGTCCGACGCCGCGCCGCTCGAAACCGCTCACGCGCAGTGAAAGGCGGTAAACTGGCGCTTCAGTGCTCACTCACGGGAAATATGTCATGGTTGCACACATCCATCGCATCCACCGCTCCGGTTGGCTACGCGCGGCCGTGCTGGGGGCCAACGATGGCCTCCTGTCGATATCGAGCCTGACCTTGGGTGTCGCTTCGGCGCATAGCGACCATCATGACATTCTCGTCGCCGGCCTTGCCGGCCTGGTCGCCGGAGTGATCGCGATGGGGGCTGGCGAATATGTCTCGGTCAGCTCGCAAGCGGAAATCGAACGGGCCGACATTGAAATCGAAAAATATTCGCTCAAGCACGAATACGAACAGGAACAGCGCGAACTGTCCGAGATTTACGTTTGCCGCGGGCTCGATCCGGAACTCGCCGCCCGGGTCGCCCAGCAGTTGATGGCGCATGACGCGATCGGCGCCCATGTGCGCGACGAAATCGGCATTTCGGCGGCGCTGTCGGCGCGTCCCCTGCAAGCGGCCCTGGCATCGGCCGCCAGTTTCGCCGGTGGCGCGCTGGTGCCCCTGCTGGTCGCGTTTTTCGTTCGCGGCGCCGCTTTCATCCCGGCCACCTCGCTGCTCTCGCTGCTGTTCCTGGCGCTGCTGGGGGCGCTCTCCGCGCGCGTCGGTGGCGCCCCTGTCCTTGCCGGCACGCTGCGGGTGCTGATCCTGGGCGCCCTGGCAATGGCGATCACCAGCCTGGTCGGCACGACTTTCGGCGTCGTCGTTTAAGCGCCACGCATCGGTTTTCCAGGCCCGCCCAGGCGCCCCTTGGCTGGTCATATCGGCAAGCCCGTCGCCAACATGCGTTCGCGGATCTCGGCCGCTTTGGCGTCGAACTGTTCGCTCATGTCCTTGAGCCGACAGCCGTGACACTCCAGGGTGGGTTCCAGGTCGTCGAGCCTCCCCCCAATGCCGAGCGTCGTCCGACCCGGCGCTTCTTCAGCATCCCGCTAGGGCAAAGTGTCACGCTTGGCGAAGATGCTTGCCAATTGCGCCGCGTGCTCGGTTCCCCAGGTGCACAGCGGGATGATCGCGTCGGCCAAGCCGCGCCCGAGCGGGGTCAGCGCGTAATCCACGCGCGGCGGCACCTCCTTGTAGTCGGTCCGCATCAGGACGTGATCGGCCTCCAGATCCTTCAATTGCTGGATCAGCACCTTGTCGCTGACGCCCTGGGTCAAGCGCTTGAGCTCGCCGTAGCGCTTCGGGCCGCCACGCAGAAAAAACAGGACCAGCGGTTTCCACTTGCCCGAGATGATGCGAAGAGTGGCGTTGAGACCGCAGCCGGTATCGCAGATTTCAGAAGACGTCGTCATTTTTTGATACCTACCTAAAAGTGCATACTTGAACTAAGGTTAGCAGAGCTCCATACTATAAGTCAAGCAAGCAGATCCCTGCTTCCTTACAACGCCAAAGAAGGATGCATGACATGAACAGACTACATGGAAAAACCGCCGTGATCACCGGCGGCGCCACAGGCATCGGCCGCGCCGCGGCAAAACGCTTCATCGAGGAAGGCGCCTTCGTCTTCATCTTCGGCCGCCGGCAGGATGCGCTCGACGCCGCCGTGGCCGAGCTGGGGCCCAATGCCCGCGCGGTGAAGGGCTCGGTCTCCGATCTGGCCGACCTCGACCGACTCTACGCGGCAGTGGAGGCCGAGCGCGGAACCCTCGACATCGTCTTCGCCAATGCCGGTGTGGGAAGCCAGCTTGCGCTCGGCAAGATCACCGCCGAGCACATAGACGAAACCTTCGACACCAACGTGAAGGGTACGATCTTCACGGTACAGAAGGCGCTGCCGCTGATGAGCGAGGGCGGTTCGATTATCCTGACCGGATCGAGCGCCGGCACCACGGGCTCCCCGGCAATGAGCGCCTACAGCGCGAGCAAGGCGGCGGTGCGCAACCTCGCGCGGACCTGGGCGGAGGATCTGAAGGGCACCGGCATCCGGGTAAACGTACTCTCGCCCGGGGGAACGGCGACCGATCTCGCGAAGGCGGCGCTGGGCGAGGAAGGCATGAAGTTCTTCGCCTCGCTCAATCCGCTCAAACGCATGGCCGATCCGGCGGAGATCGGGGCCGTGGCCGCCTTTCTCGCGTCGTCGGACAGCAGCTTCATGACAGCCAGCGAGGTCGCCGTCGACGGCGGCCTGGCGCAACTCTGACACGCCATGCATTACGGAGCTCCATTCGACATTCGGAGCCCGTCGTGCGCGGTAAACCAAAG
>DMYQ01000349.1:0-7936 GCA_003482555.1 Janthinobacterium sp. | reverse complement strand
AAACCAAAGGAGAATATATGAATTACGCAATTATTGGCTTCGGTAAGCTGGGCCAGGCTCTTGCCAAGGCCTTTGCCCGAAGCGGCATCGACGTATCCGTTGCGACCACGCGCGACCCGGAAAGCTTTGCATCCGCCGCGGCCGCGATCGGTCCCACGATCTTTCCCTCAACACTGGCGCAAGCCGTCAAGGCGGACGTCGTCTTTTTGGCGGTCCGTTTCGAGTCGCACAAAGATGTCGCGAATGCGCTCCCGACCTGGAAGGGAAAGACCATCATCGATGTGACCAATGCCTACGGCGTGTCCCCTGATGAACTGGGAGGACAGCTTTCTTCCGCCAAGGTCGTCGCGCAGGCCTTCACTGGTGCAAGACTGGTCAAGGGCTTCAACCATCTGGTCGCTGCCGTCCTTGATCAAGATCCGTCCGTACATGGTGGCAAGAGAGTCGTGTTCCTGGCCAGCGACGATGACGGCGCAACAGGGGAGATTGCTGCGCTTGCGGAAAAACTGGGTTTCGCGCCGATCAATCTCGGCGGGCTTTCCGAAGGTGGATTGCTTGTACAGGCGCACGGAAATAGCTGGGGTCAACTGATCTTCAAGGACTTGGTCAAGTTCGACTGATGAATCGTGATCGTTAGTGCAATGCGATCGCGCCACACGGATAAAAGGCAGCCACAATTTGATTGAAGCGAGGGCGACGCCGGCAGTAAGCCGCGCTCCGATCATCTGGAGTGCGGGTCGCGTGCGCTCGCTTATTGTCAGAGCTGTATATTGTCTTTAAGTAGGCAGTCCACTGCTTCCGTACAACTCCAACGGAGCATGCATGACATGACCAGACCGGAATGAGCGGCTCGATCCAGCGCATGGCCGATCCGGCGGAGACTTGGTCGGTGGCTGCCTTCTCGCATCGGGCTTTTCCACTCTCTACTCAAAACGACGCAAGGAAACACTATGACGAAGAATACCTACCACGGCTCGTGTCACTGCGGCGCGGTCGCCTTTGAAGCCAAGATTGACTTCGATAAGGGAACGACGCGCTGCAATTGCTCGATTTGCAGCAAGTCGCGCTTTTGGTTCGCGATCGTGCAGACTGAAGATTTTAAAGTCGAAAAAGGCGAAGATCAGTTATCCGATTACTCGTGGATTCCGCCTGGAAAATCCGAGGCCCACCTTCACTATCGCTTCTGCAAGACCTGTGGTATCCGCACCTTCGCAGAGGGAAACGGAGGTAAGTTCTACGCTGTGGCTATCGCCACGCTGGACGGTATCGAGCAAGACGCCGACCAACTCGCCAAGTCCTTGAAATATAACGACGGCCGTCACGACGACCTTCAGCATGAGCCGGCCGACACCCGCTTGCTGTGAACTTGCTTGAACGCATACGTGCGATGCGGAACGAACAGTGAAAGCGATGGAGTAGATCGGACACGATCCGATCCGAGGAATGGAGATTTTTTATGCGCGCTCAAGACCATGTCCAGATTGTGAAAGATTTTTTTTGCAGCAATGGGCAGCGGCGAAAAGCAAGATCTGCTGGCGTTGCTTGCTGAGGACTTTGATCGGATCGTGTCCGATCCGATCGTTGCATGTTGTGAATCTGCCGCTGAGCACGTGGTGTCAGTGATTCAGCCGATATCGACTTTCATGGCGATGTCCCAAGTGCCGGCGCCATTTTTAGCCAGGCCGATCATCAGGAGGCCGAGCGCCTCAAGCGTCTGGGCCATGTGCAGGCCGCCGACATCCAAGGGACGCAGCTTGAGGCTATCGAGTAACGTTGAGACGCGCGCCTTGGCTTCCAGATCGTCGCCTGCGATGAACGCGTCGAGGCGTCCACCCTTGGCAAGCACGTGGCCGAAGAGGGTGTTGAACGCCTTCACGACATGCGCGCCGGCGGGCGCGCCCTTGGCAATCTCCTGTGCGCCGGAACTGCCGCCGGGGGTAACGAGGCCCGAGAGGTCGGGGGCGACCGGATTGCTGATGTCGATGATCACCTTGCCGTCGAGCGCGTCCCCGTAATCGGCCAGCGCCGCCGCCGCACCGCTGTACGGCACGGCAAGGATGACGATGTCGCCCGCCGGCGCGGCGCCGTAGGTCCCTGTGATCGCTCCGGCCGCAAGCTGGTCGACCAACGCTTGCGCCTTGGCTGGGTTGCGGCTGGCCACCTCGACCGTGTGTCCCGCCTTGGCGATACGACCGCCGATCGCCGCAGCCATGCTTCCTGAACCGATGATGGTGATTGTGCTCATGTGCATTCTCCTGATGGGTTGTGGTATTGCTGATAGTCTCTAAACGGGGTATCCCCGCGATAGCATTTCGTATGTGCCGGGCAGCGTGCGTCATCCCACATGCCACGTCCAGGTCGACAGAGTCCTGGCCCGAACGGATCGCGACATTGCTGTCCGCCGGACCCGTTCCGACCCGGCTCCCGCCGTCGGCGCATCAGCCGCCGGGGAAGTAATGGCCGTTGTCCAAATCGGCGAGCAGACCGGGCTGGACAGGTTCCCAGCCGAGGGTCTGGCGGGTGATGAGGTTGGATGCCGGGAGGTCCAGCGTGACCAAATTCGCGAGGAAGCCGAAGTACCCCGGCAGCATCAGCACGTCCGCGGGAATGCTCACGGCCGGCAGGCCCAGGCGGCTGCCAATGGCTTCGGCGATGGCGCGGAACGGGATGCCCTCACTTTCCACCCCATGCCAATATTTGCCCGCCTCACTCTTCTCCAGCGCCAGGCGGAACAAGATGGCGAGGTCACGGGCGTGGACGGCCGGCCACAGGTTCGTGCCTTCTCCCGGGTAACCGATGACGCCCTTTTCCTTCGCCAGCCCGATCAACATTGGCAGGAAGGCGACGTCGGTCGTGCTGTGCGCGATCGTGGGAATGCGCACGATCGACGAGCGCACGCCCCGCTCGGCGAGGCCGATGACGGCGAGCTCGACGGCGTTACGCACCCGCAGGGTTCACTTATACGCATCGCCGCCGGGAAGTGAGGGGTCTTCCTCGGTGGCTGGCCGACCCAGCTTTTCCCACCCGGGCGCGCCTATACTCCCCGACACGACCAGCGGCTTGCCGCTTCCAGCCAGCGCCTCGCCGTACGCGAGCATGATCTGCAGTTCCGCGGCGGCCACGGCGTCGATCCCGCCCGAGGGAAGCAAGTCGTGCCTGTGCGCGACGTGAATGACGCCGTCGGCGCCCGCAGCCGCCGCCTTGAGCCCCTCGAGGTCGGAAATATCCCCGCGCCGTACCTTGGCGCCGAGTGCGGCCACCGCGGCCGCGGCCTTGTCCGAACGGGCCAGGCCGGTAACTTCGTGTCCGGCCGCGACCAGTTCATGGATGATGTACGAACCGATATGGCCGGTTCCTCCAGTAACGAAAACGCGCATGTTGCTATTCCTTGTAAGTGAGATGAAAAAATGCTGCCACGGGTGGGCTCAGCCGGGAAGGCTGACCCCGATTGAAAAATTGGTGTGCTTGATGGTGCGGGCGAGCAGGCCCAGCGACAGCAGGCAGACGTGCTCCAGCGTCCGCGCCATGGGCAGCGGCCCGGTATCCATCGGGCGCAGTCCGAGGCTCTCGATGAAGGCCGCGACGCCTGCCTTCGCTTGCGCGTCGTCCCCCGCGATGAACACGTCCAAGGGGCGGCCCTGAATGAACCAGCCGCCAGGACGTGGGAAAACAGGGTGTTGAATGCCTTGACGATCACCGCATCGGCAGGGGCGGCCTTGGCGATTTCCCGCGCACCGAAACTGTCGCGAGGCGTCACAAAGCCGGTGAGGTCGGAGGCGACGGGGTTGGTGATGTCGACCAGGAGCTTGCCTGCCAGCTTTTCGCCATATTGCTTCACCACGTAGAGAGCGGCGGAATACGGAACAGCCAGGATGACAATCTTCCCGGCCGGGGCGGCGCCGAACGTGCCTGTCGTCGCGCCGGCGCCGATCCGCTCGGCCAGCGCCCGCGCCTTGGCGGCGTCGCGGCTGATCACCTCGATGCCGTGTCCAGCCTTGGCGCCAAGGCCGCCGATCGCTGCGGCCATGCCACCCGATCCGATGATGCTGATAGTACTCATGTGCGGTTTCCTTGCCGATATGGGGCTGATGATCAATCATGGACTGCCGGCGGGATCCGGCGACCTCACTCAACATACAATCCATGCTAGCACATCACTTGCAAAAAGAAAGTTAAATGCCGGGATTTTACTTGCGTGCTGCAAGTGATGTTACAATCCAGCCATGAAGACGACATCTAAAGAAGACTTTCGGTCCCATTGCGCCGTGAACTACGGCGTGGAGATCTTCGGCGACCGGTGGTCGCTCTTGATCATTCGCGACATCGTTTTTGCCGGCAAGAAGACGTATGGCGATTTCCTGAAATCGGAAGAGGGAATCGCAACCAATGTCCTGGCCGCCCGCCTTGCCTTTCTTGAGGGGCAAGGCATTCTCTCCAGGGCACCCAGCCCCGACGACAAGCGAAAGGACTTCTACACTCTGACCGAGAAGGGCCTGGACCTCATTCCCATCGTGCTCAACATCGTCCTTTGGAGCGCCAAGCACGATTCGAAGTCGTACGCGCGGAACCTCAAGGAGTTCGTTGATCGATTGGGTGGAAGTCCGATGGAGGTAAGCGAAGAGGTGAAGGCACTGATCCGCAATGGCGGCTGTATCTTCCCTAAGAGCAAAGAATAAGCGAGACGGGAAGCTCGCCCTGTCGCGTCGTACGAAGGAGATGCGCACACCGCCGGCTCGCACCAGACCGAGCACAACCGGCAGCGAGCTCAGCGCAGCAAATCCCTGACCTTCTGGTAGCCGGTCTTGCTGACCGGGAGCCGGGTGCCATCCTTCAAGATCGCCACATGGCTATCCTTGCTGGCTTGTTCGATGCGGCTGACGCGCTCGATATTCAGCAAATAAGAGCGGTGGATGCGCAGGAATTGGCGCGGCTCCAATTGCTGTTCCAGCTCGCTCAGCCTCTGGTTTTTCAGGTAAGACTTGCCCTCCGCGCGCAGCAGCACATAGTCGTCCTGGGCTTCGATGTAGTCGATCTTGTCGCAGGCGACGACGTACACCTTGGCGCCGTCGCGTATCAGCACGCGCGCCAGCGGCTGCTGGCGGGTGGCCGCCGCGCGCGCCATCGCCGCCACCGCTCC
The DNA here is from genome assembly GCA_003482555.1 of Janthinobacterium sp. GTDB lineage: Bacteria > Pseudomonadota > Gammaproteobacteria > Burkholderiales > Burkholderiaceae_D > Janthinobacterium. The sequence goes on along the minus strand of DMYQ01000349.1, from coordinate 2,799 downwards.
GCCCTGGCCCAACTGTCCGCGCGCGTGCGCCAGCGCCTGCTCGAAACGCCGCTCGCTGAACGGCTTGAGCAGGTAGTCGAGGGCGTGCAATTCAAAGGCCTTGAGCGCGTACCGGTCGTAGGCGGTGACGAAGATGAAGCCGGTCTTGCCGGCCACCAGTTCGGCCACCTCGAAACCGTCCAGTTTGGGCATCTGGATGTCGAGCAGGGCCAGATCCGGCGCCAGTTCGGCGATCGCCTTGACGGCTTCGTAACCGTTGGCGCATTCGGCCACGATGTCGATGTCGGCGTGCCGGCCCAGGAATTCGCGCAGCAGGGTCCGCGCCAGCGCCTCGTCGTCGACGATGATCACGCGCATGCCTGCTTCTCCCCCTGGCGCGCCGGGGCGCGCGTTTCCCCGCTTACTTGCCCGGCTTCGTCCCCGCTCTCGGCCGGCATCGACATGTCGACGTCGAAGCTGTGCGCGCCACGCGTCCAGGCTATGCTCGCTCCGTGCCCGTGGGCGCCGGCCAGGCGCTGGCGCACATTGTTCAAGCCGATGCCGTGCCGGCCGGGCGGCGGCAAGTCGGCGTCGACGGGGTTGCTCACGCTGATACGCAGCAAGCTACCGACCCGGCGCGCGACTATGCGTATGGTGCCGCCCCCGGTCAAGCCGCAGATGCCGTGCTTGACGGCGTTTTCCACCAGGGGCTGGATCAGCATGGGCGGCACCAGGCACACGGCCGCCGCCGCCTCGATGCTCTCTTCCACCGCCAGGCGGGCGCCGAAGCGCACTTGTTCGATCTCCAGGAATAGCCGGACCAGCGCCATTTCCTGTCCCAGGGTGATGTTGGTGTGCGCTTCCATGCCCAGGCTGTGACGAAAGAAATCGGCCAGCGCTACCGTCATGGCGCGCGCGGCCGAGGGATCGCTGGCGGTCAGGGCGCTGATCGAGTTCAAGCTGTTGAACAGGAAGTGAGGATCGATCTGGCTGCGCAGCATGCGCAATTGCGCCTCCTGGGCCATCAGGCGCGATTCCAGTTCGCGCTGCTCGGCCGTCTTGGCGCGCACGAATTCGATCAATAAATAATGCACAGCCAGCGCCAGGCCGTACAGCAGCACGCCCAGGCCGAAGAGCAGGGCCGAGAGCGCCGGCGTCAGGCGCACGCCGGCCCAACTGGCATCGGGCAAGAGGCACAGCGTATTCCAGAAGTGCGCCAGCACCGTCCACAGCAAGCCGGCGACCAGGGCCGCCGCCCCCATCACGCCCAGTGTCGCGGCCGGATGGCGCCCGCCCAGCGGATAGGCGCGGCACAGGTAATAGGCGGAAAAGCCGGCCGCCACCGCGTACACGAGGGTCAGCGGCACGGCCAGCAGCATGGCGTTGCTCCAGCCGGCGCCGGCGCCGACGGCGATCACGGCGCCCAGCGCCATGCCCAGGCCGGCGCCGCCCAGCAAGTACAGGGCGGGGGCGGCGGCGCCGCCGGCATAGGGTTCGGGTTCGAACGACATGGGAAGGGCCGGTACGGTTGCGTTTAGTTGCGTGCGCTCTTTGCGTGCGTTCTTTCGTGCGTTCTTTGCGTGCGCCTAGTTGCGCGCCTCGAGGCCGCCCATGATGGCGTAGCCGCGGATGATCAGGCGCTTCGACGCGTCCGGCGGGGCGATGGTCTTCTCTTCGAAGCCGCCCAGGATCGGCGTGCCCTGCAGGATGACGGTCCAGTCGGGCGGCACCTTGAGCGTGATGCCGCCGCAGACGGCGAACACGGTCAGCACGGCTTCGCCGCGTATCTTCGACTGGCGCAGGTCGAGTTCGCAACCACCCATCATGGCCGTGATTTCGCCGCCGCGAAAGTCGTCCGTCGTGACCCGCCGCTTGTAGCCGCCCAGGATGGCGGTGACGTCGATGATGGAATCGTCCTCGCCTTTTTCCAGCGAGACCGAGGCCGGGCCACGCTCGAGCAGGCGGCGCCCGGTCAGCGATTTGAATACCACCGACAGGCCGATGAAGATGATGAGCAGCGGCCACAGGGCGCTCCAGCCCAGGTAGATCAAGCCCATGTGCTTGAGCGTAAGCAAGACGCCCAGCAAGAGCAGGCCGACCCCGATCAAATAGCCGGTCGGGGTGCGGCTCTGGGCGATTTTCAGGGCGCCAAAAATGATCAGCACGGTGGGCCAGAAGTGAAAACTGTAGCGGATGTCGAGAAAGCCCAGGTTATCGAGCAAAAACAGCAAGCCCAGGCCGATGACGATGACGCCGAGGGCGATCTGGCCGGGCGAGCCGGCCTGCGGTTTAGTGTTCATGGTTGGACTCCCGGTTCGATGCCGCGTGTTTGATCAAGAACGGTTCCAGCACCAGGCCGGCGCCCCAGGCGATCAGCAGGAAGGGCCAGCTGTTGGCGAAGGACAAGCCCCACAGGCCTTCGAAGGAAACGTAATACCAGGCCGCGAAATAGATCAGCCAGAGCCCGCCGAGTATCCGGCGCGGCGAACTGGGCGGCAGCAATTTGTTGACGCCGAAAACGACCAGCAAGAGTGGCCAATAATGCCATAACTGATCGAGTTCCAGCAAATCCAGGCGGTCGAGCAAGAAGACGGCGCCGACGGCGATGAGCAGCAAGCCCCACAACAGCTGCTTGCGCCAGTAATACCTTGAATCGTTTTCCACGGTGCCTCCTGTGTATGCATGGGTTCATCCTCAAGATACACGGGCAAGGCCGGCGCCGACAGCGCTTTTCGGCGAACGCCGCGCCGGTGTCGGTGAATGGCGCCGCTCGGCGGGCGCCAATCATCGGACGCCGCTCGGCGCTCAGCGTTCAGCGTT
>DMYQ01000312.1 GCA_003482555.1 Janthinobacterium sp. | reverse complement strand
GCTGGCCGAGCTGGGGCCCTGGGACATGGTGCTGTGGCCCTTCCAGACCATGCGCGAAATCGAAGTGCTGTCGCCGACCAGGGCCTGCGCGGCGCCCGCGACCCTGCCCGAAGAATGGCTGGAGCAACTGGCGCTGCTCGATCCGCGCTATGTGGTGCCGAGTTCCTGCCAGTTCGTGCAAGAGCCCTGGTCCTGGTACAACCACGCGTTTTTCCCCATCACTTACGGGCAGTTTCAGGAAGAAGTGGAAGCGGCGCTGCCGCGCGCGCGCGTGCTCAGGATGAATCCTTCGCTCTCGTTCGAACTCGAGCGCGACTCCTTGCGCGCGGCCGCGCCGCTGGACTGGGTCTTGCCGCTCGGCGAGCAAGACGTCGACTACGCCTACGACGCCGGCAAGGCGGCGCCGCCGACGGCCGCTATCGCGCGCCGCTTCGCGCCGCTGACGGCCGCGCAAAGCGAGAGGGTATGGGATTACTGCCGGCACGGCATGCTCGAGCGTTATGCGGAGCTGGAGGCGCCCTGCGAGGGCTACTTCGAGCGGGCGCGCGTCTGGCGCCTGTCGGTGTACGACCACGCGGGCGCGGGCCGGCATTTCCGCTATCGACTGGACGGTGAGCGCATGACGGCGCTGGCCGACGACGACGGTGCGCTATCCTGGAGCACCGAGCTGCCCCTTGCCAAGCTGTATGCGGCGCTGGAGTCGGGCGAGTCCCTGACCTCGATGTATGTGCGCATCAACGCGGCCCGCTTCGACGCCGCCAGCGAAGCGGAAATCGCCACCGCCGATATCGTCGACGACCCCCTGATACGCTGCCTGTTCAACGTCGAGTTCGGGGCCTATCAGGCGGCCCAGCTCAAGCGTATCAAGGAAGCTTCCTAAGCCATCTTTGTCGCCTTTTGGGAAAAACACGTCAAACCGGTAGCGCGGTGAAGTATCCCGGCGTGCCTGTGCACGTCGTTCGTCGAACTGGACGACGCGCCGCGCCGGCGCACCATGCTGACCAATCTGGAGTCCGTGTTCCGCAGCTTGAAGACCGATATCGGGCCGCGAGCGGTCTATCACCAGGTCGAACGCCGGGTCGAAGTCGTCCGGTCGCTCCAGATTTTCCTGCCGCGCGCGGCAGCGCCTGCGCGGGGGATTATTTGTGATATTCACATCTCAAAAAAACAATGCACTTGCAATATTTGCAGTAATATAACGATATTCTGAATACATTTTTTTGAATGCACAATCCCGCTCATCCTACCGGAAAGAAGAAATGAAACTTAAGCTCCACCGACTTGGCGTCCTTGCCGCCAGCCTTGCCTTATTCTGTGCGGGCCAGGCCAACGCCGGGCAGAACACCTTTGTCGTTCTTGACTCGCTGGGTGGCGACTACAGCAGTGCCGAGGCCATCAACAACGCCGGACAGGTGACGGGGTCTTCCAGTGCCGTGGACAATCCTTTCCCCCATGCCGTCTTGTGGTCCGGTGGCCAGACGCACGACTTGGGGACGCTTAGCGGTGGCACGAACAGCGTAGGCGTCGCCATCAACAGTGCGGGCCACGTGGTGGGAAGCTCCGATACCAGCTCCAACGGGGAATTGTACGCCACCGTGTGGAAGGATGGAACGGCGACCCGCCTGGCCGGGGGGGCTTGAACTTCCAAGCCAAAGGCATCGACGATGACGGCCGGGTGGTCGGATATGCCTATACCAACAACGGTGTGCACCAGCAGGCCAAGCAGTGGATTAACGGCCAGGTGAGCGATCTGCTCACCTTGGGCGGCAGCAATAGCGTCGCCTTGGGCATCAACAATGCCGGCCAGGTGGTGGGCAACTCCAGCACCGTCGGCGGTGAAATGCACGCGACTTTGTGGACCGACGGTGTGGCGAGCGATCTCGACAGGGACGGACGGGAAAGTTCCGCCACTGCGATTAACAATGCCGGTCAAATGGTTGGAGTTGTTAGCAACGATGGCAATGGCGAGCGCCCTACGCTGTGGAGCGGCGGCAGGGCGCTCGACTTGGGCACGCTGGCCGGCTTCGCCTACGGTTGGGCCAACGGTATCAACAACGCCGGCCAAGTGGTGGGTAATTCCATTGATGTGAACGGACGTATCGACGCCACAATGTGGAGCGGCGGCGCCTTGTACGATTTAAACAGTTTCCTGGATGCCGAGACAGTGAAACAGGGTTGGAATCTGGTATCGGCAGCCGGCATTAATGACAGCGGTTGGGTTGTCGGCTCGGCGCGAAATCGTGAAACGGGTCAGTTCAGTGCGTTCATGCTATCGACGCTTGGCGGTCCGGTGACGCCAGTTCCCGAGCCGGAAACCTATGCGATGTTGCTGGCCGGCCTGGCGCTGATGGGCTTCGTCGGGCGCCGCCGCGGGGCCGTTTAAGTCGAACTCCCCGTTGGAAAACGCGGTCGCCGCAAGCGCAAAATTTAATTAGTCAAAAGATATTTTTCTCAATAAATTCAATTAATATAACAATATCAATTTTACACTTTTGTGGCAGAGCCGCCGCCGGTGCGGCGGCGCTTACGCCTCATCTTGATCGGCTACGCAAGCGTGCAAAATCCTTTGAATATAATTGAAAGAAGAGATGAAAATGACTTTATCCAAGCTCGCCGCGGGTGTTCTGTTGTGCTGTGCCGGCCAAGCCATCGCCGGCCCGAACACGTTTATTGACCTGGGTACTTTGGGCGGAGGCTACAGCACCGCATCGGGCATCAATGCCGCCGGACAAGTCGCGGGGCAGTCCTATCTCAGCGGCAATATGTACGCGCGCGCGGCGCTGTGGAATGGGGGCGCCGGGATCGACCTGGGCACGACGGGCGGGACGGGGCACAGCAACAGCTATGCCATAAATACGGCGGGCCAAGTGGCGGGAGTCTCCTTCAGCGCGGAGCAGTCGCAGGCCGTGTTGTGGACGGGCGGCGTGGCGACGGGCCTCGGGGCGGCTGGCGGGGTGACGAGCCGTGCCAGCGCCCTCAACGATGCCGGCCACGTGGTCGGGACGATCGAGACGGCCGATGGCGCCAGCCATGCCGCGTTGTGGGCCAACGGCACAACGACGATCCTGAGCGCGGCATACAGCGCCGCCTCCGGCATCAACAATGCGGGCCAGGTGGTCGGCTCCGCTTACACTGCCGACGGCTTGCGCGCCATGTCGTGGACGGACGGCGTGGCGACCGACCTTGGCGGGCGCAATAGTGACGCTACCGCCATCAACGACGCCGGCCAAATAGTGGGGTCGTCATTTACCGACAGCGGCTTCGTGCACGCGACGCAGTGGCAGGGCGGCGTGATGGTTGACCTGGACACGCAGAACTCGACGCAGAGCTTTGCCAGCGGCCTCAACAATATGAGCCAGGTAGTGGGTAACTTTTATGGAAACTTTTCTGGCGTCCTGGACTTCCACGCGGCGCTGTGGTCCGGCGGTACCATGTTCGATCTGAACAGTTTTTTGGATGCCGCAACGGTGAAGGCGGGCTGGACCTTGGGTGATGCACGCGGCATCAACGACAGTGGATGGGTTGTCGGAAGCGCATTCAATTCCTATACGCACGACCAGCACGCCTTCATGTTGTCGACGAGCGGCGGTCCGGTCCCCGTTGATCCGGTGCCCCCCGGTCCGGTCCTTCCTGTGCCCGAGCCGGAAAGCTACGCCATGCTGCTGGCCGGCTTGGCGCTGACGGGCTGCGTCGCCCGCCGCCGCGGGAGCGTCTAAGTCCTGGCGACAGCCGGACCCGAAAAACTGGGAATGGACGGCGTCCCCGTCTGTCCCGGTTTTTCGGTTTTCATTTGACGCCGCATCAATTTCCCGTTTGTTCAAGATGGCACAAATGTTGTGCCTTAACGCCCTATTTAAAGTAAACACCTCAATAAGTCGGGGCAACGTCCCCGACGCTGGCGCC
>DMYQ01000242.1:17763-20141 GCA_003482555.1 Janthinobacterium sp. | reverse complement strand
TGGAAAAGCTCACAAAAACTTACGCTTCCTTACAATTCGGGACGCTTTTTTACCGTATATTTTTTGCTCACACTTACTCACCCGGAAGCCTTCAGTTACGTTATAGTTTGTCGCAATAAAAAGAGGCATACACGGTGGAGACAGCAAAAACGATCTTGATGCGGGCGCCCCCGATGGTGCCGCCGCGCGCGCGCGCCAGGCGCGCTCTGGCCTGCCTGGGTATGGGCTTCGCGCTGCTGGGCGCCTGGGCCGCGCCGGCGCGCGCCGACGCCCTGCAGGTGCTGCACTGGTGGACCTCGGCCAGCGAACGCAAGGCCGCCAACGTGCTGGCGGCGCGACTGGCGACGGAAAACATCGAGTGGCGCGACGCCGCCATTCCCGGCGGTGCCGGGGTGGGTGCCGGGAAGGTCTTGAAAAGCCGCGTCCTGGCCGGCAATTCGCCGGAAGTGATGCAACTGATCGGCTACAGCCTGGGCGAATGGGCCGAGCTGGGTTTACTGCTGCAGCTGGACGGCGTGGCCAACGCCGGCAACTGGAGCACGCTGATGTATCCGACCGTCTGGAACCTGCTGCAAAGCCACGGCCACACGATGGCGGTGCCGCTCGGCATCCACCGCATCAATACCCTGTTCTACAACCGCAGGGTCTTCAATCGTCTCGGCCTGACGCCGCCCAAGACCTGGGCCGACTTCGAGCGCGTGGCCGCGCGCCTGAAGCAGGCCGGCGTCACGCCGCTGGCGCAAAGCAGCGAAGCGTGGCAGGTGGCGACCCTGTTCGAGACCCTGGTGCTGGCCGAATCCGGGCCCGCCTACTACCGCGAACTGTTCGTGCAAAAGAATCCCGAAGCCTACGCCGACCCGCGCCTGCGGCACGCGCTGACGCGCCTGAAAATGCTCAAGCGCTGGATGCCGCAGCCGCTGCGCGAGCGCGGCTGGAGCGAGGTCGCGCGCCAGTTCGCCGACGGCGAGGCCGGCATGTTCATCATGGGCGACTGGGTCAAGGGCGAATTGAACGCCTGGGGCATGGCCACCGATGATGGCTTCGCCTGCGCCGCCGTGCCCGACACCGGCGCCTATCATCTGTTCAGCATCGACACCCTGGCCATGTTCGCCGCCGACTACAGCCACCAGGCGGCGCAGGAAAGGCTGGCGCAGGTGAGCGTGTCGGCCTCGACACAAGCCGAATACAATCAAATCAAGGGCTCCATTTCGGTGCTGCGGGCGGCCGACACCTCGAAGATGGACAGTTGCGCGCGCGCATCGGCGCAAGCCTTCGCCCGCGGCGCCGCCGTGCAGGCGCCCAGTTTCGTGCACCGCATGGCGACCGACGAGGTCAGCAAGGACGCCATCATCGCCGAAGTGCAGCGCTATTTCATGGACGAGCAAATCAGCGCGGCCGACGCACAAAAGCGCCTGGCCGCGATGGTGCGGGCGCTCTCCCCCAACACCAAAGGAAGAGAATATGGCGCGCAAGATCCTCATCGTTGACGACGATCAGAAGACCCGGGTGCTGCTCAAGGCTTACCTGGAAAAAAACCAGTACGAGGTGCGTCTGGCGCACGACGGCGCCGCCTTCCTGGCCGAGTTCCAGCGCTATGCCGACGAGCTGTCGCTGGTGATCCTCGACGTGATGCTGCCCGATACCGACGGTTTCGCGCTGTGCAAGATCGTGCGCGGGCGCTCCAACGTGCCCATCATCATGCTCACCGCCAGTTCCGACGAGACCGACCGCGTGGTCGGTCTGGAGCTGGGCGCGGACGATTACATCGCCAAGCCCTACAGCCCGCGCGAACTGCTGGCGCGCATCAAGGCGATCCACCGCCGCACCGGCATCGACCAGGTGGCGCCGCCGCGCTATTACCGCTTCGTCGGCTTCACGCTGGACACGGTGGCGCGCACGGTGCTCGACCCGGCAGGCGAACTGGTGGCCCTGACGGGGCTGGACTTCCAGCTGCTGCGCTATTTCGTCGAGCACCCGGGCGACATCCTCGACCGCAACGTGCTGTGCGAGCAAACCCGCGGGCGCGACGCCGGCCCGCTCGACCGCTCGCTCGACGTGCAGATCAGCCGCCTGCGCCTGCGCCTGAACGACGACGGCAAGCAGCCCTTGCTGATCAAGACCGTGCGCGGCGCCGGTTATGTGTTTTCCGCCGACGTGAACTGCCTGCATGCCTGAGCCGGATGCATGTCTTGGAGCCGGCGCCGGCCGCGGCCCCGGCGCGGCTGCGCGGGCGCTGGCCTGGCTGCTGCCGCAGTCGCTGCTGGGGCGCCTGTCGGTGGTGATGGTGGCCGGCGTGCTGCTGACGCAACTGGCCGGCAACCTGATCTGGGCCGCCCAGCAGCGCAAGGACGCCGGCGTCGCGGCCCGCATCGCGGCCC
>DMYQ01000242.1:0-17706 GCA_003482555.1 Janthinobacterium sp. | reverse complement strand
GACTTGACGGTGTCCGACGCCGGCGCCAAGATCAGCGACCTGCCCGACGGCTGGGTGCAGCACATCCTGCTGATCAAGCCGAATCCGGCGCCCATCCTGGTGATCCAGGTCGAGCTGGAGCCAGGCCACTGGTTGTACCTGGCCGGGCTGATGCCGAACCCGTATTTTTCGGACGCCAGCAACGCGCTGGCGCTGGACCGCCTCCTGCTGCAGGGGCTGTCGCTGGCGGCGGTGCTGCTGCTGTCGATCCCGGTGGTGCGCTGGACCACGGGGCCGCTGGCGGCGCTGTCGGACGCGGCGGAAGCGTTCGGGCGCGGCGAAAACACGCCCCGCTTGCCGGAGACGGGCAGCCGCGAATTCGTCAAGACGGCGCGCGCCTTCAGCGCCATGCGCGCGCGCATCCAGCGCTACCTGGAAGACCGCGAGCGTCTGTTCGTGTCGATCTCGCACGATTTGCGCACGCCCATCACGCGCTTGAAACTGCGTACCGAACTGCTCGACGACGACGAGCAGCGCAAGGAATTCCACGACGATCTGGACGAGCTCGACATGATGGTGAAGGGCGCGCTGCAGTGCGTCAAGGATAGCGACATCCACGAAAATCCGACCGAGGTGCGGCTCGACGCGCTGCTCAATCGCATGGTGCGGGGCACCCGGCTGGCCGGCCACGACGTGCTGTTCACGGAGTCTGGCCTGTGCGTGACGGCCAAGCCCCTGGCACTCAAGCGGGCCATCGGCAATCTGCTCGACAATGCCCTGTATTACGGCAAGACGGCGGAAATCGCCGTCTACCGCGAAGCGGGCCACATCGCCATCCGCATCCGCGACCACGGCCCGGGCGTGCCGGAAGAAGCCTTCGGCAGCCTGTTCCAGCCCTATGTGCGGCTGGAACACGGGCGCGACCAGAACGCCGAGGGCATGGGACTGGGCCTGGGCATCGCGCAAAGCATCGTGCAGGCGCACGGCGGCCGGCTGGCGCTGGTCAACCACCCGGAGGGCGGGCTGGTGGCGACCATCAGCCTGCCGGATTTGATTATTTAGCAATATTCGGCTACGCTGCGTGCGAGGCGGTCGCTACACCGGCGTATGGCGTCGCGACCACGCCATTGCCATCATTTTTGACATGTAGGGGATACTTTATGCGTGCTTTCATCATCGCCGTCTGTATTTTTGCACTTGGCGGCTGTAATGTCGTCGATACCTTGCGCGAGGGTTTCACCCATTCGAGAGCCGTTTCGGCGAAACTGGAAACGACGCTCGGACTCAAGTCATTTGTCGGTTTCAATTCGATGAGCGGTACGCTGACGTCTGTCACCGTGACATTTGATGGCCTTCCCGAAAAGGCGAGCCTGCTTGAAATTTCGGCCGCTTCAAGGCAGGCTATGCTGTCGGAATTAAAACAAGTTCCGCAGAAAATCGTTATTTCATTCGCGGCCGATGCATAAACAACCCGTACATCCACTTACACGCTCATGAATTCCAATTCGCTCAGAATGCGCAAACAACTATCGCGCGATGGTGTCGTTCTTCTGGCGCTTGGGTTGAGCGTGGCTTTCGTCGCGATGCGGGCGCTGGGGACACTTGGGTCGCCGACTTTACGGTTCTTGCTGCCCCTTGGTTTTGTTGTCATGACCGCGCTACCCTGGTTGCTGTTGACGCCCGCGGGGCGAAGGCAGATTGGCCTGCAACCACCGAGCACGCCGGCTTACTGCTTGATCGGGATCGTAGCGGGTGTGGCGGCGGGAACCATCTGCTTCGCGGTGGGCCTGACATTGTTCGGGACATCGGCAGACAACTGGTTCGTCAGCATTGCGAACAGCTATCGCAGGGTGATGGACACCGATGGATACGGTTCGTTGAAACTACACCTCATATTCACGATCCCCGCATGCATCTTTAAGTAGCCACGCGTAACCGATTTCAAAGTTACGAGACGTTCACAGAAGGCACACACATGATGCCATCAGGGCGTGAGATGAAGGCTCTTATTTATTGTGAAATCCGTTGTGCTCGCTTACTTAGTCCGCTGGGCGAAGAAATATTTTTTCGCGGCTTTCTGCAACGTGCGCTGGAAATGCGCTTCAGTGCCCGACAAAGCACCCATATTGAGGCGGCCTTGTTTGGCTTGGTTCACCTGTGTCATCACGGATTGGTCGCATCGGCGGCCGGATTGAGCCTGCGAGCGGGTTCCGGTGCAATGTGGGTCGCGCTGATGTTTTGCACGGCGTGGATGTTTGCGTGGCTGAGAAAACGCGGCGATTCCCTGGTGCCGGCCATTGTGTCGCATGCCGCCTTCAACGCGACGATGAATGTGTTTATTTTCGCCGTGTTGTGGGCGCCTGGGTAAAGCGAATGCGGAAAGCCATGCCGCCGCGCGGGGGCGCGTCGACACGGCGCGGAATGCCGTTCAGCGTAGCGCGCTGGGCGGGCGCGGCGACGCCATCAGGTCGCGGAACGCGGCCCAGCGCTGCGCCTTGGCGCGCGCCGGTTCCGGCGCCGTCGCCTGGCGCAGGATGTAGTCCCTGGCCATGTCCTGTCCCAGGTTGTAGTTGATGACGTAGCCGCGCAGGGCGTCGTAGAATTGCAGTCGCTGGGCCGCCTTTTCGGCAGGATACAGGCGCACTTCGATCAACCACTCCATCGTTTGCTGCGGCGTCAGGGCGCCGCTCAGATATTGCATGGCGGCGTCGTTGTCGGCGTAACTCAATTGCGTCAGCAGGGCGTTCAGTTGCGCGTAGCGCTGCGCCAGTCCTGCGTCCAGTCCGGCCAGCGGATACAGCACCTGCTGTTCGAAAGCCAGCCGCTCTTCGTCGCTGAAACTCAGTTCGATGCCGTAGTTGGCCGTGCCTTCGGCGATCAGGGACTGCGGCGAAAACAGCGGGTAGACGCTGTATTCGGGCCACTGTTTGCCGCGCACCAGGTCTTGCTCGATCAGTACGTTGTACACGTGGTGGCCGGGATACCCTTCGTGGCAACCGAGGTCGACGGCGCGGTCTATATAAATCGGCAAGTCGGTATTGATCTGGATCACGCTCTGGTAATTGCCCTTGTACCAGTTGTAGCCGCTCCAGGGCTTGTCGCCGACAAATTCGAGCTGGAAATGCTCGCCCTCGGGCAAGTCGATGAATTGCAGGGTGCGTTCGCGGCCCGCTTGTATGGCGGCGTCCATCACGGAGCGCAGTTTGGCGGGCGGAATCGCCAGGCCGGCGCGGAAGGCGTTGACGCGCGCGCTGACGGAGCCGGGGCCGGGCAGCAGGGCGTCGATGCGCTCCACCAGTTGCGCGTAGTGGGCGCGCGCATGGTGCGGGGCCACGGCGTCGTACAGGCGATCGGTTTCTTCGTCGAAGCTGAAGACGGTGCCGCCCAGCATGTCGACGCGCGCCCGCATCGCGCGCAATTGTTTGTCGAGGAAGTCGATCCGGCGCGCCTCCTCGGCCAATGCCGGGCTTTGCTGCGACAACCGGGCGCGGGCGTCGTTGATGTCGCGCCCGATGGCGGCCAGGTCGCGCCGCTCGCCCAGTGCTTCGGCCTGCCATTCGGGCGGGCCGTAGTAGGCGTCGACATAGGCGGCGTCGTGGCGGCCGATGGCGAGAACCAGCTTGACGTAGCGCTCGGCGATGTCTTGCACAGTGTTTACTGGCGCGCTACCCATGGCGCGGCCCGGAGAGCCGATTTGCGGGAGCGGGGCGGCAGTCTGAAAAATCCATGCGAACGATAGGCAAGCTTGCTTCCTTTCATGTGTGGGCCCGTCCCGCCGGGGGCGGCGTGTCATCGCGGAAGCGGCGATACAGGGGATGCGCGACCAACGGCGCCAGGCAATGGCTGATTCGACAGTATAGATCAATTGTCCATGGACTTCGCCGATATGTCGGCGGCGCCGCGCGCCGCGGGCCGCCGACTACGCTTCACGGCATCAGAAATCGACGGCCTGTCCCTCGCGCATGGCGCGCGTCATCGCCAGACCGATGCGGGTGGCTTCGGTGGCGTCGTGCAGGGTCAGCGACAGCTTGCGCAAGCCTAGCGCGGCGTCGGTGAATTCCTGTGCCTCGATCAGGAAGGCGTCGCTGAAGCGGGCAAAGAAATCGGGCGTGCACTCGTTGCGCACGCCATACTGATCGGAAATCTCGACCCGATTGCCGCGAGGGTTGGCGCCCACCGCCAGGCGGCCGGCGGTGCCGAACACCTCGGTCAGGGTTTCATGCCCGTGCGCCATGGTGCGCGAAGCCATGAAGGAAGCCATGCTGCCGTCGGCAAATTCGAGCGTCGCCAGGCCGTTGTCGACATCGCCGAATTCGCGCAAGCCGGTGTGGATCGCATTCGTGCCGCTGGCGTAGACCCGCTTCGGCGCCGGATTGCCCAGCAGCCAACGGGCCAGGTCGATATCGTGCACGCTGCAGTCGAGGAAAATGCCGCCGCTGGTGGGCGCGAAGCGCATGAAAGCGCCGCTGGGATCGTTCTGGTCGCAGGTTTGCGAGCGGATCAGATACGGCTTGCCGACCATGCCCTGCTGAATTTTTTGATACGCATCGTGATAACTGGCGTCGAAACGGCGCACGAAGCCGATCATGACGGTCAGTTGCGGGTGCCGGGCCGCCTCGGCCTCCACCTTCAGACAATCGGCCAGGTCGAGCGAGAGCGGTTTTTCGCAAAACACATGCTTGCCGGCGCGCAAAGCCTGAATGATTTGATCGGCGTGCAGCGAGGTCGGCGTCACCAAAAACACGGAGTCCAGGCCCGGATGGGCGAGCAGGGCGCTGTAATCGGCATAGCCCTGAGTGATGCCCAGGGTGGTGGCGGCCCAGTCCAGTTCGCTGGCCAGCGGACTGCAGACGGCGACCACCTCGGCGTTCGGCACCCGCTGCGCCAGATTCCGGGCATGCCGCTGCCCCAGCCGTCCCAGGCCAACCATGCCGATACGTAATTTCTGCTGCTGTTGCTGCATGTCTCTCTCCATTCTTGTTTGAAACTTTGGGGTCAGGTCTCGCATTGTCGCTTTATGTTCCTAGGCAATAGATCGAACCGGTGCTTGCGTGCCCGACGTCAAGGAAACCGACAATGCGAGACCTGACCCCAGCCTTGCTTTTAAGGAAACCGACAATGCGAGACCTGACCCCAGCCTTGTTTTACAGGGTGACGACGCGGCCTTCGCGCCACGAAGTCGTTGCCGCTTCCGCCAGTTCCAGCGCTTTGAGGCCGTCGTCGACGGTGGTGCGCAGCGCCGTGCCATTGCTGATGGCGTCGAAGAAGTGCGCCATTTCGTTGGCGTAGGCGACGCGGTAGCGCTCCAGGAAGAAGTGCTCGGGCTTGTCTTCGCTGACGTTCACGGCCGTGTGCGATGTCACTTCGGTCGGTTTGTGGTTGCCGGCCTGGAGCATGCCGGCGCTGCCCAGGATTTCGAAGCGCTGGTCGTAGCCGTAGGCGGCCCGGCGCGACGTGTTGATCTGGCACAGGCGGCCCTTGGCCGTGCGGATGGTGACGGCGGTGCTATCGAGGTCGCCCGCTTCGCCGATCGCCGGGTCCGTCAGGCAACTGCCGGTGGCGTGCACGCTGACCGCTTCGTCGTCGAGGATCCAGCGGAAGATGTCGAAGTCGTGGATCAGCATGTCCTTGAAGATGCCGCCCGATACCAAGATGTAGCCGACCGGCGGCGCGCCCGGGTCGCGGCTGGTGACGATGAGCATTTCCGGGGTGCCGATTTCGCCCGCTGCTATGCGCGCCTTGACGGCCGCGAAGGTGGGGTCGTAGCGGCGCTGGAAACCGATCATGCAGGGCACGCCGGCCGCGGCCACGGCGGCGGCGCAGGCGCGCGCCCGCGCGACGGTCAGGTCGACCGGCTTTTCGCAAAAAATCGCCTTGCCGGCGGCCGCCGCCAACAGGATCAGGTCGGCGTGCGTGTCGCTGCTCGAAGCGATGACGACGGCCTTGACGGCCGGGTCGGCCAGCGCCGTTTCCACCGTGGCGACAGTGCCGCCGTGCAGGGCGGCCAGGGTGGCGGCGGCGTCGGCGTTGACGTCGACCACATATTTAAAGCGGACGCCGGGCTGGGCGGCCAGGTTGGCGGCGTGGATCTTGCCGATGCGTCCGGCGCCAAACAGTGCTACTTCAATCATCATCTTCTCCTGGGTTCTTGGTTTCTTCAATGTCCAACTCGAGTTTGTAGGCCAGCGCGATGAATAGCGCCTGGCACAGGCAAATGGTGCTGGTGAGCGAGCGGAAGGCGAAAGCGCTGCCCTCGGTCACGGTCAAGAGGGCGTCGGCCATGCGCGCCAGCGGCGCCAGCTTGCTGTCGGTGATGACGAGCATCTTGGCGCCGTTGTCGTGGGCGATGCGGGCGCATTGCTGGGTCTCCTTGCCATAGGGCGCGAAGCTGATGGCGATGGCCACGTCGCGCGCGCGCACGCTGCGCATCTGTTCGCGGTGCATGCCGCCCAGGCCCGTCACCAGGTGCACCCGCTTGTCCGTGTGTTCGAGCGCGTAGGCGATGTAAGAGGCGATGGGAAACGAGCGGCGCACGCCAATGACGTAAATATTGTCGGCCTTTTGCAGCAGGGTCACGGCCGCTTCCAGCTGGGCGTCGTCGAGGCCGGCGGCCAGGTCGTCCAGGCCGGCCCGGCTGGCGCTGACGAATTCGCGCGTCATGTCGCCGGCGCTGATGGCGCTGTCGTGGGTGGCGATGAGCTTGCGGATGCGTTGCTGGTAATTGGGCGCCGCCGTGGCCTGGTTGGTGTATGCCTGACGAAACACATCTTGCATCTCGGAAAAGCCCGAGTAACCGAAGCGCTGCGCGAAGCGCACGATGGCCGAGGGCTGCACTTCGCAGGCGGCGGCGATGTCGCTGATGCGCTCGAGCATCAGGCTGGCCCGGTGCTGTTCGATGTATTTGGCGATCAGCTTGAGCTGGCGCGACAAGGCGTCGTATTCGTCGGCGATTTGTTGCATCAACTTGTCGATCGAGGCGGTCTCGGTCATGGTGGCCCTCACTTGTGTATAGGGTCAATTATAGAGCTCACGATAAGAAATAGAAACGATTTTCTATTTAAATTTATTTTGCAAATTACGTTGCATTTTGTTTTTCGCTGGACTATTCTGTTCTCGGTGCGGTTCCTTTGTCGTTCCTTTGTCGCTGTCGCGGCGCCGGTTCCGTCCAGCAAAGCCGTCAAATAAGTAGCTAAAAAAAATCCATCCAATAAGGAGACATTCATGCAAAGCATCAACCGTAAAACATTCTTGAAGTGTGCACTGGCGCTGGGACTGGGCCTGGCGCTCGGCCCCAGTTACGCGGCCGGCGAGAAGTTCGTCCTGATCAGCCATGCGCCCGATTCCGATTCCTGGTGGAACACGATCAAAAATGCCGTCAAGCAAGCCGGTGAAGACTTCAATGTGACGGTCGATTACCGCAATCCCCCGAACGGCGACCTGGCCGACATGGCGCGCCTGGTGGAGCAGGCGGCGGCCCGCAATTACGACGGCGTCATCGTCAGCATCGCCGACTTCGACGTGCTGAAAAAGCCGCTGGCCCTGGTCGGCGCGAAGAAGATTCCTTTTATTACGATCAATTCCGGCACCGTCGCGCAGAGCGAGCAACTGGGCGCCGTGATGCACGTCGGCCAACCCGAATACGACGCCGGCAAGGGGGCCGGTGAAAAAGCCAAGGCGGCCGGCATCAAGTCTTTCGTCTGCGTCAACCACTACGCCACCAACCCCTCGTCCTTCGAGCGCTGCCGCGGCTTCGCCGAAGCCATCGGCGTCGATTTCAAGGCCGCCACCCTGGACGTGGGCGAAGATCCGACCACCATCGAAAGCAAATTGAGCGGCTACCTGCGCAACAATCCGAAGACCCAGGCCGTGCTGGCGCTGGGCCCGACCTCGGCCCACGCTTCCTTGAAGGCGCTCGACAAGATGGGCTTGAAGGGCAAGATGTGGTTCGCCACCTTCGACTTGTCGGATGAAATTTCAAAGGGCATCAAGGATGGCAGCGTCAAGTTCGCGATCGACCAGCAACCCTATCTGCAGGGTTACATCCCGGTCGCCGTGCTGGCCATCATGAAACAGGACAAGATCACGGACCTGGCCAAGGTGCGTGAAAAGCTGATGGCCAATCCGAAGTTCAAGGCCCGCCTGGCCGAATACGGTCTGGCGCCATCGTACGGCGCCCGCCATATCGGCTCCGGCCCCGGCTATGTCACGAAAGACAATATCGCCAAGGTGGAGAAGTACGCCGGCCAGTTCCGTTAAGAACAGGCTCACGCGCCGCGCGAGTGCCGCGCGTGAGTCTCGCCCTGGCGGCAAGACGACAGTGGTAAAGACAAAAGGAAAATGTTATGAGTGCGGTTAAATCAACTGTGGAGCGGGGCGCGCATGCCCTCCAGTCCCAGCACCAGCCCCAGCCCAAGACGAACGTCGACGAGCGCGTCGGGCAAATCACCTGGTTCAAAAAACTTCTCGGACGTCCAGAGTTCGCCTCGATCTCGGGCGCGTTGCTGGTCTTCCTGTTCTTCGGCGTGACGGCCGGCGGTTCCGGCATGTTCAACCTGGACGGCGTGATCAACTGGTCGCAAGTGGCCGCCTACCTGGGCATCATCGCCATCGGCGCCTGCGTGCTGATGATCGCCGGCGAATTCGACCTCTCGATCGGTTCCATGATCGGTTTTTCCGGCATGATGATCGCCATCCCTTCCGTGTACTTTCACTGGCCCGTATGGCTGGCCATCCTGTTCGCCTTCGCCGGCTCGATGGCGCTGGGCTGGCTGAACGGCTACCTGGTCATCAAGACCCGCCTGCCTTCCTTCATCGTCACCCTGGCCTTTCTCTTCATCTTGCGCGGCCTGACCCTGGCGCTGTCGATCATGTTTGCCAACCGCACCATCGTCAGCGGCATCGGCCCGCTGGCCGAACACGACTGGTTGGCGGCCCTGCTGTTCCACGGCGAAGTGGGCAAGGATCTGTTCCAGTCCATGGCCTCGGCCGGCTGGATCACGGCCCTCGACAACGGAGCGCCGCTGGTCAAGGGTATCCCGAAAGTCATCGTCTGGTGGGCCGGCCTGGCCCTGCTGAGCAGCTTCGTGCTGGCCCGCACCCGCATCGGCAACTGGATCTTCGCCGTCGGCGGCGACGCCAACGCCGCCAAGAATGTCGGCGTGCCGGTCAAGAGCGTGAAGATTTCGCTGTTCGTATTCACCGCCTTCTGCGCCTGCCTGTTCGCCGCGCTGCAAGTGTTCGACGTCGGTTCGGCCGCCGCCGACCGCGGCATCCAGAAGGAATTCGAAGCCATCATCGCGGCCGTCATCGGCGGCTGCCTGCTGACCGGCGGTTACGGTTCGGTGGTCGGCGCCTGCTTCGGCGCGCTGATCTTCGGCGTGGTGCAGATCGGTATCACTTACACCGACATCAATTCGGACTGGTTCCGCGTCTTCCTCGGCGTGATGCTGCTGATCGCGGTCTTATTCAATAACTTCGTCCGCAGCCGCGTGACGGAAGCGAGGTAAGTCATGAGCGACTACATTCTGGCGCTGGAAAACATCAGCAAGCGTTTCGGTTCGGTGATCGCCCTGCAAAACGTCACCCTGCGTTTGAAGGCCGGCGAAGTCCATTGCCTGCTGGGCGACAACGGGGCCGGCAAATCGACCCTGATCAAGACCCTGGCGGGCGTGCACCGCCCGACCGACGGCCAATACCTGGTGGACGGCAAGCCGGTCAGTTTCAGTTCGCCCAAGGAAGCGCTCGACCTGGGCGTGGCCACCGTCTACCAGGATCTGGCGCTGGTGCCGCTGCTGTCGGTGGCGCGCAATTTTTTCATGGGCCGCGAGCCGATCAAGAAGCTGTTTGGCTGCCTGCCGGTGATGGACATGGAATTTGCGGCCAACACGGCGCGCGACAAGCTCGCCGAGATGGGCATCATGGTGCGCGACCCGCACCAGGCGGTCGGCACCATGTCGGGCGGCGAACGCCAGTGCCTGGCCATCGCCCGCGCCATCCACTTTGGCGCGCGCGTGCTGATCCTCGACGAGCCGACGGCGGCGCTGGGGGTGAAGCAATCGTTCAATGTGCTCAAGCTGATTTACAAGGCGCGCGAACGGGGCCTGTCGGTGATTTTCATCACCCACAATGTGCACCACGCCTATCCCGTCGGCGACTCCTTCACCCTGCTCAATCGCGGCAAGTCGCTGGGCACTTACACCAAGGACACGGTGAGCAAGGATGAAGTGCTGGACATGATGGCTGGCGGCGCGGAGATGCAAAAGCTGATGAGCGAACTTGACGGCGTAAGTATTTAAAAAGGACCATGATGAACAATCCCACCCAATTCGCTTCCGGCAGGGCGCTGGACGTGATCTGCCTCGGCCGCCTGGCGGTCGACCTGTACGCGCAGCAGATCGGCGCGCGCCTGGAAGACGTGACGAGCTTCGCCAAATACCTGGGCGGCTCCTCGGCCAATATCGCCTTCGGCAGCGCCCGGCTCGGGCTGCGCTCGGCCATGTTGTCGCGCGTCGGCGACGACCACATGGGCCGCTTCTTGACCGAGACTCTGGCGCGGGAAGGCTGCGACATCAGCCACGTGGCCGTCGACCCGGAACGCTTGACGGCCCTGGTCATGCTGGGCCTGAAAGACAAGGATACTTTTCCGCTGATCTTCTTCCGCGAAAATTGCGCTGACATGGCGATCGAGGCCGGCGCCGTCGACGTCGCCTTCATCGCTTCCAGCAAGGCGCTCCTGGTGACCGGGACCCATCTGTCGACCAAGGCCATGCACGCCGTCAGCAGCGCGGCCCTGGAACTGGCGCGCCAAAACAATGTGCGCACCGTGCTCGACATCGACTACCGCCCGGTGCTGTGGGGCTTGTCCGGCAAGGCCGACGGTGAAACCCGCTTCGTCTCCAACGGGGGCGTGACCGCCCATCTGCTGGCGATCCTGCCGCTGTTCGACCTGGTGGTCGGCACGGAAGAGGAATTCATGATCGCCGGCGGCGGTGCCGACATCATGGCTTCGCTGCGGGCGGTGCGCGCGGCAACGGCCGCCACCCTGGTGGTGAAGCGCGGCCCGCTGGGCTGCGCCGTGATCGACGCCGCCATTCCCGCCACCCTCGACGATGCCTTCAACGACGGCGGCGCGCAAGTGGAAGTGCTCAATGTGCTGGGCGCCGGCGACGCCTTCCTGGCCGGCTTTTTGAAGGGCTGGCTGAACGGCGCCGACTACGCCACTTGCTGCCGCTACGCGAATGGCTGCGGCGCCCTGGTGGTGTCGCGCCACGGCTGCGCGCCGGCCATGCCGACCCAGGTCGAGCTGGATTATTTTCTCGCCAACGCGGCGCGCCTGCGGCGGCCGGGCGACGACGCCACCCTGAATCGCCTGCACCGTGTCGGCGTCGCGCGCCCGCAGTGGCAGGAACTGTGCGTGTTCGCCTTCGACCACCGCAACCAGTTCTTCGACATGGCGCAGCAAAACGGCGCCGACGAGGCCCGCCTGCCAGCCTTGAAGCAACTGCTGGTGCAAGCCGTCGCCCAGACCGAAGCGGCGCTGCGACTGGGTGGCAAGATCGGCGTGCTGATCGACGACCGCTACGGCGCCGACGCCCTGAACGCGGCGACGGGGCGGGGCTGGTGGATAGGCCGCCCGGTCGAGCTGCCCGGTTCGAACCCGCTGCAATTCGACTGGGGCCGCTCGATCGGCTCGCACCTGATCAGCTGGCCGAAGGAACACGTCATCAAATGCCTGGTGCAACTGCATCCGGACGACAGCGTGGAAAACCGTCTGGAGCAGGAAGCGCAACTGAAGGCGCTGTACGACGCGGCCCAGGTCAGCGGCCATGAATTGCTGCTCGAAGTGATCCCGCCGAAGAGCATGGCGGCCGACGCCAACACCGTCTACCGCGCCGTCAAGCGCCTCTACAACATCGGCATCTACCCGGAATGGTGGAAGCTGGAGCACCTGAGCGCGGCGCAGTGGCAAGCCATCGACGCGCTGGTGCGCGAGCGCGACCCCTACTGCCGCGGCGTGGTGCTGCTCGGCCTGCACGCCTCGATCGAGGAGCTGGCGGCCAGCTTCAACGAGGCGCGCGACAGCGCCACCTGCCGCGGCTTCCTGGTCGGGCGCACGATTTTCCATGAACCGAGCCGGCGCTGGCTGGCCGGCGAGATCGGCGACGCCGCCCTGATCGCCGAGGTGCGCGCCAATTTCGAAGCCCTGATTCAAGTCTGGCGCCGCACCCGCGGCGCACAACTGGAGCTGGCCGCATGAGCGCCGACCTGAACATCAGCGCAAACACGAGCGCCACCATCCGCCTGACCATGGCGCAGGCGCTGGTGCGTTACCTGGCCGCGCTGCGCGTCGACGCCGGCGACGGCGCCACCGAGCCGCTGTTCGGCGGCGTCTTCGCCATTTTCGGCCATGGCAACGTGGCCGGCCTGGGCGAGGCGCTGTACCGCCAGCGCGACGACGCGGAGCATCCGCTGCCGACCTACCGCGCCCACAACGAGCAGGGCATGGCGCACGCCGCCATCGCCTACGCCAAGGCGCACATGCGGCGCCGCATGATGGCGGTCACCAGCTCCATCGGCCCCGGCGCCACCAATCTGCTGACGGCCGCCGCGCTGGCCCACGTCAACCGCCTGCCGGTGCTGCTGTTGCCGGGCGACGTGTTCGTCTCGCGCGCGCCCGATCCGGTGCTGCAACAGTTGGAGGACGGCGGCGACGGCAGCGTTTCGGTCAACGACGCCTTCAAACCCTTGTCGCGCTATTTCGACCGCATCATCCACCCGGCCCAGTTGCTGACGGCGCTGCCGCGGGCGATCCAGGTGTTGACCGACGCGGCCGCCTGCGGCCCCGTCACCCTGGCGCTGCCGCAGGACGTGCAAACCATGGCCTACGATTATCCCTGCGATTTCTTCGCGCCGCGCCTGGTCGTTTTCCGCGCCACGCCGCCGCTGGAGAGCGAACTGGAAGAGGCGGCGGCGCTGCTGCGCGCGGCCAGAAATCCGCTCATCGTGGCCGGCGGCGGCGTGCTGTACGGCCTGGCCGGCCCGGCCTTGCGCGCCTTCGCCGAAGCGCATGGCGTGCCGGTGGTGGAAACCCAGGCCGGCAAGAGCGCTCTAGCCTGGGACCATCCGCTGCAACTGGGCGCGGTCGGCGTCACCGGTTCGCCGGCCGCCAATCTGCTGGCTGCCGAAGCCGATCTGGTGCTGGCGGTGGGCACCCGCTTGCAGGATTTCACGACCGGTTCCAATTCCCTGTTCGCCAGGGCGGAGCTGGTGAGCCTGAACGTGAACGCCTTCGATGCGCTGAAACGGCGCGGCTTGAGCGTGCGCACGGACGCCCGCCTCGGCCTGGAAAAGCTGTCAGCGCTGCTGGGCGGCTGGCGCGCCGACGCGGCCTGGCAGGACAGCGCGCGCTCCCGGTCGACGCGATGGCGCGCCAGCGTCGCCGCCATCACGGCGCGGCGCGAAGTGGCGGCGCCGGCGCTGCCCTACGACGGCGAAGTGATAGGCGCCGTGCAGCGCTCGGCCTTTGATTCGACGGTGCGCGACATCGTCGTCTGCGCGGCGGGCACCTTGCCGGCCGAGCTGCACAAGCTGTGGCGCACCAGCACGCCGGGCGGCTACCACATGGAGTACGGCTACTCTTGCATGGGTTATGAAATCGCCGGCGGGCTGGGCGTCAAGATGGCCAGGCCGGATGCGGAAGTGATCGTGATGGTCGGCGACGGTAGTTACCTGATGATGAATTCGGAGATCGCCACCTCGGTCATGCTGGGCAAGAAGCTGATCATCGTGGTGCTCGACAACCGCGGCTACGGCTGCATCAACCGCCTGCAGCAAGCCTGCGGCAACGCGCCGTTCAACAATATGTTCGACGACTGCCTGCAGGCCGGGGCAGGGGCGCCGCATATCGACTTCGCCATGCACGCCATGGCGCTCGGCGCCCACGGCGAAAACGTCAAGACGATCGCGGAACTGGAGCAGGCGCTGGCGCGGGCGCGCGCCGCCGACGCAACTTACGTGGTCTGCATCGACACCGACCCGGCCCGCACCACCAGCGAAGGCGGGTGCTGGTGGGAGGTGGCGGTGCCGGAAGTGTCGGAACGCGAGCAGGTGAGGGCGGCGCGCACGCGCTACGAAGAAGGTAAAAAAGGACAAAGGATTTAAGATGAATATCGCAGACACTACATTCAACGTCAAAATCGGCATCAACCCGATCTCCTGGATGAACGACGACCTGCCCTCGCTGGGCGGCGAAACGGCGCTGGAAACGGCGCTGGCCGAAGGGGCTGAAATCGGCTATGTCGGTTTCGAGCTGGGCAACAAGTTCCCGAAAGAGTCGGGCGCCCTGCGCGCCGTGCTGGGCAAGTACAAGCTCGAGTGCGTGTCCGGCTGGTACTCGGGCCGCCTGGCGCACCGCTCCGTGGCAGAGGAAATCGCCGCCGTCGGCCCGCACCTGCGCCTGCTGGCCGAGTCCGGCGCCAGCGTGATGGTGTACGGCGAGGTGGCCGACGCCATCCAGGGCGAAGCCCGTCCCCTGTACAAGCGGCCCCGCTTCAGTAGCGCCGCCCAGTGGCGCGCCTACGCCGACAAGCTGACGGCGTTCGCCCGTCACACGCTGGCGCACGGCGTGCGCCTGTCCTACCACCACCACATGGGCGCCTATGTCGAGACGGCGGCCGACGTCGACCAATTGATGGCGCTGACCGGGCCGGAAGTGGGCCTGCTGTTCGACAGCGGCCACATCACCTTCGCCGGCGCCGACGCCCTCGAAGTGCTGCGCCGGCACATCGGGCGCGTGTCGCACGTGCACTGCAAGGATGTGCGCCCGGCCGTCGTCAAGTTGGCGCGCAACGGCAATTGGAGCTTTTTGCAGGCCGTGATCAATGGCGCCTTCAGCGTGCCGGGCGACGGCTGCGTCGACTTCAAGGCCATGCTGCAATTGCTGTATCAGCACGGTTATCAAGGCTGGCTGGTGGTCGAGGCCGAGCAAGACCCGGCCGTCGCGCCCAGCTATCAGTACGCGCAGATGGGGTATCGGCACCTGGCGCAACTGGTCGGCGAAATCGAACAGGCCGGGCGGGTGGCGGCATGAAACTGCTCGTGAAGGGGAATCAGAGCGGCTCGGAGATCGTCCGGGTGACGCCGGAATCGGCCGGCTGGAAGCATGTCGGCTTCGCCGCGCACCGGCTGGCGGCCGGCGAGAGCGTCGCGCTCGACACGGGCGCGCGGGAACTGTGCATCGTCGTGCTGAGCGGCTTTGTGGGTATCAAGGCGGGGGCGCAGCAATGGCAGGCCGTGGGCGGGCGCGCCAGCGTCTTCGAGGATCGCGCGCCGTACGCGGTGTACGTGCCGGGCGGGCTAGCCGTGGCCATCACTGCCGATGCCGGCGGCGCCGAAGTGGCGCTGTGCAGCGCGCCGGCCACGACGGCCCGCGCCGCCCGCCTGATCGACCCGGCCGGCATGACGCGCTCGGTGCGCGGGCGCGGCGCCAACACGCGCTACGTCTGCGACATCCTGCCGCAGACGGCGCAGGCGGACGGCTTGCTGGTGGTCGAGGTGCTGACGCCGGCCGGGCACTCGTCGAGCTACCCGCCGCACAAGCACGACAGCGACAATATCCCGCTCGAGAGTTCGCTCGAAGAGACGTATTACCACCGCCTGAATCCGGCGCAGGGCTTCGCTTTCCAGCGCGTGTACACGGACGACCGCTCGCTCGACGAGTCGATGGCGGTGGAAAACCACGATGTCGTGATGGTGCCGCGCGGCTATCACCCGGTGGTGGTGCCCTACGGTTACGACGCCTATTACCTGAACGTGATGGCGGGGCCGAAGCGCGAATGGCATTTCAAGAACGATCCGGCGCATGAATGGATGCTGAAAACCTGAGTCGTCCATGAAGCGCGGGGACAGGTCCCCGGTACCACACAGTACCTTCACTTTTACTGAAAGCTAGACATGATTAAAAATATCGGCCATTTCATCGGCGGGCGCCCGCTCGCCTCGCATTCGGAGCGTAGCGCCGAAGTATTCAACCCGGCCACCGGCGCCGTCAGCGCCCACGTGGCGCTGGCCACGACCAGCGAATTGAACGCGGCCGTCGCCGCCGCCCACGCCGCCTTTCCGGCCTGGTCGGCCGCCTCGCCGTTGCGCCGGGCGCGGGTGATGTTCAAATTCAAGGAGTTGATGGAGAAAAACGCCGACAAGCTGGCCGCCCTGATCACGGCCGAACACGGCAAGGTCTTCACCGACGCCAGGGGCGAAGTCACGCGCGGCATCGAGGTGGTCGAATTCGCCTGCGGCATCCCGCAATTGCTGAAGGGCGAATACAGCGAGCAGGTCGGCAACGGCATCGACGCCTGGTCGATCCGCCAGGCGCTCGGCGTCTGCGTGGGTATCACGCCGTTCAACTTTCCGGTCATGGTGCCGATGTGGATGTTTCCGATGGCCATCGCCTGCGGCAACACCTTCGTGCTCAAGCCCTCCGAGCGCGATCCCTCGGCCAGCCTCTTGATGGCGGAGCTGCTGAGCGAAGCGGGCTTGCCGGACGGCGTCTTCAACGTGCTGCAGGGCGACAAGGAGGCCGTCGAAGGCTTGCTGGCGCACCCGGACGTGCGCGCCGTCAGCTTCGTCGGCTCGACTCCGATCGCCCAGCACATCTACGCCACCGGTTGCGCGGAAGGCAAGCGGGTGCAGGCGCTGGGCGGCGCCAAGAATCACATGGTGGTGATGCCGGACGCCGATCTGGAGCAGACCGTGGACGCGCTGATGGGCGCGGCCTACGGCTCGGCCGGCGAGCGCTGCATGGCCATTTCGGTGGTGGTCGCCGTCGGCAACGTGGCCGACAAGCTGGTCGAGGCCCTGCTGCCGCGCATACGCGCCTTGAAAATCACGCAGGGCATGGACTTGGCCGCTGAAATGGGCCCGGTCGTCACGCGGGCGCACAAGGACAAGATCATCGGCTACATAGGCCAGGGCGTCGAGGCCGGCGCCACACTGGCCATCGACGGGCGCGACCTCGTATTACCCGGCCACGAAGACGGATTTTTCCTGGGCGGCACATTGTTCGACCACGTCACGCCCGACATGGCGATCTACAAGGAAGAGATCTTCGGGCCGGTGCTGTGCATCGTACGGGTGGCGGATTTCGCGGCGGCGCTGGAGCTGGTCAATGCCCACGAGTTCGGCAACGGCACGGCGATTTACACGCGCGACGGCAACACGGCGCGCGAGTATGCGCACCGGGTGCAGGTCGGCATGGTCGGCGTCAACGTGCCGATCCCGGTGCCGATGGCCTTCCACAGCTTCGGCGGCTGGAAGCGCAGCCTGTTTGGCGACCACCACGCGCACGGCCCGGAATCGGTGCGTTTCTATACCAAGCAAAAAGCCGTCACGCAGCGTTGGCCGGCATCGACCGCGGCCGGCGCCGAGTTCGCAATGCCGACCATGAAGTGAGGAGGGCGCCGGCGGCGGTGAGCGGGAAATAGCGGGCGGAACCCGGCGCCGCTGGCGTGGCAAGCAAGATTTATCAGCAGCGAAAGGAGAGGGGATTTTTTCTGGGGAAAGGCGACATCCGACGTCGCCGCATTTTAAAACTAAAACGATAGGCTGGAGACACAAAATGAAGAACTGCATCTTGAAGGCATTACCCGCCGCATTCACCTTGGTCTTGTCCTGCGGAACGGCGTTCGCCGACGCCGGCCACGACGAAGACGGTTTCCACGGTTACTTCCG
>DMYQ01000299.1:4938-5894 GCA_003482555.1 Janthinobacterium sp. | reverse complement strand
GCGGTCAGGATCAGGGTGACGCGTTTGGATGTGATCATGGTTTTTCTTATTTGTGGTTGGTAAAAATCTCAGTCCTTGCGGCCGGCCGACCAGTTCAAGCCGAAGCCGTAGCGCTTGTCCATCGCTTCGTGGGCCGTGACCTTGCCCTGGCCGCCAAAGTATTCCACCAGCTTGCTCACTTGCAGGTTGCCGCCCTGGTTGTCAAGCATGGCGATGGCGCACATCGATTGGCTGCTGCCGCTGTCGAGCCGGACTTCGACCGAGGGCTGGCCCGATATCTCGATGGTGACCATGGCGTCGGTGGCGGCCCAGTTCGGCACGCCCTCGTAGATGAAGGCGTAGATCAGGACGCGCTTGATTTTCTCGAAGTGGGTGCCGTTGATGAAGATGTTTTCACCGGTGCTGAGGTTGCCGGTGCGGTCGTCGCCTTCCAGGTGGATGTAGGGCGGACGCTCGTAAGCGCCCCAGCTGTTGCCGAGCGCTTGCACCGCGCTCTTGGCGCCGTCCTTCAGTTCGAACAGGCAGCCGATGTCGAGGTCGATGCCGTTCGCGGGGCTGGCCGGCTTGCCGAACAGCTTGCCGAGAAAGCCGCCCGTCTCGGCCTTGGCGCCCGGCGCCGGCCCCTGGTTCCAGTTCAGGTTGACGCGGATGCGGCCGTAACCCTGGCTGTCGCGCTTGTCCAGCGAGACTTTGTCGCCGCGCTTTTCGAGGCGGATTTTCGACAGCGAGATTTTTGCCGGCGCGGGCGCTGGCGTGGGCGTCAGTTCCAGCGTGGGTGCGGGCACGGGGGGCTTTGCGGGCGCCGCTTCGCTGCCGCCGAAGTGCTTGAGCAGCGCCGCCAGGCCGCCGGCAAAACCCTGGCCGACGGCGCCGAAGCGCCAGCCGCCGTCGCGCCGGTACAACTCGCCGACGATGATGGCTTTTTCATCCTGGAAGTCGGCGCCGGAAAAGGCGAA